>DASUOS010000416.1:0-6936 GCA_036276515.1 Anaerolineales bacterium | reverse complement strand
CCAGATCAGCATCGTCCCGTTGATGATGCCTGATTCCATGGCGGTCAGGGTGCGCAGGGTGTGGTTCCACAGGGTGAAGGCAAACGCCGTATTGACCAGGGCCAGCCAGAGCACAATGCCCCAGCTTCGCAGATCGAATGTTGGATCTGGTTCGACGGCAATGCCACCAGCCAGGAGCAGGGCCGAGCCCACACCCATGCTGATCACCGTGATGACCAGCGGACTGTGCCGGCTGAGGCGGTTGATGTCCCGGCCCAGGATCGAGGCGAAGGCATTGGCCAGCACCC
This sequence comes from Anaerolineales bacterium, assembly GCA_036276515.1. Lineage (GTDB taxonomy): Bacteria > Chloroflexota > Anaerolineae > Anaerolineales > Villigracilaceae > Defluviilinea. Next base: position 6,649 of record DASUOS010000416.1, on the reverse strand, counting down.
CGGCAAAGGCGACGACCAGGCCGAGCGTCTGGTTCCGGGGGATATCGACCGGATAAAAATAAATGACCGCCCCCAGCACCGCCAGGCTCATGCCGAGCCACTGCACAGCCCGCGGCCGCTCCGACAGCAGCGCCGCTCCCAGCAGCGCGATCGCAACACTGCTGAAGCTCCACAGCAGGTTGACGGTCACGGCCGGGAGATAATCCAGCGCGACGAAGACCGCTCCCTGGGTGCCGGCATACAGCAGGACGCCGAGCAGGATGAAGCGCAGCCAGTCGCTCCTCGAGAGCTGCTTCAGCTCGCTTCTCGAGCGGTTGAAAAGCAAAACCGCCAGCAGACAGAGGAAGGCCAGGAAATAGCGCAGTCCCGCAAAGGTCACCGGCGGTATGTCCTGCAGCCCGATCTTGACGAACACCCAGGATGTGGCCCACAGGAAGACGACAAAGAGGGCCTGCAGGACTGCGATGGAATGCGGCTTCATTGGTAGTTTATTCTAATTAACGTGAATTGCCTGACAGGGCGTCATGTATACTTCTCACAAGATCTCCTCAAACTCTTTTTCATGTCATGCTCCCGAAGGACACCGCTTCGGGACGGTGTGAGGGAGCGCATCAACGCGACCGACCTGCCCCGGCGGGGTATGCCGGGGAGCATCTCGTACGGTCAAGAGGAGATCCTTCGCTGTCGCTCACATCGTCCCGACACCGCACCCCGTTCGGGCCGAGAGCCCGCCGGGGCGAAACGGCCTGCGGTGGGTGCAGGTGTGTCCCCGTTCGGGCCGAGAGCCCGACGGGGCGAGACGGCCTTCGGGAGGGTGACATACTCTTCCTTACTCCGCCAGTACATCCCCGCTGCTGCTGATCAGGGTTCCCACATCCTCGCCATTGCAGATCCGGCCCATGCTTCCGGGGGTATCGAAATCGAATACGTGAATGGGCAGCGTGTGATCGCGGGCTAACAGGACAGCCGACTGGTCGAGCGCCCGCAGGTTCTTACGCAGGACCGTATCGTAGTTGATCTGCATATAGCGCCGGGCCGTGGCGTCACGGCGCGGGTCGGCGCTATAGATCCCGTCGATGCCATTCTTTGCCGCCAGGATCGCCTCGGCCTGCAGCTCCAGAGCCCGCTGGACAGATGGATAATCCGTCGTAACGTACGGATTCCCCGTCCCGGCGGCCAGGATGACGATATGGCCGTGTTCCAGGTGGCGGATCGCCCGCAGGCGGATGAAAGGCTCAGCCACCGTGTTGATCGGAATAGCCGTCATCACCCGGACATCGGCGTTCCCCCGTGATTTCAGGACACCCCTTAACATCAAACTGTTGGCCACGGTTGCGATCATGCCGATGTTGTCGGCTTCGGCGCGCTCGATGCCCCACTGCTCTCCCAGCTCGCCACGGAAAATATTGCCTCCGCCCACCACCACGCTGACCTGCACGCCCAGATCGTGAAGCTTCAATACTTCATCGGCAATGTGGTTCAGCGCCCCGGGAGAAAAGCCCCATTCCTTGTCACCGGCAATGGCGCTGCCGCTCAATTTTACAAGGACGCGGGTATAGCGCATTTGGGAGCTGTACTTTGCGGGCAGCAGCTACTGCACCCGCAGGAGCACCTTTCCATCGCTCCACAGCTCTTCGAGGTCGTAGTATTCGCGCATGTCCGGGGAGAAGAGATGCACGACGACATCGCCATAGTCGAGGACCAGCCAGCCTTCGCCGGACTGGCCTTCGACCCGGCCTTTTTTCTTGTAGTCCTTTTTGGTGGCTTCCAGCACGCCCTTGGCCAGCGCGTCGAGCATGCGGTCACTGGTGCCGTTGCACAGGACGAAGTAGTCGGTAAACGATGCGATGTCTTTGATGTCGAGCAGCAGGATATCTTCGCCCTTTCTGTCCTCCAGGGCTTCGATGATTTTATGGGCAAGTTCTAATGCGTTCAGGGATCACCTCGAAAATTGTGGGTATACGAATCCTAACGGAACCGTTGAGTTGACGTTACTGCTGTATGGCTTTCTCAACGTCCACATTTATGTCACTCTGAGGGAGCGCCCCTACGCGACCGAAGAGTCTCGTACTTTCTGGGATAGAGATCCTTCGCTACGCTCACACCGTCCCGGCGTCCTTCGGGAGGATGACATTGTTTCAGTTTGTCAAGTGATAATAAGAAAGCCATACTTACTGCTTCTTCAGGGGTGCAGAGTGCAGCCGGGTATAGATCGAGCCGCCCGGGTTTAGGTCGCTTTTGTAGAGATGCAGCGAGTCTACCCGGGCTGTGCCGAATACGTCAACCTGTGTGCCTTCGAGGGCGCGGCGGATCTGCTGCTGTTCGACGGCCGTGGCGTTCTGGCGCAGCCGCCCCAGGGTCAGGTGAGCGGAGAAGGGACGCTCCTCCGCTTCGTAGCCCAGCCTGCGGGACGCGGCTTCGATCCCTCGCTGCAGCGCATCGAGCGCGGCCGGGGCCTGGATGCCCACATAGAGGACGCGCGGCCGCCTCAGGTTGGGAAAGGATCCGAGCCCGGCCAGGTGGATGTCGAAGGCGGGGACCAGGGCGGCCTCGTTCCGCAGCATCTGCACCAGGAATTCCAGGTTGTTGGGCGATACATCCCCGAGGAACTTCAGCGTCAGGTGCATGTTGTGGGCGGGCACCCAGCGGACGAGACTCTCGATCCCCCTGCGGAAGGCCGCGGTCTGTTTGTAGACGTTTTGCTGGATCTCCGCCGGGATCTCCACCGCAATGAAGGCGCGCAGCATGCTCATCGAGAAGGGTTAGCCTGCCTGGATGCCCATGGCCTTTTCGACGGCCTCCTTCAATTCCAGGAAGCCGACCGGCTTGGTGAGGTAGGTGGAGGCGCCGGCTTCCATCCCGTTCTTGATGTCGGCGGGCATGCTCTTGGCAGAGACCACAACCACGGGGACGCCGGCCAGCTCCGGGTCCCGGCGCATCTGGCGCAGGATGTCCAGCCCCGACGTTTCGGGCATCATGATATCCAGGATAACCACGTCCGGTTTGTTGGCGCTCATCATGGACAGGGCCGGGGCGCTGTTGGTGGTCTTTAACACGTGAAAGCCGCTGACTCGCATCATTTCGGCAAAGAGCTCAGCGGCATCGGCTTCGTCTTCGATGATCAGTACGGTCCTGGATGGAAGGGTCATGAAGTGGAATACTCTGAAATAACGATAGCATAAGACGGGTGAATTCGCAAGAGCTTTGAAACGGGGCTTTATTAATGCCCAATTTCATGTCACCCCCCCGAAAGGCACCGGGGCGGTGTGAGGGACCGTTCCCGCGCGACCGACACCGTACCCCGTTCGGGCCGAGAGCCCGCCGGGGCGAAACGGCCTGCGCTCGGTGCAGGTGAGGGTCTCGTACGGCGTGGTAGAGATCCTTCGCTACGCTCAGGATGACATGTAATTTAATGTCACCCTGAGAGAGCGCTCCCACGCGAACGAAGGGTCTCGTGGGTCAAGCAGGAGATCCTTCGCTACGCTCAGGATGACATGTAATTTAATGTCATCCTGAAGGAGCGCTCCCACGCGACTGAAGGATCTCGTACGGCGTGAAGGAGATCCTTCAGTCGCTCAGGATGACATGATTCCGGTTTGTAAGATTTCCCGACCACTTCCGGTCTAGGAGAGAGACCAATGGAGGCTGCATGAGTGAATTGAGCGAGTATCGAGCCGAGAAGGATGAATTCTTTCAGCGCCACCCGCAAAGCCCGCTGACGCCGGAGCAGCGGCTGGGATTTGCCGGCTTGCAGTATTTCCCGGAGAACGAAGACCTGCGCCTGGAGGTGCTGGTCGAGCCATTGAAGGACCAGCAGCCGATGGAGATGCAGACCTCGACCGGCGGCGTGCAGACCTACGTCCGCCACGGGAGGTTCCGCTTCCAGGTGGATGGCGAGGAGGCCGAGCTGACGATCTACCGCAACGAGCACGGCTACTTCCTGCCGTTCGTGGATTCGCTGTCCGGCAAGGAGACCTATCCCGCCGGGCGCTACCTCGAGCCGGAGGCCCTGCCGGGCAACCGCTTCTTTGTCGATTTCAACCTGGCCTACAATCCCTACTGCGCCTACAACGAGATGTGGTCCTGCCCGATCACGCCGCCGGAGAACCGGCTGAAGGTGCCGGTGCGGGCCGGGGAGAAGCTGTTCCACGAGTAAAAATAATCGCCCTGTGATGTCACAGGGCGATCTTCTTATTCATCTAAGTGGTCAATCGAAATTCTTTACAAAATAACAACCCACTCCAGCCGCGCTACTTTTTACCTGGAACGCTATCGCAGCCACGCTGCTGTGGACTCAATCATGATGTGTAGTTAGATGTGGGCAGGAATGAGGAAGACCTTCGGTCGTGTCTCGGCGGGGTCGACCCTTGGCAGGATGCTCCGCGAAGACCCACGCCGATCTGCATTTACAAAATAACAACCCGCTCCAGCCGCCGCTTGGAGCATATTTTCGTAAAAATACTTTTGAACGAATACTTAGTTTTTTGAGGTCTTGCTCAGGATATCGAGCAGGGCTTCGTATTCCTCACAGCAGCCGGGACACAGGTCGAGGTGCTCGCGGACGAAGGGCATGATCTTGGCCGCGTCGTTCTGATCCACTTCGCGCTCGACGTACTCGTCCAGCCGGGCGTACAGGTCGTCGCAGGTGATCTCGGTGGGCAGATCGTCCAGGGCGCGCAGGATCTTGAGGACGGCTTCGTTGGGAAGTTCCTTCTGCAGGCCGAGGCTGTGGCGGATGCGCTTGATGATATCCGGTATGTTCATAGTCAGCGTTTTTGATGATTAACAATCCGTTAATCTTACTTCTGCTCGAAAAGTGTCAGGACCTCGTTGGGCGTGATGTCTTCCATCGACAGCCGGTGCTTGAGGCGCAGGCGGGCGTCGTGGAGCAGCTTGTAGAGAGCGTTGCGGTTGGTCTTCAGCCGGCGGGCGGCGTCCTCCATGGGCATATCCTGGACGCCGAGCAGGAGCAGCGCCTGGCGCTGGCGCTCGGTCAGCTCCTCGTCGATGATGCGCCGGACGCGGACCAGCATATCGGAGCGCTCGGCCGAGACCTCGGGTCCGGCCTGGGGATCGGCCAGCAGGCCCGGGGGCGGCGGAACGTCTTCGTTCTCGGTCAGCTCGTCGAGGGAGGCGTCCCGCCAGCGCTTGCGGCGCAGCTCGGTCAGGGCGATGCGCACGGCGATCTTGTGGACCCAGGTGGTGAACTGGCTGCGGCCCTCGAAGCTGTCGAGCTGGTCGAGGACCCGCAGCAGGGTCTCCTGGGTCACCTCGTCGACCAGGGCGCCGAACTGCGGCTGGTCGGGGGAGAGCCAGCGCGAGAGGGCGTAGGGCAGGCCCTTCTGGATGATGGCGCGCAGGTCCTCGAGCGCGGCTTCACGCTCGGCCCCGTTATTTCTCAGGTCTGAAAGCCAGGCTTCGTTGGTTCGTGAGGGCATGGTGGGGGAATTATAAAGCAGAAGATTAAAATTATTACAAGTCGTCTCAAAAACCATATCACTCTGAGCGGGCGCTCGGAGAGCGGGATTAATCTCGCTTTACATTTTGTTATTAGGAGCGAAGCCGCACGGGGCTAAAGCCCCTGCTCAGTACCTGGAAGTCCTACGGACTCGTCGACTGGCCGGCTTTTCGCCGGCTCTGCTGGGCGATGGTCTTCCCTTGCACCGTACGCAAGGACGGGCGACCGAGTCGGTATGGCCGACCGGAGGTCTCCGCCTTTCTGAACCGCGAAAACTCACCTCGAGCGGGCCGTGGGGTGGGAATGAGGGAGACCTTCGGTCAGTGTCTCGGCGAGGTCGACCCTTGGCAGGATGCTCCGCGAAGACCCACGCCGAGCATGGAGCTCTGTCAGGCGCCGGTCTACTAGCGTTTTTTGCGCTTCCTGGATCGTATTTCGGCTTCCCACCATTCCCGGTTCCAGCGGAACTTGTCGCCCAGCAGGTTGATGCCTTTTAGGTAATCTGAGACGGCCATATCGTAGGGGCGTTTGTTGCCCTTGCGATCGATGGATATCTGTGTGTAGTAAGCGTGGAGCTGCAGGTCGGCGGTGGCCTCTTTGGCGTAGGCGCTCGCTTCGGCCATGCGGGCGCGCTGTTCATGCTGGGCGGGGCTCCATCTGACCCGCGACATATCCGGGCTGGGATAGGCCGAGATCTTGCCGTTGTGGGAAAGGCGGAAGACTAGCCCATCGATCTTGCCTTTGAGTGCTTTGAGGAGTGGATGAAGTTCTGCTCTGGCCATCGTTGTTCCTTCTCTTTCGCGATGTCTGCCCTGTCTCCTTACGGGAGGTCAATGGGAGGTGAATGGTAGCCGGATGGTTTCTGTACTTGTCCTGTACTAGTCATGTACTGATCCTGTACTGGATTGGTTTTTTGGAACCTTTTTATATGTCGGTTCGTGGAAAATCCCTGCGAAGCCCCCTTCGAGAAGCCATCCTGCCTGGTAACGTGCTGCGGGCACATTCTAGCATGAGGAGTGGATGCGATGGATTACAGATGGCTTACAAATTACGCCCGGCTGTTAGGCGAAGGTCTGCCCTTGCAGCGTACGCAAGGACGGGCGACCGAGCCGGCATGGCCGACCGCAGGTCTCCGCCTTGCTGAACAGCGAAAACTCACATCGAGCGCAGAGTGCGGTGGGAATGAGGGAG
>DASUOS010000415.1:0-2846 GCA_036276515.1 Anaerolineales bacterium | reverse complement strand
CTCAATCTCGGCAGCCAGCCGAGCCAGACCCGGCATCGCCTCGGGCCCACCCCCTCCTTCAGGCACAAGCCAGGCAGGACGGAATGATGCCGCCAGGCGGCACAACCCACCCTCGGCATTTCGCTGCTTGTATTGGCCGGGAGAAATGAAGTGAACATCCATCCCCGCCCGCCGGGCATCTGCCAGCATGGGCGTATCTACCGGGCGCCCCCGAACCAGTCCGGTCGTGGAAAACCCGAAGCGCCTCCCGGCCAAGGCAAGCGCATGAAGGTGATTGGACCATGGCCCGCCCACGCTCAAGAGATGATCATGACCGCGGCGCTGCGCTTCCTCGATGTGACCCGCCAGCTTGCACCACTTGTTTCCGCCCAGCTCGGCATCACGGAGATCTTCACGCTTGATGAAGGTGCGCCGCTGCCATCCGGGACCGGAAAGGCCGATAAAAGGCGTCTGCTGCGTGAACGTATCGACAATTGACTGGCTCATGCATTCGCCTCAGCGGAATCTCAGGACATTGTCGATGGCAGAGTCAGCTGCCTGATGGCGGGCACAACGATCCGATTGCCCCGCAACAAAGCGTGTTGGAGAGTCGATCCTGATCAAGCGGGCATCACAGCATTTGTTCTCACCCAGCGGCGCATTGCACCGGGGATTCTCGTAATGCGCCACCCAAAGGCGATACTGGTCCTCCGAGACAAGGCACTTGGAGGCCGCATATCCCATCGGGTTTTCCACATACTGTTCCAGCTCGGCGACCGGCACCGACAGGTGGCCCGCCCCGGGATGAAACACCACGAAATTCATGCCCAGTGACTCGAGACGATGCAGGAATGCATCCGCCGCCATTTCTTCGCGCTGGGACACACTGGCCTTCATTTCCGCCAGCTCGCGAGTCAGCTTGGCCAAGGTCTCGTCCCGGTAGGCAATCTCAGCTCGCATGGACTCCAGTTGAAGGCGGTGGGTCGCCGCCTCTTCATTGAGTCGCTTGTCGAGAACCAGCTGAAACTCGGTCTGCAGCTGCTTTTCGCGCGTAGCAAACTCGCGATCACGCTGCCCCATGAGTTCCTGGAACTTCTGGGTCTCCTCGCCAAGACGCTCTTTCATCAGGGCCGCGAGCTGCTTCTCGTGAAGGCGACGCTCCTCTGCCAATCCTTCCTCAAGCTTGGCCATGCCTGCCATCTGCTGACGCAGGTTTTCGATCTGGCCGAGCTGCGCCTCGTGCTGCTGGCGCATGGCCTGATGCTGGCTCAACAGCTTGGCGTTCTGCGCCTCCAGGATGTCGACCTGCTGCTGGTGGAGCAGCCCGAGCCGGGCAATCGTCTCGTTCTTGTCGTTCTCGAGGGTCGTGATTCGCAACTGCTGCTCGCCGAGCTTGGCGAGCATCTTCTCGCGTTCGCCTTCCCAGGCGGGAGGAACGGCTGCGGGTAATGGTGCCGGAGCCGCTGGCGCTGCTGTCAACACCGGTAGATCCGCATCGGTAAGAACCGGAATATCTATCTCTGGTGCGGCAGGAGCTGGCGCATAGGTTGCCGTCGGCACCGAAGGCGCCGCGGCGGGACGCTGGGGCCGCAGACTGAATCGGGCCGCAGCCCGCTCGGACTCCTGCTGGATTTGGGCAAAGGTGTTCTGGGCCGAGCCCATCTGCGGGTCCCAGAGTTTGGGTGCATGCCAGGAAATCGAGCACTGGCTCCGGCACACCAGTCGAATCGGGCCACCGCCGAGATCCGGACCTCGCCCCGCAATTTCCACCATGTGGCGCAGCGGCAGGTTCCAGCTACGTTCCGCAAAGCCGCTTTCATCGAACCCGATCGTGAACAGCACAACACCACTCACGCGAAGTGCGTCATCCAGCTGGACATACGCGGCGCGCTTCTCTTCATTGGCATAAGCAAGCAACCCGACGTATCCGTCCAGGGTTGCCTCAAAGTCGGAAAACATCATGCTTTTATCGATGCTTTCGCCTTCCCAGAAGAAAACCAGTTCAGAGGAAGCCAGATAGGTCTCAAACATGGCGGAGGTCCGGGTGCTTGTCGGGACGAGTCATGAAAGCGCCAACTCCTTATATGCGCTGCTTCTTATAAGGGACAGCATAGCCCTGCCCCTTCCAAAAACAAAGGGCTGCCAGCGGCAGCCCTTTGCAGAAACGGTCACAAATCAATCAATTAGGCCTCACACGGCAGCCGCCAGTCGGGCGCCCTGGTCAATGGCACGCTTGGCGTCCAGCTCGGCCGCCACATCAGCTCCACCGATCAGGTGAACCACCTTCCCCAGGGACAACAGCCCCTCCTGCAACTCGCGGTTGGGCTCCTGACCAGCGCAGATAACGACATTGTCCACCTCCAGCACCATGTCCTTGCCACCGACCGATACATGCAGCCCGGCATCATCAATCCGGCGGTATTCAACGCCCGTCATCAGGTTGACCTTCTTCTTGAGCAGGGACTCCCTGTGAATCCAGCCAGTCGTCTTGCCCGGACCGGTGATCTTCCGGCTCTTGCGCTGGAGCAGGAACACCTCCCTCGGACTCGGATCCACCTGCTCCTGGACACCTTCGATGCCGCCTCGCGCACCGAAGGACGGATCAATCCCCCACTCCCTCAGGAAGGTCGGGATATCCAGGCTGGACGGCCGATGGTCCGGCGAGTGCGTAAGGTACTCGGCGGCATCCACGCCAATACCGCCCGCTCCGATGATGGCAACACGCCTCCCCACCGGCTTCTTGTCACGCAGGACTTCGAGATAGGACATCACCTTCGGGTGGTCCAGCCCGTCGATATCCAGTCGCCGCGGAACGATCCCCGTTGCCAGTACAACCTCGTCATAGCCCGACAGGTCCGGGACAGAGA
>DASUOS010000414.1:0-17359 GCA_036276515.1 Anaerolineales bacterium | reverse complement strand
CATGTTCCAACAGGGTCTGGATGAGGTCGGCGCTGCCGTGCACCTGCAGGTCGGGACCCTCCCCTTCCTTGATCTTTTGGATCTCGTCCACAACGTTGCCGCTCAAAAAGACCGACTTCTCCCACTCATGGGATGTCATCGTATTCGAGGCAACGTACTTGGTTGCGTTGTTGATCCCGGCGCCTTCCTCCCGGTGATGCGGCCAGTAGGAGGCAAAGATCTCGAAGGTTTTCCGGCCTAGCAGCAGATCGAAGGGCTGGCTCATCTGCTCGGTCATGACGTTCCCCAGGTACTCGTCGAAGAACGGGACCGTCCAGCCGCCAAGCGTAAAGCCGCTGCTGGTATCTTCCTCCGGACCGCCGGGACCCTGCATGACGCCATCGAGGGAAACGAACGTTAGAACGATAATTTTTCTCGTCATCCCTAAAGCTCCTTGACTTTTCAATTCGATACAACTCTATGATTAAGGGGAATTGTACCTTCTACAGTACGGTTTTATGGAATCGATCACACCTACCCAACAAGGCTCGCTTAAAGTAGATCACTCAGCCAAGTCATGTCATCCTGAGCGTAGCGAAGGATCTCTATCACGCCGTACCAGACCCTTCGGCCGCGTGGGAGCGCTCCTTCACATCGTCCCGATGTCCTTCGGGAGGGTGACATGAAAAGTGATAATGAGAAAGCCATGCCGAGGAGCATCCGACACTGGTGCTACAATCGTCCGGAACCCGCCAAGAGGAGTGAGGTACGATGAATGCAGAAGCCTTCCGCTATCTGTACGAATACCACTTTAGCGAAAACCACAAGATATGGGAGTCTGTCAGGCAGTTGAGCTGGGAGCAATTCACCCGGAATGTCGACTACTCCCGAGGGCCGGTCCGCGACCAGGTCGTTCACCTGATCGGCTGTGACGAGACCTGGTTCAGCGAGCTGCAGGGCATCGAGCCCCTGGAGGACCTGTCACCCGCAGGCGTTGACGACCGCGAAGCCATCCGTACCCACTGGGACAATGTCGAGCGCAGGATGCGCGGATATCTTCTCGAACTACAGGATGAAATGCTGCTCACCCGGCCCATCCAGGAACCGGAGGAAGACAGGCAGCTCCTCCTGTGGCAGGTGCTCATCCACGTGGTCAATCACGGCACGGACCATCGCGCCCAGGTCCTGCGGGTGCTCAACGACCTGGGGATCGAGACCACGTATCAGGATTACATCTTCTATGCCTATGGCCACTCCATGAACAGCGGGTAAGCAGCCGCGGCAAAGAAAAAGTGTAGCCAGGCCTCGAGCAGCCTCCACAGACATGTTATACTCATTCTGCAGCACGACAAACATCAACCACCAGTGACAGGAAAGGAGGAACTCATGGCTGCAAAGTTCGTTCTCAAGCAAAGCGGGAAAAATTTCAGGTTCACCCTCCAGGCGCCCAATGGACAGGTCATTCTCACCAGCGAAAGCTATGCGAGCAAGGACAGCGCCCTCAGGGGGATCAATTCGGTGCGCAAGAGCGCAGGCAAGGACAGCAACTTCGAGGTCCGGGCAGGCAAAAGCGGTACATCCTATTTCGTGCTCAAAGCCGCCAACAGGGAAGTGATCGGGCAAAGCCAGATGTATTCCGACGAGCGCAACATCCCCAAAGGCCGGGCCTCCATCCAGACCCACGCCCCTGACGCCCGGGTCGAAGACCTGACCGTCAAGAAATAATCAAGGTGCAAGAAAGGCGGCTCGACACTGCGGTCGAGCCGCCTTTTATATCCAGTTATCCTTTTCGGAGAAGATCTTCGAGCTGCCCGCAGGATCGTCATGCCACGGGGAGCTTGCGCGCGACCGCGGGCTTTGCGGCGTTCTGGTACAGAAAATATCCATAAGCGAAATACACCGCAACCACAAGCAGAGGAAGGAAGATGGGAATCATTCCTGTCAGGGGACCAAGTCTTATCACTCCGGTAAAGAAATTAAGAAAGCCCTGAGCGATCAACGCCCAGCCCAGCCAGGCTGGAAACACGCGTTCCCTGACTGTGAGCCAGCCTGTGATGAACGCGCCCAGCATGCCTGCAACGGCGCTGGTCAGGCTCAGGCTTCCTTCAAAGCCGGAGGGCACCAGACTCAAACGAAAGAGCAGGGCGATCAGCGAAGCAAGGATCAGCAGGCCAATGCCTGCCAGTCCGATCGTCCCTGTCGGTTGAGCGGAATTCACAGCCGGGATGCCCCCGATGAATAGCAGGATGCCGACGATGACAAAAAACCCGGTGGCTTGCGGGCCGATGAGCGAGAGACTTTGCGGGCCAAAAATCCCAAGCAGAAAACACACTGCGCTTGCCATCAGAGCCAGACCTTGAAGTCGTCGTATATTCATTTTGCTCTCCTCTTGTTGCTTACCTGACGTTAAAGGGTATCCGTCGGCCAGCTGCCTAACGGAGCGTCAGTGGATGGTCCCCTGATTGTTCTTCCCGGGTGGGATGCTCCTATCTTGACTTACAGACTGGTTCGAGAAGCTGAAGCAACCAGGACCAACTATTTTTCCACCTGGTAGACAGTTTTAATATAAGCCTTTAGCAGGGCAACTTCAATATTAGGAATGTTTTCACAAGCACCGGCTATCGCGCCGCCTTTCTCTCGATCTTCGATAACTGGTGCAGGCACAGGTGAGCAGGGGCTTTAGCCCCGGCGGGTGGTGCCAGGGAGCGCTCCTTCGGGAGGGTGACATGGAAATGGAAGTGGATAATAAGAAAGCCATGCGATCACCGGCTCGTCCACAAGGCTGGGCTGTCTTTTTGTTGTAAAATCAAATCTGCCTGAACCCATAAGGAGATATTGACGTGAAACGTTCTTCGATTTTCAGCCTGCTATTCATGATCACCCTGATCGTCACTGCCTGTGGATCGCGCCAGCCGCAGGCTGCACCGACCGTCAACCCGGTAGACCTGCAGAGCACCGTCGCTGCGGCCGCTTTCACGGTGATCGCCGAGACCCAGGCCGCCATCCCGACGGCCACGCCGCCCCCGCCAACCGCAACATTTACCAACACCCCCCTTCCAACACTCACTTTACTGCCCCTGCCCTCCTCCGAAGCAGTTCTCACCCCCATTCCCGGCGGGAATTCCGCGGGCGAAGATCCATGTTTGACGAAAGTCCTGCCGCCAACCCTGCAGGGGGAGCCGATCCGCATCCGGGTCGACAATTCGACGAGGGCGATGGTTTCGCTCTCTGTGTATCTCAACCAGGCCGGGTCCAATAGTGAATGCGGCTATCGCAGCTACACTCTCGCTCCCGGGGAATATATCGTCATCAACAACCTGGTGGCAGCCTGTTATACCCTCTGGGCCTGGAACCCGGACCCGGATGAGTATTTCATCGCGACCAACGGGACAAGCTGCCTCGATGCATCCAATTCATGGGTGTTCGATATTTCCACCAGCAGCATCAGGCTGAATCGATAGACTCCGGCTCATGCACAGGCGCTTCTCTTACAGGCAGGACGCCGTGAGACCGGGATCGACGGTTGGCTCGTTCCAAAAGGCCAGGGCCAGCGCTACAGCGCAGCGGGAGGAGCGCGTCACCCAGTGTCCATGCCCTGGAAACTCATGGAAATAGGAATGAGGCAGATAGTGGCTGATCCTCTGTCCCCATTCCGGGGGCGTGATCGGATCATGGTCCCCGGCCAGCACCAGGACAGGCAGGTCACTCGCAACAGGCAGGTTCTCAGACGGACCGGGCGCGGCCGCCGTCCATTCGCGGCAGACCGAGAAGAGGGGCTGGACGCTTGCGGTGTAATAGGCAGCGACCTGCGGGCGGACCCCCTGTGCGGCGATAAACGCCTCCTCCGCTGAACCAAACGGGAACTCCTCCGCACACTGAACGGCCATCTGCATCCCCAGCGCGCTGGATGTCTCGAAATACAGGGCCAGGCGCTCCCGCAGAATGGCGTACTCTCCATCCCGGATATCGTAGATCATCCCGGGCATGGAGGCGGTGACGGCCGGGTTGTACAATCCCACGAACAGCACATCGATCAACAGCCCGCCGTCCAGGCTCACGGCCTGTTCAGCGCCGCCGGCATACAGGGAGACGAGGACGGGATAGGCATTGAGCTGGTCGACAAGCTGGTAGAAGACCGTCTGCAGGTCCGGGTAGGCGGTATCGCAGTCCGGCGTGGAGGCGCAGCGCTCGAAGAAGACATCGAAGGCCCGTTCGGCATTCGGTGCAAGAGACGTATACAGGTTGACTTCCAATGGATAGGCCGAATCGAGCACGGCGCTGCGCACGGCGGCCGGGTGATCCCGCATCAGGGTCAGCGCCAGGCGCGTGCCGTATGAAACGGCATACAAGTTGAGCGTTTTATAGCCCAGCACCAGCCGCAGATCGTTCAGGTCGGCGGCGCTGGCCGCGCTGTGATAGGCAGAGAGATCCACGCCCTGCGCTGTCAGACGCTCGCGGCAGCGCCGGAAGGCATCCTGGACCGCTGCCTGGCCCTCCTCGTCTGAAAGGCTGCCTGAGAGCAGCAGGGATGTGATCGCTTCACGCTCCGGGCAGTCCAGGCGGGGGATGGAGGACCCTGTGCCGCGCTGGTCGAAGAAGATCAGGTCACGCCGGGCCAGCACGGCATCCAGCCCGCGTCCCAGGATGTAATCGGCAACCGCCAGGGACGATGACCCGGGTCCGCCGGCCAGGTGGACGACCGGGTCCGGGACCGGGAACCCTGCATGGCTGCGAAAGACCGCCACATGCAGGCGGATCATGGGACGATCGGCCCGCGCCCGGTTCTCCGGCACAATGAGATACCCGCACTCCGGTTGATAGCCAGAGGGAACGGTGAACGCGCACGGCGCCGGCTCGAAGATGGGCTGATAGGCGAACGTAGGAATAGGGCTTGATACAACGCCAGGCGAGGGGATTGCGGGAGCTATCTCCTGCATGGGGGGGACAGGCGGGATCGGCGTACTGGAAGGCAGGTTGCAGGCGAACATGGCCAGGGAAACGACGAGCAGCACCCCATAACGTCTGTATAGTTGCATGCACGAAAGACGAACCTCCCTGCGAAGTTGTTCCTTAAGATACCCTGGACGTTCCAGGGCTCGTCGTGTAGGTCATGGCTTCGACCTGACTATCTGATAGAACTTACAAAAAGATTATTCCGTCATTGCCCCGGCGAAGGCAGTCGGGACAATGACAGTGCGAGATGCGATTAAGGAAACATGCGAACAATGAATCGTAGATCATGCTTGCCGCGAAGCGTCTCTGAAGGGGGCAGCGTGACAGTTGGATGGAAAGTTGGAGATTACATGAATCCGGTCACGTCTGCGATGTGACTACAAGACTATTCGTTGCAGACTTCCGAAGTCTCGCCCCGAAAACGCACACTTACCAACCTCTACAATGCCCGTCCCACCTGGCTCGATCTCGCCCACAGGAAACTCGATCAAGCCGTGTTTGCCGCCTCTGGCTGGCCAAGTGATTTATCGGGTGAGGCGATCTTAGAGAAGCTGCTGGCGTTGAGCCTGGAGAGGAGCAAACAGAGACTGGAAATATAAGGTACTTATACGAACGCATTCCGAATAAGACACCAAATCAGGGTTTAATACGTAACCAATCCGTATAAACCCTATTGGGCGCACTGGCCAGGGCTATTCTCCAATCTACAAAACAGGATTACAAGAAAAAAGCCGCATGAAAGGACAATCCCAGGAAGGTTGGCTTGTGCCCGACTATGGCGATGTGGTTGTGCATCTCATTTCCCCCGATCGGCGAAAATAATATGACTTGGAAGGTCATGAAAGGATGGGAACATCTTATTACCAGTGCAGTAGAATTTTCGACTCAATATCACAGATCCTGGATATCAGCGTTAAGCAAGTAGAGTTGGAACATAGTAAATTTGTACCAAAGCCGGCGTCATGTGACAAAGATTTACAGGGTGCCGCATAATTTGCTTAACTTTTGCCTGGATTTCCAACCTACAAATTAAAACAGAGCGTAAAGGTATTTATAAGACAAGCGGTAGAAAGACTGAATCGTTTAGATCTTAATGATAAGCGTAGACAAGGTAAAACAATGATCCAGAGAAAACTTTTAGTAATAGCAGGATTTCTGTTTATCGTTTCAGCTTGCAGCCCTTTATACGCTCCCACCTCAGACGAGGTAATCATTGTAACCACAGCGACTGCAATCCCAGGTCATGTAAGCCCAACTGCTTCCCCATACTCGCCTTCAGCCCTCATTCCTATAACTTCCGGTCCCTATTTTACGTTGACCAGGGAGGCGAATTGCTATACCGGACCCGGGGTAGGGTACGATTTCGTGCTGATCCTGGATGCTGGCGAAAGTGTTGCTGTGATTGGCAGGAACCAGGAAAGCACCTGGTGGCGCATTTCCCCAGACTCTGTCGTGGATTGTTGGGTGGCAGATCAATGGGGAACGTTTACCGGAGAGGCTGCTTCGATCCCGATCACTTCTTCTCGATATGCTACCCAAGCAGTAACGCCCATAGCACCAACTCAAACGAAAATGAAGCAAGCAGGGGAACCAACATCAGTGTCACTGAGCACTCACCTTCCCCAGCCAACGAATCCCTCACCAGTGGCTACCAGACCACCTCCAACGAATCCTCCTCCGACTGATCCTCCGCCTACCCAACCACTTCCAACGAATCCTCCTCCGACTGATCCTCCGCCTACCCAACTGGCTCCAACGAATCCTCCTCCGACCGATCCTCCGCCTACCCAACCACCTACAACCAATAATCCTCCTCGCAGAGCTTGTAGGGACGGAATAGATAATGACAATGATGGTTTTACAGATGGAGACGACCCTCAGTGCGAGAATAATGGCGATAACGACGAAAGCCAATAGAAAGAACAAATATCACAGTTCGGTGGCGCAGGTATCCTAACCTGCGCCACTTTTGTTACTCACAATAACGAGCTACCCCAGGAAGATAAGTTTGATGATGTTCCCTTTGCCTTAAAACGACCCTCGAAGCCTATTATCTTCTTCCAATGCCTGCTCCTCCCGCCGGATGCGTTCGCGCCAATCACTGCACATAGCACAGATCATTGACATCCAATCTTTTTTTCCGGCGTTTGACCTTGCTCGGCGTGGGTCTTCGAGACTTGACCGAAGGTCTCATGCTGGTTTTGACAATTCAGCGCGTTTTCGATCTTTTTTTACGGTTCGGTCATTTCTAAAGTCGTTTGGCGTTTATCCCCTAGAGCGCATTTGGAGGAGGATGTGGTAGAGTATATATGTTCATCTGCACCGAACCCGAAGTGTCGAAGAATGGGGTACTTCCGGGTCGAGCCCCGGCGAGGTAAGGACAATGGGCAAGAGAAATTATCTTATTGAGGGAGTCTCCGGCACCGGCAAAACCTCTGTATGTCACGAGCTGCGCCGACGCGGTTATGCAGCCCTAAATAGCGATCGAGACCTGCGCCAACACACAGACCCAGCGACTGGCGAGAGTCTCATACCATTTTCATCCCCCGAAATCAGACACGCAAGTAATCTTTGGGATGTTGAAAAAGTAAGGCGGTTGGCAGCCAATCAGGACGACGAAGTCACGTTCTTCTGTGGCGGTTCTCGAAATTTCAACGAGTTCATAGACGTTTTCGATAAAGTCTTCGTCTTAGACGTCGATGTCGATACACTCAATGACCGGCTCGACAACCGTCCGGATGATGACTGGGGCAAGAGCAAGAGCGAGCGGGAACTCATCCTGCGTTTACACGCCACAAAAGAAGACCTGCCCAGCAATGGCATCGTAATCGATGCAACACAGCCGCTTGTCAGTGTCGTGGACGAAATCCTTAGCCATGTCCGGGCGTAGGCGTGGTTCCAAACACCCTCTTTGCTCGGCGAAGGTCTTCGACCGAGCCGCCAGACTGACCACAGGTTTCTGTACGTTGGAAACATCCAATCCTACAAGGAGACCTTCGGTCGATGTATCGGTGGGGTCGAAGACCCTCACCAAGCAGGATTACAAAGGACACTTATTAAAGAGCATCTACTATGGGCGAATTGCGAATTTACTCACATACTCACCCATTGCAGACCGCAAAAACAATCGCTGGGATGATCCATCGTCACAAACATGCTGAAATCAAGGCTACCAGCCATCCGACCGTCTATCAACCGGTGAAGACTATCGCCTATGCTGCTGCCCTTCTCAAGGAACAGGGCATCTATGTTGGCTTCACAGCAACGTATATCCCAAAGGGTACCGAAGGCAATCCGAAGGAAGGCTTCAGGTTTTTTATTGCTCCACTCTTTGTTGAAGAGTTTTGAATTACAGGTATAAATATGGAGGTCGAATATGGCGAATTTGATTTACGTGGCGAACGTATCACTCGACGGATACACCGAAGACAAGGAGGGTACGTTTGACTGGACAGAGCCAAGTGATGAATATTTCAGATTTATCACGAACCTCGTGCGGGCAACGCCCACTCATCTGTATGGACGGCGAATGTATGAGACCATGAGGGTGTGGGAGACGGATCCCAATCTGGCCGCGGAGTCTCCACTCAGGCGTGACTTCGCTGAGATCTGGCAGGCGGCCAACAAAATCGTGTACTCCAGGACGTTGGCGACGATATCAACTCGCAAAACGCAGCTTGAGCACACGTTCGATCCGGAAGCGATCCGACAACTTAAAGAAGCTGTCGAACATGATATTCTGATCGGGGGCCCTGAACTCGCCGCCCACGCCTTGCAGGCCGGGTTGATCGACGAGTGTCATTTGTTCGTTATCCCGATTCTCGTGGGAGGCGGCAAATCGGCCCTGCCTGACGAGGTGCGATTGGAGCTCGAGCTTTTGGATGAACGCCGCTTTGACAATGGTACAGTTTACCTCCGTTATCGAACAAGGCAGGGAAGAGCCGCCTAACACAGCTCTTGCTCGGCGAGGGTCTTCGGACCGAGCCGCCAGGCTGACCGCAGGTCTTTATAAGTTGGAAATATCCAATCCTGCAAGGAGACCGGCGGTCGGCGTCTCGGTGGGGTCAATCCTTTACAGGGTGCTGCGCGAAGATCCTCACCGAGCTCAATGGCATTGAACCGGCATTCGCTCTCGCTGGGCTGTCGCGTGCAGCTTGGGAAGATCGAATTCGGTATAATCATTTTATGGCTATGACAAAAAATAAAGCACTTCGAATGGACAATGTCCTCGTCGTTGTCGACGACCTTGAGGCTGCGAAGGCGTTCTTTACCGAGCTGGGCCTGGAGCTGGTGGGCGAGACGACCGTCGAGGGCCCCTCGGTCGATCGTCTCATCGGCCTTCAGCACGTGCGTGCTACCCTGGCGCTGATGCGCACTCCGGACGGCCACGGACGAATCGAGCTGGACAAGTTCCACACGCCGGAAGCGATCAGAACCGGGTCCGAGAAGGCTCCGGTGAACGAACTTGGGATCCGCCGCATCATGTTCGCCGTCGATGACATCGACGACGTGGTCGCGCGCCTGCTTGCCCACGGCGCCGAACTGGTCGGCGAAATGGTGCAATATGATGACACGAATCGGCTCGCCTACATCCGCGGTCCCGAGGGCATCATCGTCGGGTTGAGCGAGCAGCTCAAGTAATAAATCGGTAACAGATATTTTGGGGAACCCGTCACAAGAGAATTTGCCGCCAAAGAAAACTTGAAATCGTCCTTCCCGCTCCGTTTCAAGGCGGGGCGAACAGAAGGGGGTGTCGATATCCGATAAACTCTATTTGGCGCAGGCATCACATCGCATGGATAGAATCGAGAAGGCAGTCACCTGGCTCTTTTTGCCCGGCACCTCGATCGATATGGCGCACAAATCAGGCAGGCTGCAATAAAGATGCTTATCTATCGCGCGAAACGTTGAAATGAAATGGATTAATTCTATAAGAATCTTGCCATGATTCTCCCCAAGGACCGCGACCCTCGCTTCATCACGATCCGCCGCGTCGGGACGCTCACCGATTTGGATCATCAGCTTCTCGCCCTGTGGGCAGCCGCGTGTGCGGAGCACGTTCTGTACCTCTTCGAGTCGCTGCAGCCCTCGGACCTGCGGCCCCGCCATGCAATCGAGCAGGCGCGGGCATGGACGTGCGGCGAGATCAGGATGTCTCAATCCCGCGCGGCGGCTGGCCATGCCCAGACTGCGGCAAGAGAGCTGAGAGGAGCTGCCCGGTACGCCGCGTATGCTGCCGGCCAGGCCGCAGCGGTGGCGCATGTCGCCGCACACGAGCTCGGTGCTGCAGCCTACGCGATCAAGGCCGCCCGGGCGGCTGCTTCTAAAGGTGATGCGGAGAGCGCTGGACGGCTCGAGCGCCAGTGGCAGCGCGAACAGCTGCCGGAGGCAATTCGCGAGCTTGTTCTGGACGACCAGCGGCTTAGAAACGACATCTGCTGGTCGGTGTTCGACTGCTGACGGCGCCAGGGATGGAAGAGATGTTTCGAGAAGTCTTTGGACTTGTAGTAAAAAGAGCTGAAAGAACAAAGTTTAAGCAAAAATGGGGTATACAATAAAACTCTATAGGTAGCCCGCAATTACAATCACTTGTGAGAGGTACTATAAAGCATGAACAATACCATCAATGGCAATAAAAAACTGTTATCAGCGGAACAACGGGAAGACCTTCTCAGAACATTGAAAACCCGTTTTGAGAAAAACATGAACCGCCATGCAGGGCTTGAGTGGGCTCAAGTGCAGGAAAAACTAGAAGCGAATCCTGCAAAACTGTGGTCGCTCAATGAAATGGAAAGAACGGGCGGTGAGCCGGATGTTGTTGGCTATGATAAGAAGACGGACGAAATCATCTTTTATGACTGTTCAGCAGAAAGTCCCAAAGGACGTAGAAGTCTTTGCTACGACCGCAAAGCGTGGGAATCCAGGAAAGAACATAAACCGGAAAATAACGCTGTCGATGTGGCTGCTGCCATGGGGATCGAGATTTTAACGGAGGAACAATATCGAGAGATGCAGAAGCTTGGCAATTTCGATACGAAAACATCGAGCTGGGTGAAAACACCCTCCGATATTCGAAACCTGGGTGGTGCTCTCTTTTGTGATCGCCGTTACAACACAGTCTTCGTATACCACAACGGTGCAGAATCGTACTACGCCGCAAGAGGATTCCGAGGCTCGCTGCGGGTCTAAATTTTGCACAGACATGCCCGGCATGGGCCTTCGCGGAGCACCCCGCCGGGATTTGACCGCAGGTCTCGCTGGCCTTGTCTACCACTTGCACAGGCCGGCAGATCGACAGTCACTGCGCTCAAGGCTTATACTTTCGTGAAACGTACAAGCAGCATGATGTGACCTGCCCGGGCAAAAACATTCGGTCCTTCGGCTGCCGTTGAGGCCAATGTGTAACGCATATTGCTGCACGCTTTTTCGGTAGGGACAGATCGTACATCTGGTATGCAGATTCTACGGGCGATTAGCCGGCATCGACTTCCGTGCGGATTGGATGAAAGGCAGTGTCATGAACATGAGAAATCCTGGATTACAGTGTATCCTTGGATTGTTTGTCCTGGCCCTCGCATCTTGCACCGCAGAGTCCAGGCCGCCCCCCATCCCAACGACCAGACCTTCTCCCTCTGCGCCATTCGTGCCGCCAACAAGCGCGTCACAGCCCGATCTGATCATCACCTCCATGTATCTCGAAATGGAAGGGAGGCAGGGTCACTGTGTGAATGCTTATTCGACCTATGGCATTCGTGTGAAAATCAAAAATATCGGTTCCACCGATACCGGGGCTTTCCTGGTCGATTTGAATGGTGCTGTCCAGGAGGTGGATGATGGTCTGCGGCCTGGTCAATTGATTGAGCTGCATTTCGCAGGTACGGTCCCAAGCGGACGATATGAGGCAGCGGCCGATGTAACCGGGCAAGTTATCGAAAGCCGGGAAGATAATAATACATCTACATTTCATGCACCAACTCCGACCCCGCCGCTGCTCTGTGTAGCTACAGCCACGGCGACCCCATAACATCTCCACCGATGGATAACACGCCTCCTGATAGGGCCTAGCCTGTCAAGATGTGACCGCAGGCTGGGAAAGGAACAGGAGGCTGTCGTTTACAAGCAGGTCTACACCAGCTTGCCGTGGCCTTCGAAGACGGGCTTGTTCTCCAGAATGCGCCGCGGGGAAAAAATGGACAGGTCCAGCGAGACATCGACCCCGCGGATGATCTCGGACAGGTAACGGCCCACCGCGTGGCACTGCTGGAAGCCGTGACCCGAGAACCCGTTGACCAGTAAAAAGCCCTGCAGGCCGGGCCATTCGCCGAGGAGGACATTCCCATCGAAGCGGTTGACGTCATACAGGCCGGACCAGCCGCGCAGGATCTTCAAACGGTCAAATTCCGGCACGTAATCGACCAGCTCAGGCCACATCGATTCATTGAATTTCTTTTCATCCCAGCCGAAGGCAAAGCCGACCGGATCATCGTCGAACGATTTCCCACACAGGAACTGGCTGCCATGGGAATGGATCAGGTACAGACCGGAAGGAAAGACAGTCAGCGGATAGGATTTCCCCGGGGATGCGGTCGTTTGCAGGGCAAAGACCTGCCGCTGAACCGGCTCGATCGGCAGATCGATCCCGGCCGTGCGAGCCAGCTTCACACCCCAGGCACCTGAGCTGTTCACAACGTACTTCGCCCGCAATCGCCTGCCATCGGCCAGTCTCACCCCATCGACTTTCCCGCCGGAGTGCAGGATCTCGACCGCTTCGGCTTCGATATATGACGCACCCAGATGTACGGATTTCCTTTTGAAGGCGATCAGCACAGCCTGCGGGTCCATGGTGCCGTCGCGGCGGCCGAACGTCCCCCCGGCAAATTTGGCAGGATCGTATAAAGGGAAGCGGGCCTCGATTTCAGCAGGTTCCAGCCAGATGACATCGCAGTCCAGGGCCTGCTGCTGCGCCAGCCCGGCTCTGGCATCCTCCCGGTTCTCTTCATTTACCAGGAACAGGTTGCCCTGCTGGCGGAAGTCGATCACGGGCTGCCAATCGCCAACAGCCATGTCCTCGCTGAACGTTTTCAGCCGCTCCATCCCGTATAAGGAGATCAGGATGTTCTCACGGATATTGAACTGCAGCCGGAGATTACCGTCTGAGAGCACAGTGGAATTGTACTTGTACTCCGGGTCCATCTCGACGATCGCAACCTTCAGCGCCGGATCGGCCTGCAGGAGGTAATAGGCTGTGGCGCAGCCCATGACACCCCCGCCCACCATGATCACGTCAAATGTGTCTGTCGCGTTCATATCTACCCAGCCTTCAACAACCTATATGGAATGAGTGAGTCCGCCGTCGGCGCGGATATTCTGGCCGGTGATATAGCCGGCATCGTCGGAGAGCAGGAAGCGGACCGTCTTCGCAATTTCCTGTACCTTGCCGTGTCGTTTCATGGGGATTTTTGAAAGGTTTTCCTCGGTCTCCGGATAGTTATCCATGTACCCGGGCAGCACGTTGTTGATCCGGATGCCAAATTCGGCATAGCGGTCGGCATAGAGTTTTGTAAAACTGGCCAGGCCGCTGCGCAGCGTACTCGAGACCGGGAAACTCAGCCTGGGTTCAAAGGCAGAGAACGTCGAGATATTGACAATGGCGCCGCCGCCCTGTTTGACGAAGACCGGCGTGACGAGCCGGGCCATGCGCACCACGTTCAGGATCAGCATATCCAGCCCAAGGTGCCAGGCGGCGTCGGGGATCTCCAGCAGGTCGCCTTTGGGTGGATGCCCGGTGTTGTTGACCACGGCGTCGATCCGCCCGAAGGTTTCCATGGTGGCATCGACGAGCTTTGCCAGGTCGGCAGGCTCGGTGACGGAACCGGTCATGCCGATCCCGCCCAGCTCAGGGGCCAGCTGCAGGGCTCCCTCGGAGCTGGAAAGCAGGGACACCCTGTACCCGGAGGCAGCCAGTTCTCTGGCAATGGCAGCGCCGACACCCTTCCCCGCGGCAGTGATAATGGCGACTTTATCGGGCATTGTGAGACCCTGTTGGGTTATCGACGATCGCCATGACTTCGATCTCCACGTCACAGCCTTTGGCGACCGTATTGCTGATCTCGACCATCGCGCTGGCCGGGCGGGCAACCGCAAAATACTCATTGCGGACGGCGGACACTTCACTGTATTTGCCAGCATCCGTAATGAAGAACAGGGCCTTGACCACATCGTCCAGGCTGGCGCCGGCGGCTTCGAGCACCAGCTGGATGCGCCGGAAGACGAAATGCGTTTGCGCGGTGAAATCGCCGGGGGCCACCGGGGTGCCATCTTCCTGCAGGGCGATCTGGCCGGCGACCAGGATCATCGTCTTTGTGCCAAGGTCGATCTTCACGGCCTGGGAATAATGGCCAAAGCTGCTGATCTTGAATGGGTTGATTCGTTCGATCATTTTATTCTCCTGTTGGGTCATAGCGGCAGATTGGGAAATCCCCTCTCTTTCCTTGAGATATCACCGAAACGCACTCTGCGTTCATGAGGCGGAAAATGATTTCCCGCGTTATTCAACCCGTCGGGGATGTTCAGCCGGGTGGCGTTGTTGAGAGCGATGGGCCGGGTCCCAATTTCCATCGGCTCATTTTATCAACATATTCCGAATTTTCAATGCATTGGAGGTTCAAACCCAGACAGGATGCTCTTTGGATACCGGTCTCTCTAATACATCCAGCGCGCATCGCTTTCCCGGACCTGCTTCGCACGATACACAGCGATCCTGCGGATAAGTCCCCTGGGGAGCGCTTTGTCATGAGGAAACTGGATCGTGTCCACGGTGGCTGGCCTGGATCCGGGCATGAGCTTCACCTTGTACCAGCGGGCGTGGGCATCAGTCGCCCAGCCATCTCCGCAGGATGTTCTGGATCACAAATAGCAGAATCGGCACCCCCGTCGCCGACAGGAAGCCTGTCAGCGTGTCCGTCCTCCAGGGCAGGGTGGGGATTTTTTCCAGCAGGGCCCGCTCGCTATTCAAAACGGCGATGGCTGTGTTGAACGATCCCACCTCGCTCAGCTCATGCTGGTCGATGGCCTTGTGCAGGCTCGCCAAAGTCTTCTCGACCCGCCGCTGGTGCTCGGCCAGCAGTCTGCGCTTTTCCTGGCGAAGGCGATCACTCACAAACTGCAGGGGCAGGACGAACGCCGCGATGGCCAGGACCATCTGGACCACGAAATACCCGATCACCAAGACGGACGCCAGCTCCATGGGGAAGACCAGCATCGTCATCCCGGCCATGAACATCCACGAGATCCCCGTCCATGCTGTCAGCCGCGAGAAGGCATAGACCGGGTCGAGGGCGAACAGGTTGAACTGCTTGACCGTCTTGACGGTCCGGTTGATCAGCCATAACTGGCGCAGCGAGTGGTAATAAATGATGGACCCGATCCCATAGGTGATCAGGCCCTCCACAAGGGTGACTTTCTGCATGCCCTCCGTAAACCCGTACCGTGCAAACGTCTCACGGAACAGGGAAAAGACAGCCACGGACACCACGACCCAGAACAGGGTATTGAGGAGCACGACCCGCGCCGGCATGGTGGTGAACTCAACCTTGAGCTTCCGGAACGAATCGTCGTCGAGCTGCAGGAGAGGACGGAAGGTCTCCAGCGTCCCTTCGGCGGTGCGGTTCAGGAAGGTGACGATGGCGAGCGGGATCCACAGCCACAGGGGATACGTCAGCAGGATGCTGTCGAACGTGAAAGCAGGGTGCACGCCGTAGAGCCAGGCCAGGACATGGTTCAGGAGTCCCGACAGGACGAATAACAGCAAATAAGTCACCCAGTACGGCACGGGCAGCCGCTCGACGAAGCGCATCAGGCGGTCGATGTAGCTCGGTGGGTACGGCGCTGCTTCGCTCCTGCTCTTTTGTACCTGTTCCGTGAGATTGAGTTCCATGGCATACTCCTTGATGGAGTGGAATGGCATCGGATGGTCTCATCGCAGTGGATTCAACGGATCCGCACCGGCAACCGCTGCCAATCCTTATTTGTCCCTGTCGACATTATACTGAAACACCACCTGCCGGAAATGGATATGCATGGTCCCCCAATTATAAATAGTATGCCGCAGGTTTTGAAGACATCGTGTCGGCAGGGTATCCGGAGCTGCTTGTATCCGTCACGTCGCAGACATGACCTACTCACTTTCGTATTAATGATCAGGAGTTGAGCACTGCTCCCAGTAACGTGCAAATCCGCAGGCTGGTAATTGCGGAAAAAAACTCAGAGTAAATTCTCCCGGGAACGTGTGTTCTGACTAGCTCTGTCACGTAGGCTAGTAGAAAGCTCGGTCTACACGTGTGACCTGGCGAACTCGCTCTGTTTTGTGACATACAGGGCAGTTCAGGTCTATCTCAGTCATTGTTATCTTTCCTTGTAACAATAAGGGGGACTACAACCTGCTGTTTAAGACGCCCCACACGCAGAGCTGTGTGGGGCGTCTTGAGCAAGCGCGTTCGATTTGGAGAAAGGCCGTAGTCCGCAGGGTGGAAAGTGTATTGCGTGTCTTTCCAGCCTGGACCTAGTTGCAACTGTAATACAGGAAATGGCTGTTGGTTGAGATCAGCCAGCCTCCCACAGATGGATCGGGCGTGAAATTCTGTGTTTCAGACCATACGCTCCCGGTGGCGGTGATCGCGCGTTCCACGAAGTTGGTGTGGTCATGGATTCTGCAATCCTGACCGTCAAGGTGGAAATTGTAGCGATCGCGCCTCAAGGGACCTATACCCGTCCAGGTCATGTCAATCGCGATATCGAAGGTATAGCCGCTCAGGGTATCGGTGACAGTTAGCGTGGTATTCAAGCTCGCTTCCCCAAGCTTTGGATCGATCTGCAGAGCCGGTTCGGGCTGATCGGCAATGGCATCTACGAACAATATCTGCGTCCCTGAGCAGGTGTCATACTGAGAGATATAGATGTTGATGCTGGAGGCCGGTATCGGCGCTCCGGGGGCCTCCTTGACCATGCCTTCCGCCGTGTAGAGATCTACATTCGTTTGGATGCATCCATCCACGCTGACAAAGAATGCCACGGCGCTCTCTCCTTTGAATTTCGACATCGATGATGCCTGCGCGGTTGTATACGGTTGAATCGTTACCAACACCAGCGCGAGGACGAACGAGAGTTTGATAAGGATTTTCATGATTTACCTCTTTGGTTAACCCTATAGTTTGATACATCCCTTCTGCTGCGTTAATGGATCGTCGCGGCACCTCCCTTCAAAATTTCTGCGCCCTTGCTCGACGGATCTGACGGTCTACACTCCCCGTACGCTGGTT
Source organism: Anaerolineales bacterium (assembly GCA_036276515.1). Classification (GTDB taxonomy): domain Bacteria; phylum Chloroflexota; class Anaerolineae; order Anaerolineales; family Villigracilaceae; genus Defluviilinea. The sequence continues at coordinate 110 of DASUOS010000414.1, read as the reverse complement.
TCCCTGCCTTATGAGTATCAGTACTTCACAAAAGGCGAACGAATGCCCAAAAGATCCCCGAAAATAGGGTGCGGGCGTATGCCCGCACCCTATTTTCGGGCCTTTCCAAG
>DASUOS010000413.1:0-20099 GCA_036276515.1 Anaerolineales bacterium | reverse complement strand
GAATTCCGACTGCGCACTTTTATACGGATCGGACTCGCTCTGGAACCATCAGATAAATAACCCCTATCCTAATTATTCACCATACAAATTCCTGCTCGATGGCGTTGAGACAAACTTCGAGACATCTCCTACTCCTACTGCGACAGCTACAAATACACCGGTCGATACAGCCACGGCCACAGCGACCAACACGCCAATTGATACACCCACGGCAACCGCTACGAACACACCGATCGATACCCCGACGGCCACAGCGACCAATACACCGGTCGATACACCCACGGCTACCGCTACGAACACGCCGATCGATACCCCGACGGTCACAGCGACCAATACCCCGATCGACACACCCACGGCTACAGCTACGAACACGCCGATCGACACGCCAACTGCGACGGCTACCAACACGCCCACCAATACACCGACTTCAACGGCCACCAGCACTCCAACGAATACCCCGACGGGCACGTTAACCGCTACTCCTACCAACACACCTACCAACACGCCCACCAATACGCCGCAAACACCGCCCAAGGAGCCGACACGTCCCTCTGTCTCCTTCACCGGCTTCATCCCGGTGACGGGTGGCGAAGCTCACGCCATTGCAGCAGGCATCGCTCATACCTGTGCCATCACACCCGAAGGCGGAGTGCAGTGCTGGGGTAACAATGACTATGGCCAGCTTGGCAATGGTACGAATACGGCCAGCAATGTGCCGGTGGACGTCCTGGGAATTAGCGGCGGCTCGACCATTGTCGCCGGCGGAAACCACACCTGTGTGCTCAGCGGCGGCGATGTCTGGTGCTGGGGCCAGAACTCCCAGGGCCAGGTCGGTGACGGCAGCACGGCCGATCGCAATGTCCCGGTCAAGGTGTTGAGCAATGTGGCGGATATCACGGCCGGCCTCGATTACACCTGCGCCATCATGGTCTACGGGCAGGTCATGTGCTGGGGCAACAATGACCAGGGCCAGCTTGCAAACGGCACGAAGTCCGACAGCCTCGTACCTACTCTTGCCACCCTGATCGCCGGCATCTCGAACCTGGATGCAGGCCAGACGAAATCCTGCGGTCTCACAAGCGCCGGTCTGCTGCGCTGCGTGGACAACGGCTCCAGTATGGATCTGGGCGGTCTGGTCCCGGTCACCGGCCAGGCGCCGGAAACGAACCTGGATGTGGCAGTGAACCGCTTTGGTCCTGTCATCGTCTCGCTGAACAATAATGGCATCCCCGTGACCTTCCAGGCGGGCAAATTCAAGGCGATCAGCGATGTCACACAGGCCATCGACGTGGACAGCGGCCTGGGACATATCTGCGCCCTGCTCAATAATGGGACCGTGGAATGCTGGGGCTCGAATTACTATGGCCAGCTGGGACGCAACTCCCAGGCCAGCAGCTCGAACCCCGAGACAGTCCTGAACGTGGCGTCTGCCTGGCAGATTGCAGTCGGCAAGTACCATGCCTGCGTGATGATTACTTCTGCCACACCCGGTACGGATGACATCCAGTGCTGGGGCTTGAACAAGGATGGACAGCTTGGGAACGGGACCAACGAGAACAGCCCCATACCGGTCTTCGTACAGTGATCGCCGGCCTGTTCCTGGCTGATAAATCGGGGGAATGAATAAAAGAAGACCGGGTGAGATTTCTCACCCGGTCTTCTTTTATTAGCGTGTGATCAGGCGGCACGGATTTCAGTATCCGGGCTGTCTGACACCTGCCAGCGGTATGGATACGATCAGTGCAAGGAAGGAAAATAGTCCGCCAGCCAGGACGGCATTCAGGTTGAAACGTGTGACCTCATTCCTGGAATTCCTATCCCCCTTGTTCGGCTCTCTTCTTGAGCGCTGCCGCAAAATTTCTGAAGTTCTCGCTCAGGTCCGGGATGTTTTTGCCGAAGACCGTGAGCAGGGGACCGCTGAAGATCTCCTCGGTTTTAAAGGTTGTCGTCCCATCCCGGTTTTCAGTCAGGGTGTGGGTGCGCTCGGATTTGAACAGACCCAGCGGCATTCCGCCGGTCAGGACCAGCCTGCGGTTCGGCTCAAAGGCCGTGACGCGGACCGGGAACGCCTGCGGGCTGAACCTGGTAAAGAATTTCACCGTCTCGCCAGGGGCCAGCCTGCCTTCGATGCGCTCCATGCTCAGGTCCCAGGACGGATAGCCGCTGGCATCGGTCAGGATTTTCCAGATGGTTTGAGGTGAGGCGTTGATGGATGTAGAGGCGCTGTATTGTTTCATTGCCAACTCCTTTATTTGTCCACTTTCAGTGCCTGCCTGACGTAGTCCTGCAGGGCCTTTTTGTTGTAATCGGGGGATGTGATCCGCATCGTGCGCGCCTTATTCCCATCGCCTTCGAGCAGACCGTATTTGTCCATGAGTGAGGCTCCTTCGAAGAAGATCAGCGAGACCTTGCCCTTGCCCACCACCGTCTGGATGTGGTTCTTTGTCGTCCCGTAGACCAGGCAGTTCTTCCACTTAATGCTCTCGTTGAACGCGGGTCCTGCAGCGAGAACCGCTTCACGGATGTCCAGGAACAGGGGCGCTATGTCGTTATCCAGGCTGGCGATGTACTCATTTACGATATCGTTCTTTGATTTTTTGAATTTCATGCGCCTCTCTCATCCTTTCTGATGTTGTTACCGGTATTTTAGGCTACAGGCCTGGAACCGCATTGTAAGAAGCGGACATTAAGTTGTCCTGCAGGATTGAGCTCTTTTCGAAATACTCCACCGGTGAAAGTCCGGTCGTTTTTTTGAAACTGTGATTGAGATGCGGCTGGTCATGGAACACGTCCGGGTTCACGTGCTGGATGATATGCGGGTTTTGCTCGCCGAAATCGCAGGTCTGCTCCAAAAATGCCTGGACGTTGCGGACGTTTTGCAATTCCCTGCGGCTCAGTCCATATAGTTCCTTATAGAGCCGCCGTTTGTGCCTGGGTGAGTAATGGACCAGCCAGCCGGTCTCCTCCAGACCGCCGGAAAGCATGGGATAGGGCAGCTTTCTTGTGCGGTGACGCTGAAGGTGCTCCTCAACCCGGGACTTGAACTCGTCGAGGCCGCCCGCCTCGCTGCCTGCCCAGGTCTCATCCAAAAAACGATTGGCCTGCATCTTTCCCCAGTACGTCTCGGCAAACGGCAGCAACAGGCGCGCCCCGTACAAGACAAGCGGTGTTGTATACATGAAAGTCAACGGGTGTGTATGAATCGTCTTCAAAGACTGGCGGGAAAGGGAAAAACGCTCCCCTCGGACCTGATCGATGCACTCCACCGTACCTTCCTGGATGAAGAGATAGTCGAAGAATAACTCCGGGATGAAATGGTCCCCAATGGCGGCCGGTGCCGTTATCTCGACTGTCATCCTCCAGAAAAACGCGATCTGGAGCGCAGGAACACCTGGCTTCTTTTGAAAGGTAACGTTCATAAGGGTCCTGCCGGAAAATTATATCCCCCGCAGCACGGAAATTACATCCGCCTGGAGTGCTGACTCCTATGTCTGTTCACCGGGGTACACGTCGAGGTTTTCCACGTGTACCTGCGGGCTGCAGAGCAGAATGTAGTCTCGAATATCCATCAAGTGCTGGCGAACAGCCTGCTGCCCGATGCCGGCCGGGCCATAGACGGTGAACACGGCATTCTGAGTGCCGGGAGCGATCTGAGACCTCTGGTCGGGCCCGTAGATAATGCTCGAGATCACCCCGTTTTGATCACCGATCATCATATCGCCAGGCTTCAGGATCTGTTCCTCACCTCGCATCAATGTATAGCGTTCGGTCCCTGTCGAAACATCCAGTACAAGCGGCAAAGACAACGTGTCCAGGTCATGGCCTGCCGTCAGCAGCAGGTTCTTCATCTCTGCCATGAACATGGACTCGACAAGAGCCGGCATGCTGGGGATCGACTTTCCCTTCCAGGCGATCGTCTCAAGCTGGAGCTGGACGTGGTACGTCTTCTTGAAACGCTTGTAATAATTGCTATATGCCTGCAGGATGGGGTGAGCTGACAGCGCAGCTCGATCCTGACCGGAGAATTGGGATCGCAACTGGTCCTCCAGCTCTGCCTTGCGCTGTTCCAGCCCGGGATGCCGGGCAGGATTGCTGGCATTCCTCAAAACTAATATCCCTACGTACGCATCCGGAAAAGTGGATTTCCAGGCGGATGTTACATCTAACATAGAAACTAATTATCGCGGTCCCAAGAACTTATCCCCATTGAAATGAATCAAGTGGGATGGCATTTCAGCAATCCACACTTCTGTATCCCAGGCAATTTAATTTGAGAATTTTTTATAGGTTGTAAAATCCAGAAATGCTGTTACATAAATTTTGCCCGACTTACATTTGTTAAAGAGCTTTTCCAATTCAACTTGACGTTTTGGCGAAACAGGTCCATGGGTGGTTACAGCTTCTATAAGGAATAGTCATTTCCTCTTCTGGTCATACAGGATGACATCCGGAAATTTATCGTGTTTTGAAACAGATATTCCAAGCTTGGCAAAAGCGGCCTTGTCCAAAATCAATGTTTTTTGAGCAGTATCGCTTAAATAAATTAGTTTTGCACCTGGTGCGAAACGAGGACCAAATTCCTCCACAATAGCAACTTCCAGCTTGTTGTGCCTACCAGGCGATAACTTTAAAATTCTTCCTTCCTCAATTTGTAAAGGTATTCTGGTTTGTTCTTTAGCTTTCTGATAGACGTCCAGTAGTCTTCCTTGTTGGTTAATAAACTCTCTACTCTTAATTTTCCATTGCGATGATCCATACGAGCGAATTACATCTAGGATCGGATCAGATAGGACATAGTTGGTCAGGCCGCTATTCGTTGGGCGTTCTGGTTCATCGACATTACGAATTACAATCCCAGCTTGTTCGAATTGATGTAGCACTTTTCGTCGAATGGTTTCTCTACTATTCTCGGCATATTCACGTCCATATCTTCTTTTGATGTCGCCTAAAATATCATGAACACGTAGAGTCTCACTTTTCGCATTCTTCCATGGAGTGCTTTCCGATAGTTGGGCTAGCGTTAATAGAGTCAAGGCAGAGATTTCGTTCTGTTGGGCAACAGGCAGGCCAACTGCCTCCAAAATCTCCTGGGCCTGTTCGATTTTTCCCATTGTTATTCTTGTCTCCTGTATCATTGGAAATTCATCAGTGAGTAACCTCGACTCCCAAAGTATTGAAAATACTATACTATCGATTGTCTCCTGTGTATCAAGTTGCATTTTTTGAATACGTTCTCCAAAGTTTTTTATTACTTCCATTGGAGGGATAGGCAGTATTCTTAATTCTGCTGCGTTGACTTGCGTGTTCCCATTAACAATTCGAAAATAACGGTCTACGATTGCACTGTTCAAGAAAGCAGATAGGCCCAATGTTTCTGGTGTAGAAAGCGTTCCTCTTTTTTTGTAAATTACATTTAAGTGGTTCTCAAACCCAATCAGATCGAAGTTGAAATTCTCACCAATAAAAGGTGCAGATACAACACGGCGTCGGTCTTCCTTGGCGCTAAAACGGCGCATTAATACATAATTTGAATTTGGCATGAGCAGAGACAGGTCATTTTTTGAAATAGATTGTGGTTTTTCAAATTTATCCAGTGGATAATCAATTTGATACGGTTTGACGTTTTGCATCCATAGGAGAGGAACAGTTCCATTGTCTGGCATTACTCGGTCTTTTAATAACTCTCTAGATCTAAAGGGAACCACCCGTCCTGTTGAAACTTGAAATCCATACTTTTCGAGCGAGCCATCCCATTTGTCAACTGCATCAAGTATCTGCTCATCAAGAATACCCGTTGGTAATCGAAACAGCAGTAGATCAGTATGGTCACTTAAGAAATGTTTGTAGGATACCTGGCGAGAAATTATCCCATTTTCCAAAGTCGTATCATTTTTAGATGAAGAAATCTTGACTGACCCGGTCCAATATCGGTATTCTTGCTGCTTAGACAATTTTTCAAATGAAAAAATGACATTTTCCTGTAAAACATCCCCAAAAACATCATTCCGGGATTGAAAGACATGGACAGAAGTTGGTGTAACATCTTTAAGTAAATCACGGCGAAAATCAGAAAAATATACTCCAGAGCAAAAACTGCGTGGGACAATAAAACTGGCGCTTCCTTGAGGAAGGAGAAGTTTAGCAGATAAGGCCATGAACAAAGTGTAAATGTTGGTGTGCCCATTAAGTTTTCCTGACACAGCTTTAACTCGCTTGTCATCAATGTTTAATTTGAAATATGGTGGGTTACTGATAATGTGAGTAAATACTTTTGGTTTTAACTCATTTGTGCTAAACAAAGTTGGTTGTTTATCAGGCAGGCAATTAAGAACAAAATCCTCTCGAAACAACTGCCAAGCAATTTTTATTCCGTAAATTTCTGCTTCCTTGCCCATTACTTCTAATACTTCTTGACTTACCTCATATAATTCATTATCTATTTCGTATGCGACAACAGAGAGTTCAAGTGGATTACTCTCAGTGATCAAACGCTCGATTACTGCCGTAATTAAGACTGCTGAGCCACAAGCTGGCTCCAAGAGTGTATCTCCATTCTTAATGGTTCCTAGTTGCTTTGCCATGTAACGAGCAACCGTTGGAGGCGTAAGAAATTGACCGTATTTCTTGAGACTTTCAGGGTTTTTTCTCTCAAGGACACGTTTCCCTTGCTCGTAACTATATGTAACTAAATCTATTCTTTCCATCGATAGTATTATAAGCTACTCTCCTTAGTATGATTTCTCCCAACCTCCCCCTTCGTCCAGTTGCGCGATTAGTTGGATGGTTTTATAGTTGCGTAGTTCGGTAGTCAGGAACCTGTCTACCTGTTTACTTGTATACCTTGTAACGATACAACTACGGAACGACTTAACTAGGAGACGAAATATATGTGGCACGGCGGCGGCTGGTTTATGTACATGCGCTCGGGTGACGAGAAGCCCACGGTCACCCGGGAATTACTTTTACGGGTTCTTTCCTATGCACGCGGGTACTGGTGGCATATCGGGGGCATGCTGGTGACGATCCTGCTGACGACCGGCCTGTCCCTGCTCACCCCGCTCATTTTCCGCAACATGATCGATGTGGTCATCCCGGCCAGGGATACGAACCGGCTGATCCTGCTTGCCCTGGCGCTGCTGCTCATCCCGGCAGTGACGGGTGGGATCAACGTGGTCCAGCGGCGGCTGAACGCGACGGTGGGGGAGGGTGTGATTTATGACCTGCGCTCGTCGCTTTTTGCGCGGCTGCAGCGCATGTCCCTGCGCTTCTTCACCAACACCAAGGTCGGGGAGCTGATGTCGCGCCTGAACAACGACGTGGTCGGCGCGCAGAACGCCATCAGCAATACCATTGTCAGCATCGTCACCAACCTGATCGAAGCGATCGCCCTGATCGCCGTCATGGTCGCCCTCGAGTGGCGGCTGACCCTGGTCAGCGTGCTGATCCTGCCGCTGTTCATTATCGCCGCCCGCAGGCTGGGTACTGTCCTGCGCGATATCGCCCGCGAAGCGATGGAGACCAACGCCCAGATGAACGCCCATATGAACGAGACCCTCAATATTGGCGGCGCGCTATTGGTGAAACTCTTCGGCCGCTCCATGGAGGAGGAAAAGCGCTTTCGTGAGCGGGCCGCCAATGTGCGCAATATCGGCATCCGGCGCGCCGTGGTCGGCTCGACCTTCTTCGTCATCTTCGGCCTGGTCAGTGCCATCGGTACGGCGCTGGTCTACGGTCTGGGCGGCTACTTCGTCATAACCGATGTGTTCACTGTGGGAACCATTGTCGCCTTCGGTTCTTACCTCGGCCAGCTCTACGGTGCACTCCAGGGGCTGGCGGGCGCGCCGGTGGAGTTCTCCACGTCGATGGTCAGCTTCGAGCGGGTCTTCGAAGTCATCGACCTGCCGCAGGACATCGTTGAGAAGGAAAACGCCATCGTTCTGCGGGATGTGAAGGGCAGGCTGGAGTTCGATAACGTAACATTCAATTACCGTGTAGATGACACCAAACTGCTCAAGGATGTCAAGCGCTATGGACGGCACGAGGACGTGGGTGCGGTCCTATCCCTGTCGCATAAGGACCGTGGACAGAAAACTGTTGAAGGTCCCGGGTCTAAGGTTCAAAGTCCCGATGGGACCGGTTCGGAATCCGCAGATTCGGACCCCACCTCCCAGGCCCGCGAAGTAGCCCTGAAGGGCGTCTCCTTTACGGCCCATCCCGGCCAGCTGGTTGCGCTGGTCGGCCCATCGGGCGCGGGGAAGACGACAATGACCTATCTCATCCCGCGCCTGTACGATCCCAGCGAAGGCGCCATCCGCATCGATGGGCATGACCTGCGGGATGTCACCCTCGATTCGCTCTCCTCCGCGATCGGCATGGTGACCCAGGAGAATTATCTCTTCCACGATACCATCCGCACCAACCTCACCTACGCAAAGACCGAGGCGACCCAGGCGGAGATCGAAGCTGCAGCGCGCGCTGCCAATATCCACAGCTTCATCATCGATCTGCCCGACGGCTACGACACCATTGTCGGGGAGCGCGGTTACCGCCTGAGTGGCGGTGAGAAGCAGCGCATTGCCCTGGCGCGGGTCATTCTCAAGGATCCGCGCATCCTCGTGCTTGACGAAGCCACCAGCCACCTCGACAGCGAATCCGAAGCGCTGATCCAGGAAGCGTTGAAGCGCGTCATGGCCGGCCGGACGAGCATCGTTATTGCCCACCGCCTGAGCACCATCCTTGCAGCCGATCAGATCCTGGTCATGGACCGCGGCCAGATCGTCGAGCGCGGCACGCATGCTGAGCTCATCACGCTCGGTGGGCTATATTCTCAGCTATACGACACCCAGTTCCGGGGAGAAAGAGTGTAGTCTCCATTTCTGTCTGGCCGTTCCACTGTGAGGATGCCTGTGCAGTCTGATTCTGTCCTCCCTGGCAGTAAATCTGAAAGTCTTCGCCCATCCATTGAGACTCGATTCAAGCGGCAGGTGGGGCTACTTCTCATCTCTCCCTGGCTGGTTGGACTGCTGGTCTTCAAGCTCGCGCCCATCCTGACTTCCCTGGTCTTTTCTTTTACAGACTACCAGTTACTTCACCCAGGGGAAGCGCAATTCATTGGCTTTCAAAATTACAGAACTGTCTTTCAAGATGCCACAGCTGGAACGGTTTTATGGCAGACGGTCAGGCTTGCTCTTATCATACTTCCCCTGCAGCTCGCGGCCTCGATTTGCGTTGCCGGCTTGCTTGGCGATCGGCGATTGTGGCTGAGAAACACGGTCCGCACGCTTTTCTTCCTGCCAAGCATCATTCCGGCCTTTGCCGCGACCCTGATGTGGCGGGGCTACCTCGACCCGGGAATGGGCTGGATCGGTTTCCTGCTAAAGCCTCTCGGCCTTGATGGTTTGTCCCGACAGGGATCTGCCGCCGGGCTGGATTTCCTGCTGCCTCTCACCTCCCTATGGACGATTGGTCCCAGTATTTTGATTCTTCTGGGTGCTTTCCAAACGATTCCGCACGAAATCTATGAGGCTGCAAAGCTGGATGGAGCTGGACGACTGAGGCGCTTTATCAGCATGACGGTTCCGCTGATCACCCCGGCCATTTTCTTTTCCCTCGTGCTAAACCTGACCGCGGTCTTTGGCGGCGCCATCCTTCTGGATCGGGGCAGTACCTATCGCGGTGAGATTTCCTCTTACGATGGTTATGTCAATTATGTTTTACTGGATTTATTCCGTGTCGGCTATGCCTCCAGCCTGGCCTGGGTATTTTTCCTGATTGTCCTGCTCGTCATATTGATTTTGTTCGGCACATCCAGGTATTGGGTGTATTTCCCGGAGCGAGAGCGTTAATGCTGAAGAACCCTCTGCCCTATTTGAGCCAGACAGTACGGAGCCTGCCGATTAATCTGTTTGTCTGGGCGTTACTGCTGTTTTACCTGTCACCGGTATTCTTTATGATCGTCACAGCCCTGAAGCCTACCGCGCAGCTGAACGACCGGAATGCACCGTTTTACCCCGCTGCGCCTGAGGCCTTCGAATATCAGGACAGGGAATATCATATCTATTTCGTGCCTGGAGAAGGAGGCCTCCGGCGCTGGGCAATGATCCGTCCCGGTCGGGAAATGACGGAATTCATCGATCCATTGGATCCGGAAGCAGGATTGATCACCTGGGAAGGAAACTGGCGCGCACTGCAAAAAGTGTACAGGTTTCACATCGAGTGGTCGAACTTTACAGGACTCCTGGAGTCACTGCTGTTTCCCCGAATGTTTCTGAATACATTTCTGTTGACCTCGATCGGATGGATTGCCGTATTGGCATCTTCAATTGTTGTGGCCTACGGGTTCTCACGTTTTCCTCTGCCGGGCGGGAATGTGCTTTTCTATGTTCTGATCGCGACCATTCTCATTCCAGAAAAAGTCACTTTCATTCCAAGCTATTTTGTATATGTGAATGCTCTTCACTGGGGTGGGACCTTTCTCCCCATTCTTGTGCCGTTGTTCTTTGGAAACGCCGTCTATATTTTTCTTTTGCGTCAGAACTTCAGGAGCCTCCCGGTCGAACTGGAGGAGGCCGCCATGCTGGACGGCGCAGGTCCACTGCAGCGGTTGTTTTATGTGGTTCTGCCTCAATCCTGGCCGGTGGTCATTACCGTTTCGCTTCTTTTTATCTTTTACTCGTGGAATGAGATTCGACAGGTTTCCCTTTATGCAGCATCGAACATGGACCTGATTCCCTTATCCTATGGCGTCCAGAACTTTCAGGCGTTTACCCCGATCCAAAACCTGGTTTCGGCCAGCACTCTGCTTGTCCTGGCCTTTCCGGTGACCCTCTTATTCCTTTTCCAGCGCTTCTTCATGCAGGGGCTTGTGATCACGGGTGCAGAAAAACACTCTTCCCTGTAGCGATCTGTTCTCTTATCTAGCGGATATTGCTTTGGATGGTTGATGGTTATTCCCTGGGAACCAACCACGACAGGACACCTGCGACCAGGAATAACCCAAGCACATCCCCATACAAATGTCCAATGTGCTCCGTATTCAGGATGGCTTGCACCGCCATGATCCCGCCATGTACAAGACTCGACCAGACCGTGAACCAGATCAGGCTGCGATGCTGGAGGGGATCTCGTGAAGCCAGGAGTAAAAATACCCCGAGTGTCGCGTAGATACCGATGATCATCGTCAGATATTCCGATTGCCCGGAATGCCATGCCCAGCCGGAAGGCCAGAAGAGGCTAAGCGGGTAAACGGCGAACGTAAAAATCAAACCAATTACCGTTAGGGCCAGCCTTAAGGTTCTCAGATGTATCGATTTGTTCATCTCACGCTCCTTATACCTGTTGAAAACACCTGATCTAGCTATTCGTTTGTAACACTTGACAAACTTACTAACCAGTAAGTAAAATAAGACCATTATGGTCAAGATTGCGAATTCCAAACGGACGATCCTTAACATGGCCGAAGACCTGCTCCAGGTGAAGGGGTTTAATGGCTTCAGCTATGCCCACATTGCTTCGGAGCTTGGGGTGAAGAATGCCGCCATCCATTATCACTTCCCGACCAAGGAGGAGCTGGGCCGGGCGGTGATCAAACGCTATCGCGACCGCTTCCAGCTCTGGATCAACAACCCGCGGGTCAAGGATCTGTCCCCCGACAAGAAAATGGATTGGTTCTTTGGTATTTACACCGATGGACGCGTCGACGAGGGCAAAGTTTGTCTCGTAGGGTCCTTGGAGGTGGAATTCAACACGATCCCCGAAGGTCTGCAGGCCGAAGTGGAAGCACTGCATAATGAGCTGCTTGCCTGGCTGCAAGCCACACTGGAAGAGGGGAGGCAGGCCGGCGTTTTTCACTTCAACGGGGAACCAGCCAGTAAGGCGGCTCTGATCCTATCCAGTTTGCAGGGCGGGCTGCAAATGGCGCGCGCTCTGGGCACCCAAAAATTTAGTGCTGTTGTAGAGCAGTTGAAGCTCGATCTTCTCGCTTAATTTTTTTACCGATAAAACTTACCAGGTAGTAAGTATTTTTAATAAGGAGCAAAAATGACAACCGTTCAACCCATGACAAACACTCAGGGGATCGTGAAGAAGGCCTACTTGGCATTCTTCAGCCCGCCAAAATACGAACTGAAATCCAGCGACCGGGAGATCCTCGAACGCGGGACGACCTACCGGACGTCCTACACCGGCGGCGAGCTGGCAGTCAGCACCTGGGGCAAAAGTGGACCGGCCGTCCTGCTGATGCACGGCTGGGGAGGCGCCCGCGCCCAGATGACCGGCTTCGTCGAGCCGCTGCTGGATGCAGGCTATCGCGTGGTCGCCTACGACCAGCCGGCTCACGGCGAATCGGACGGCATCCTGACCAACCTGCTCGAGATCGCTCCGACCCTGGATGTGATCCGGGAGAGGGAAGGAAGCTTCGATGCGATCCTCGCCCACTCGTTCGGGACGCTGATCACATCCTATGCGCTGGTCAATCGTAATTTCCCGCCTCCCGCCCGGCTGGTGTACTTCGGCGCCTTCAACCGTCTCCTGGACTCACTGCCGCGCTTCCAGGTCCTTGCCGGCCTCTCCGATCAGATCGTGGACGGCCTGCGGGAGATGATCTACGAGAATTTTGGACGCCAGTTGCTGGATTCCATTGTCAACGAAGAACTGGCTCCCCGGATCGATATCCCGTCTCTGATGTTTCATGACACAGGCGATAATGTCACACCCGTCGACGACAGCCGGGCAGTTGCCCGAGCCTGGAGCCGGGCCCGCCTGATCGAGACCTCCGGCCTGGGGCACCGCGGTGCACTGCAATCGGAGTCGATCCATGAACAGGTGGTCCAGTTTTTGAAGAATGAGAGCGTGAAATAAAAATGGGGTGGAGTAACAACTCCACCCGATTGCTTTAGCTGCAGGCAGCCCGCTTTCGTTTAAGTGCTTCGCCCAGGTCCATGGGAGGCCCGGATTGCCTTGCCATCGCTTCAAACCGGTATCGGGAGCGCCCGCGGGCGATCAGCATGCCTCCCACAATAAAGACGATCGCCGACCCCACAACGACGGCCGGCCAGAACGGTGCGGCAGGAAGCCGCGTGGTTGCCTCCGAAGCCCCGGCCGCGACCAGCCCCACATAGGACCAGTTCATGAGCTCATAATGCAGCTCCAGCCAGCGCCCATGCGGGAGGCGCAGGAAGGCAGGGATGAATCCGGCGATCAGTGTGAGCAAACTGGCCAGGGCCGAAGCATGGAATGGGCCGAACTCACCGGTAAGACGGTAAATGAACAGAGCGGAGATGTTCAGGCTCAGCATGTTGAAGAAATAGGCATACCCCAGCTGCTTGTGCAGGCGCGTCCCTTTGCGGGTGAAGAAGACGCACAAACCCAGGACCAGGGCGGAGATGGCGGTACCGATATGAAATCCGGAGGCGAGCTGATAATCCATGAAAGGGCTCCTTGGCGGGATGGTTGGCCGATTGTACAGGTTAACGGCGCCGACCAACTCCCTCTGCAGGAGTGTTTTCCATGCCGGATACCCGGCTATTCCGCGATGGACGGATGGGCTGTGGAATACGTCAGCTCATACACAAACCCGTCCGGGGCGCGGAAATGAGTCCATTTGTAGTCGTCGTCCTCCCCGTGGATCGGGCCGATGAACTCGATGCCTTTGGCCTCCATTTCGGCCCGTGCCGCGACGATATCATCCACCAGAAATCCGGCGACCGGGTGCGGCATGAACTCATCTTTGAAGGTCTGTGCATCGAAGACTTCGAACAGGTCCCCATCGGGCAGCTGAAAGACGGCCATCCCGTTTTCATTTGCAGTTTGCGATAACCCCAGCACATTTTGGCAGAAATCGGTCATCGGTCCAAATTGATTGGTTCGGGTTCCCAGCCAGACGATCCCTTTGATCTTCATGTCTCTCCTTTTGGCTATGGTATTTGCCAGAACTCGGAAGTCAGCTCAAATTCATGGAAGATCTCCTGCACCTGTCCGAGCGTCCTGCCGTGGAAATCGGGGGACATTCGATTTTGGTACCAGCGCTGCGATAAGTCCCACAACTGCGGAATAGTAAAGACGTGGCCGCGCTGTACCTGTTCAGAAGCGAGCCATTCGTTCAACGTGTCTTCCGACCGGAAGAACAGCATGTTGGCTCAGGTAAAAGCCAGGTCGCTGTACCAGTCGCGGAAGGGAATGAGGAAATGCACCAGGGCATCCGATCTGCTGACCTGGCCGTCCGTTACCTGCAGACGGATCACATCACCGCTTTGGGCACATCGGGCTTCTACTTTTGCATCTGAATGGAGCGCGGCCGGGATGCCAAGCGAATCCCAGGCGCAGTTGGCGAAGTAGGTTTTGTTGTTTGCAAGAACGAAGAATGGGGTCTCGACTGCGGAGAATGGATTTGCCATCAAAATAGCATGTGTGCCAGGTTTGAGGAGGAACGCGTGGCGCTTGTGCAGCTCCTCGTATGCCACAGCGGCTTGCTCGTGAGTCAGGCCGAACCGGGCGGCGGTTTCCTCCAGGTGAGGCGGACGGGTTGTCTCCGCAATATGCCGGTAGACGAAGGCACGGATGTCCCAGAGCGTGTCTTCGTCCGGCTTCATTTTTCCCGCTCTCCCAGGATCTCCCAGCCGCGCTCGAGGGCCGTGGCTTTTAATCGTTCATCGGGATAGACCGCCACAGGATGATCGGCGTGTTCGAGAAGAGGAATATCCTGAAAGGTGTCGCCGTACGCTACATCGACCCGCTTGACGCCCAGGCGGCTCAGCACCTGCTCGATCTTGCGCTCCTGGGCGACCAGCTCACCTGCCACCCGAACGCGGCTGTCCTCATACTCGACCGGCGTGCCGATCATCTCTACACCGATGCGCCGGGCAAAGGGCTCGATGAACGGCTCGACGACACTACTGGCAATATAAACCTGAGCCCCTTTTGATTTATGATCCGCCAGGCGGGCAATTACATTTTCGCGGCGTTTCTTCCACAAATTATGCTCCACCACCCAGTCACCGATCAGCTTCATTTTTTCAGGCGTACCATTCCTGACCATTTTCAGGCTGGAGATCATTAAACCCTGCGACCAGGTCTGCCAGTCGATCAGACCAAGCTTCGCAACCAGATACCCCGGCATAATAGAGGCGGTATACAGCCGTGCCTGTGTTTTGCTCTGATGCTCCCTGACCCAGTCCACCAGGCCGATGACGGGCGAACCGGTCGTCAGTGTGCCGATCAAGTCTGAAACGACGATCATGCTCTCTCCTCTTTGGTTTCGAAGATTATACTCCCCGGAACTGATGATAAAATCTTTTTATGGGAATCCTGTATCTGGTCGCAACCCCGATCGGCAACCTGGAGGACATGTCCCCGCGGGCCGTTCGCATTCTACGGGAATCGGCGTTGATCGCAGCAGAAGATACGCGCCATACCGGCAAGCTGCTCAAGCATTTCGAGATCGAAACTCCCATTACCAGTTACTTCGAACACAACAAGCTCAACAAGCTCGATACCCTCCTGGAAAAACTATCCGGCGGGGATATCGCCCTGGTCTCGGATGCGGGGACGCCCGCCATCAACGATCCCGGCTACGAGCTGGTGAAAGCCGCGCTTGCCTCGGGCCATGCCGTAGTGCCGATCCCCGGCCCATCGGCTCCCATCGCCGCCCTGACGGCCTCCGGCCTGCCCACGGACGCGTTCCTCTACCTTGGCTATCTACCCCACAAGACAAGTGAGCGCCACAGACGGCTGGAGGAAGTGGCCGGCCAGCCGTATACCCTTATCTTCCTCGAGTCTCCTTATCGGATTGTCGAATCGCTGGAGGATATCCTTTTGGTCCTCGGCGAGCGCAGGATCTGTGTGGCGCGCGAAATGACCAAGATGTTCGAAGAATACTGGCGTGGAAATGTTCGCGGAGCCGTGGACCATTTCAAATCCCAGCCTGCACGTGGGGAGTTTACATTGGTTATCGAGGGAAAAACATCAGAAAAGCACGAGCGCTGGACGGAAGCACAGCTCCTGGAGGCGATCGAGCGCGCGATCAGCACTGAAAAATCAGCCAAGGAACTTTCTGCCGAGCTGGCAAAGTCTTCGGGCTGGAACCGGCGGGAGGTTTATTCCATGATCGTCTCAAAAAAGTAGGCAGTGTGGCTGTCTAATGGCGGAATGGGTGTCGGTTGTCCACAAGGCATAAGATTCGAAGATCAAACGCATCCTAACGATCCGTCAATCCGCAAGCTGGATATTGAGGCCAATGCTGGGCATGGCACTACAAAAGAACTCCGATATAACCAGAGTTCGTTTTTTAGGACAGTAGATTCCGTTCATGAGGACAGAATGAGTGGTCAACGGAAACGCGCACGAGAATTGGGCCTGATCCTCGGAGAGTTACCTGCCGGAAAGTGGAATGCGATTACAGACGTGGCAGGGGTCAAGGTCGGCCACCTGACCCTGAACAAAGGCCGCGAGCTTCGCACAGGTGTAACAGTGATCCTGCCGCACGAAGGGAATGTTTTCCAGGACAAAGTTCCCGCCGGGATCGCGGTCGGTAATGGATTTGGGAAACTGACCGGCTCGACCCAGGTCGATGAGCTGGGTGAGATCGAGACGCCCATCGTTCTGACCAATACCCTGGCGGTTCCACAAGCCGCGATGGCACTGGTCCACTGGACACTTATCCGGAAGGGGAATGAAGGAGTTCTCAGCGTCAATCCCGTCGTTGGTGAAACGAACGATGGGATTCTCAATAATATCCGTATTGCGGCAGTGAAAAAAGACCACATTTTTCAGGCGATCCATGACGCTGTCTCAGGTCCTATCGCCGAAGGCAATGTCGGTGCGGGAACCGGGACGGTCTGCTTCGGCTGGAAGGGCGGCATCGGCACGAGCTCTCGGCTCGTGCCCGGGCCGCCGGGTGGGTACACTGTGGGTGTGCTGGTCCAAACCAACTTTGGGGGCGTGTTGCAATTGCAGGGAGTTCCTGTTGAGATTAAGCTCGAAGATCGACCGGCGGACGGCTCGATCGTGATCGTCATCGCCACCGACGCGCCCCTCTCCGACCGCAACCTCAAACGCCTGGCCCACCGCGGATTAGCAGGCCTGGCGCGGACCGGCGCCTCGATGAGCAACGGGTCCGGCGATTACGTCATCGCCTTCTCCACAGCGGAGGAGGTCCGCCGGACGCCGGAACGCCGCGGCAGCATCTGGGCATATCCGGAGGTGCCGAATGAACGAATGTCACCTTTATTCCAGGCTGCCATCGAATCCACCCAAGAAGCGATTTATAATTCGCTCTGCATGGCCGAGACAATGACAGGATATGGCGGAGTAACAATCCCTGCACTTCCCTTACACTTCATTGAAAAATATAAAAACAGAAATATCCAAGGAGACCCATGAACACCAACAAGAACGAGTCGCTTTTGTTTGCAAGTGAGAACACCATTTTCCGGATCGTTTCGATCGCCAAGATAGTATCTTGGGTCATTCTGGTTATCTACCTGTACAGCCTCATTGAAAATATAAGGCAAAACGTCATGCCGATGTTCCAGCAGCAGGCATTCCCTACAGACGTTTTACAATGGCTTGGTTTTCTTGCTAACCTGATCTTCCCTCTCGCGATAGGGACGTTTTATTTCCTGGTCCTGCAGGGCATCGCCCAGGGATTGAACCTGGGTCTCGATATCTACTTCGAGCTCAACCCCGAAGAGGAAGCGGTTGAGGAAGCCTAGGAGCCTGCAGCATGGCAGAACAGGACGAAAAGAAAACGGAAGAGAAGAAGGAAGAAAAGCCTGCTCCAAAGGACAACCTGGTCATCACCAGGCACTCGCTGAAGATCGGCGGTAAAGAGATCAAATACACCGTCACAGCCGGGACCCTGGTCCTGAAGGAGGAGACTGCCGACCGCGAGAAGGAAGCGGAGGGTGAGAAGCCGCGTGCCCAGGTTTTCTTCGTGGCATACACCAGGGATGGCAACGGCCCCAAATCGAAGCGGCCACTGACCTTCTCATTCAATGGCGGACCTGGATCCTCCTCCGTGTGGCTGCATCTGGGAGTGCTGGGACCGCGCCGCGTCGTCCTGCAGGAGGATGGCAGCCTGCCTAAACCGCCGTACGAGCTGACCGATAACGAGTATTCCCTGCTCGATCAGACGGACCTGGTCTTCATCGACCCGATGAATACCGGCTACAGCCGGCCGGTGGAGGGCGTGAAGCCGAAGGAATGGCATGGGTTCAGGAAGGATATCGAATCGGTGGGCGACTTTATCCGCCTGTACACGACCCGCACCAGCCGCTGGCTCTCGCCCAAATTCCTGATCGGTGAAAGCTACGGCACGACGCGCGCTGCAGGCCTCTCGGGCTATCTTCAGGAGCGGCACGGCATGTACCTGAACGGGATCATGCTGATCTCCGCCGTGCTCGACTTTACGACCCTCGACTTCAACGTCAATAACGACCTGCCGTACATCCTGTTCCTGCCGGGTTACACCGCGACCGCCTGGTACCACGATCTCCTCCAGCCGCATAAGCCGCTGCAGACCTGGCTCAAGGAAGCAGAGGAGTTTGCCCTCGGTGAGTATGCCCGGGCCCTTCTCAAAGGCGATGGAATAAGCCCGGAAGAGCGCGGCCAGATTGCAGAAAAGCTTGCGCAGTATACCGGCGTGTCGAAGCAGTTCGTGGAGCGCTCGAAGCTGCGCATCCATGCCTTCCATTATTTCAAGGAGCTCCTGCGCGAGCGTGGACTGACCGTGGGCCGCCTCGACAGCCGCTTCACTGGCAAAGACCGCCTGAGTGTCAATGAGTACCCCGAGTATGACCCGCTTCTTACGAATGTGATGGGCCCCTACACGGCCGGGTTTTATGATTACATCCGCAGCGAATTGAAGTTCGAGTCGGACCTGCCCTATGAGATCCTGAGCCAGTTTGTCCACCCGTGGTCGTATGCCGAGTTCGAGAACCAGTACGTCAACGTGGGCGAAACCCTGCGCAAGGCGATGACCTTTAATCCCTATCTGAAAGTGTTCATTGCCAACGGATATTACGATCTGGGCACACCCTACTTTGCGACCGAGTACACCTTCGACCATCTCGGTCTGGATGAAGACCTGCGCAGGAATATTTCGATGGAGTATTACGAAGCCGGGCACATGATGTATATCCACATCCCGTCGTTGAGGCAGATGAAGAAGGATCTGACTGACTTCATCAAGAGTGCGATGTAAGTTTGGATGCCTAAAAAGAGGAGCAGGCCATGACCTGCTCCTCTTTTTGATTCAGGTGTGTCATCCTGCAAGGAGGAGATTCTTCGCTCCGTCCAGAATGACTCTGGTTACGGCTCCCAGACAATTGTGACCATGCCATACAGATATGGCTGTCCATCGATATACTCAAAACCGATCAGCCATGTGCGGAAATCCAGTTCTGCGTCCGAGGAGGAGGGCTTGTACAGATTGTAGAAATGGATACGATCCGAGAAGGGCCAGGGCCGTGCAAGCGGGAATACTCTTGTCAGGCTGTCGCAGTAGGTTTCCATGTTCGCTGCATTCAGGGTGTCCAGCATTCTGGGCTGGATGATCTGTGCGAACGTGCCAAGGTCGGGGTCGGGACCTCCACGCGGTCCAATGCCCCAGTTATGTACTTCGGTGCCGGTGAATGCATTTTTGGCCGCGGCCCTATTGAAGTTCACCGCAGGCTGATAGGCCCACAAGTGTACATCGACACCGTGAACGGGACTGACCAGCGACGCGAACAGATCGCCGTTCGACTGGTTCATACTTGCTTTCAGCTGCTCGATCAAGGCCGGGATGCGGCTGTCTGCGCAGAAGGCATCGTGGGTGACATACTCGGTCAGATAGAAGGAATTGACCCACCCTATCCCGCCGCTCGGATTCTGGACTTCGACCCAGGTCGAGCCGTCGGCGGTTGCCGTGGGTCCGGTCAACATCACATTGGCGGCGTCATAGGCGAACGATCCCACCATGGGCTGGCCAATCCCCGCCCCCGAGCGGATGTTCAGAACATCGTTCGGCGCGACTCCGATCACAGCATAAGGTCCGGTCAGTGCCGGTGCAGTGGGGGACGGCGTGGGCGTGGCATGGATGAAGCGGGTCGGCGCGATCAGGA
>DASUOS010000412.1:0-7539 GCA_036276515.1 Anaerolineales bacterium | reverse complement strand
TTAACCCCGGTGTGTTAGCGGGTACTACAAATGCACTGACCCCGCTCTGCTTCTTCTCAGGATCGGTCATCATGAAGACCACGTAATAATCGGCCACGGGACCACTCGTCACCCATGATTTGCGGCCGTTCAAGACGTACGAGTCGCCGTCGCGTGTGGCGCGGGAGCGCATCGTCCCGGCATCTGAGCCGCTCTGGGGTTCCGTCAGCGAGTAGGCACCGACCGACTGTCCCGAAGCGACAGGGGCGACAAACTTCTTCTTTTGTTCCTCGGTCCCGAATTTCATGATGCCGTGGCAGTATAGAGAGTTGTTGACCGACATGATCACGCCGTGCGAGGCATCCGCCTTGCAGATCTCTTCCAGCGCGAGCACGTAGGCCAGCGTGTCCATGCCTGCCCCGCCATACTCCTCGGGGATCTCGATGCCCATGAATCCCATCTCGCCCATCTTTTTGATGGTGGCATGCGGGAACTCACCGCTCTCGTCGAACTCCGCCGCGATCGGGACGATCTCCTTCTGTGCAAAATCGCGTGCCGCATCGCGGATCATCTTATGTTCTTCACTCAGGGAAAACATGGCAAGGTCGGGCATCAATCCTCCAAAATCACATGGTACCGTCATTGCGAGCCCCGAGCGACAGCGAGTGGCGAAGCAATCTCATATTAAGTTTCTTATGAATAGCGAGAATGAGATTGCTTCGTCGGGCTAGCGCCCTCCTCGCAATGACGAGTTCTAGTAATCCTTTCGAAATTATACGTTATATTCCGCTTTGATAAAATGTATAACATGACGCCTGGAGCAGCATCTCCAACATGAACCCATTACCTACCAGCGAAGAACGCGTTTGGGCCGTTCTCTCCCACCTCTCTGCCGTCGCATTCGGCATAGGGCTATTCCTTCCGATCCTGGGCTGGTCGGAGCAGAGACGCAAATCCAAATACGCCTCCTTCCAATGCCTGCAGGCGCTGGGATACCAGTCCCTGGGATATACGGTCTGGCTGCTGGCCTATCTGCTTATCGTCCTGGCGGCCATGGTTCTACTGATTGTTATGAGCTTTCGAGCCGAGGCGAGCGGACAGGTCCTCGACCCACTCGAAGGCCCTGCCGTGGCGCTGCTTTCAATAAGTGCCTTCGGCTTCCTTGCCTTCTATGCCCTCCTGCCCATCGTCGCCGCCGTCGCCTGTGCCTTCGGCAGGGACTACCGCTACCCGGTCCTGGGAAATCGTCTGGCACGCTATCTGGGATATGAACACACCGCGGAGGCGGACTCTTTGAATGAGGCAAACGAAGAGCGCTGGGTCGCCTCCATGGGCCATTTCAGTGTCATCATCGCCCTGTGGGGACTTCTGGCGCCCCTCAGCGCCTGGATCCTGCAGGGCAGGCATAGCTCCTTTTTGAAATTTCAATCGATTCAGACGACTGTCTTCCAGGTATTTGTCACTATCCTATATGTCCTGGCAGGAGTCTTTTACGTGATCGGCCTGGTGGTCGTTTTTGCCGTGCTCGGACTGGAAGGAAACCCGAATCTTGGGTCATCGGCCGGGATGGCGGGCCTCATCCTTTTCTTCGTCACTCTCCTGATCGCAGCGCTGATCATGCTGTCCGTGCCGTTCTTTCATATCCTCGGCCAGTATGCAGGCTATCGCCTGCTCAAAGGGGAGAATTATCGCTACCCGCTGGTCGGCAGACTGGTAGTACGGTGGATGGCGAAGCCGTGACTATGGAGTGCAGGAGCTTGCTCCTGAAATCGAACGGCGAGCCGTTCGACTCCATATGTAAAACTCTTAAGTAACCCCCAGCAAGCCAGCCCGTCCAGCATATAACCTTTCGACAAGGACTCCACATGAAAATCCTGATTGCCACAGACATGGAAGGGATCACCGGCGTCACCACCTGGGACCAGGTCACGCCCGGGCATGCCGAGTACGCCCGCTTCCGCAAGTTGATGACCCAGGATATCAACGCCGCCATCCGCGGCGCCTGTGACGGCGGTGCAGGCGAGATCATTGTCGCCGACGGGCATTGGAACGGCTCGAATATCCTGGTCGAAGAGCTGGACCGCCGCGCCCGGCTGAACAGCGGCTCCCCCTCTCCGATGTCGATGATGCAGGGCATCGACGAAAGTGTGGACGGTGTGTTCTTCATCGGCTATCACGCCCGCAACGGCTCACCCAGGGCGATCCTCGACCACACCTGGTCGTCGAGGACGGTGGCAAACCTCTGGCTGAACGACATCCTGACCGGCGAATATGGATTGAACGCCGCCCTGGCCGGTCACTTCGGCGTACCGGTAGTCATGGCCTCCGGCGACCAGACCGCCTGCGGACAGATGCGCGACCTGCTCGGCGAGATCGAGACGGCCATCGTCAAACAGGCCAGCGGACGCTTCACCGCCGAGTGTTTAGCTCCCCAGGTCTCGCAGGGAATGATCTTCCAGTCTGCCCTGCGCGCTGTGGAACGCCTGGCCGCGAACGATGTGCCTGACCCATTCATACTCGCTACCCCCGTGCGCGTGACCGTCGAGTTCTTTACCTCCGATATGGCCGACCGCGCCTCCCTTCTTCCTTACACCGAGCGCGAAGATACATGTGTCTCCTTTACCGCCCAGGAGATGGAAACGGCCTATCGCGCCTTCCGCTCGATGGTGACAATGGCGGCGGGGTAATAGTACGGCTCGACTAGCTGCTCATCCCGGGCCGGGTTCAATTAACAGAGTACGTTCTGTAACGGTTCCAGTGTTTCGCAGATCTCTGGATGCGGGCCGGGGGCGATCTTCAACTATTTCTTTTCACAGCATAAATTGACAATCAATAGCCAGGTGCAGTTTAGGATGTGCACAGCAGGTCAAAACATGCAAGGAAGCAATATGCAGCTACATGCAGAGAAAGACGATCACCTTGTTTAGATGACTGAGTCGAGACGTTTTGTCCTTATCGGCAAATTCACATTGCAAACCGCGCACCATTTTCATATAATTGAGCTTGACAAAGCGTATCCAGTTGGACATTACGGTGTACATCTCTTCAACCATAAGAGAAGGAGGTGGTCTTTCCTAAAGTAGTCATATTTCATCCAGCCTGTCTTGAGACCAATTCAATATTCCAAAGGAGAGAGAGAAATATGAAATCCAAGTGGTACGTCATATTTAGTTTTTTGATTCTGGCCAGCATGGTCTTTTCGGCCTGCGCGCCGGCTGCAGCCCCGGCAGAGGAGGAAACGGGAGGAGCGCTGCAGGAGATCGGCGAGGGAGAAGGCGAAGTTTCGATCATTTCGTGGGCTGGCTACATCGAACGGGGTGAGACCGATGCGAACTTCGATTGGGTAACCCAATTCGAGGAAGAAACCCAGTGTAAAGTCACCAACAAGGTGGCGGCCACCTCCGACGAAATGGTGGCGCTGATGAACGAGGGCGGATTCGACCTCGTGACAGCCTCCGGCGACGCATCCAACCGCCTGATTGCTGGTGGACGGGTACAGCCGATCAACATCGACCTGATCCCCAGCTACAGCAAAATTGATGAACGACTCCAGAATGCCCCCTGGCACACCGTCGACACCGACGGCGACGGCACCGCCGAGCATTATGGCGTGCCCTATTCTTCTGGCGAGAACATCCTGATGTACAACACCGAGATCTTTGGCGACCAGCCACCCACAAGCTGGGATGTGGTCTTTGAAGAGATGACCCTGCCCGACGGCCAGTCGAACGCCGGGCGTATCCAGGCCTATGACGGCCCCATCTATGTGGCCGACGCCGCCTTATACCTGATGTACCACCAGCCTGAGCTGGGCATCAAGGACCCCTATTCTCTGACCCGCGAACAGTTCACTGCTGCGATCGAGCTCCTGCGCCAGCAGCGTACGCTGATCAACCGCTACTGGCACGATGCCTTCGTCCAGATGGATGACTTCACCAACGAAGGCGTGGCAGCCTCCGGCTCCTGGCCGTTCCAGGCCAACCTGCTGAAGGGCGGCGGCGCGCCGATCGAGAAGGTCGTCCCTGTGGAAGGCGCGACCGGCTGGGCCGATACCACCATGCTGCACGTGGACTCCAAGCATCCCAACTGCGCCTACAAGTGGCTGGAATGGTCGCTCAACCCCAAGGTCCAGGGCGACCTGGCTGCCTGGTTCCAGAACATCCCGGTCCGGCTCGATGCCTGTGAGGGCAATGAGCTGCTCGGCCCGGATGGCTGTGTCAACAACGGCTTGAACGACTTCGACAAGATCTGGTGGTGGCGCACACCCACCAGCGACTGCGGCGATGGCCGGATGGAATGTGTCCCCTACCACGAGTGGGTGACCAACTATGTGGCTGTGATCGGCGGCCGCTAGTCTGATCCGTCCATGAAGCATCAGGCGGGACGGATTTCTCGGTCTCGCCTGATGTACTCTCTTGAATCATTCTGTCTACTACAATCATCCCGCAGGCATGTCCGACAATCTCAGTCCGCCTGCGGGATGATTTCAGAAATTTCACCGAGTTCACCATACCATGACCCACTCTTCGACTCCCGCCATACGCTTCGATCAAGTCAGCCGCCATTTTGGAGAGGTAAAAGCTGTGGACCAGGCCGACCTGGAGATCCGCGATGGGGAATTCTTCTCCATGCTGGGACCTTCCGGCTCGGGGAAGACCACCTGTCTGCGGATGATCGCCGGCTTCGACCGGCCCACGTCCGGTCATATCTATCTATTTGGACAGGAGGTCTCGAACCTGCCTCCATATGAGCGGGATGTCAACACCGTCTTCCAGGATTTCGCCCTTTTCCCGCATATGTCCGTGGACGATAACATCGCCTACGGTTTGATGATCAGGGGCATTTCGAAGAAGGAACGCTACAAGCAGGTGGATGAAATGCTCGATCTCGTGCGTTTGCCCGGGCTTGGACACCGCAAGCCCTCCCAGCTCTCTGGCGGACAACGCCAGCGCGTCGCCCTGGCTCGCGCCCTGATCAACCACCCCAAGGTTCTCCTGCTCGACGAGCCTCTCGGCGCGCTTGACCTCAAGCTCCGCCAGCAGATGCAGGTGGAGCTCAAGTCCATCCAGCAGCGTGTCGGCATTACCTTCATCTTTGTCACGCATGACCAGGAGGAAGCCCTGACAATGAGCGACCGCATCGCCGTCTTCAACGAAGGCAGGATCGTCCAGGTGGGCACGCCAGCCGAGATCTATGAGCGACCGGCATCGCCGTTCGTGGCCGGATTCGTCGGGACATCGAACCTGATCGGCGGAGATCTGGCCCGACGGATTACCGGGTCCGAGCAGATGTTCTCCGTCCGCCCGGAGAAGGTCCATTTTGGGGATCTGCAAAGCCCCGCGCCGGACGATCAATTCTGTGTGGATGGGGTGATACGGGATGTCATCTACCTGGGACTGTTCACCCGCTACCTGGTCGAGATCGAACCGGGTGTCGATCTTGTGGTGGTCGAGCAAAATCTGAAGACGACTTCGATGGATGTCTTATCGGCCAAGGGGCAAAATGTCCGCCTGCTCTGGCACAGGGAGCACATCAACCGGGTGGGAGGCTGAGATGATGACCCGCGTCTCCACCTATTTTTATCAGCGCCCCTGGCTGGTACTCGCCCTGCTGCTCGGACCGCCGCTGTTGTACATGCTGGTGGTCTATCTCGGCTCGCTGTTCCTGCTTTTGATCAACAGTTTTTATTATCTCGAGGAATTCACCGGCCTGATCGTCCGTGAGTTCACCCTGAAGACCTATGCCCAGATCTTCGAGCCTGCCAACCGGGAGATCTTTTTCCGCACTGCGAGCATGGCCGCGGCCGTCACCGTTGCCGACGCGTTGATCGCCTTCCCCCTCGCCTACTACACCGCCAAATTCGCCTCGCCGCGCCTGAAGACCTGGATCATCATTGCCGTGACCATCCCGCTCTGGTCGAGTTACCTGGTGCGGGTCTACGCCTGGAAGCTGATCCTGGCCAAGGAGGGCATCCTGTCCTGGTTCATCAACCTGCTCGGCCTGGACGGCGCACTCAACTGGTTGTTGAGCTTCGAGAGCATTGGCGGCTCCTCCCTGGCGCTCTCTCCGATTGGAATGTTCATTGTATTCTCCTACATCTGGCTGCCCTATATGATCATCCCGATCCAGACTGCGCTCGAGCGTGTGCCGGGATCGCTGCTCGAAGCCTCCAGTGACCTGGGCGCAAAGCCGTTCCAGACGTTTCGAAACGTGATCCTGCCGCTGGCCTTTCCGGGCGTGGTGGCGGGCTCGATCTTTACCTTTTCGCTCACGCTCGGCGACTTTATCGTTCCCTTATCCCTGGGTAATTCCAAATTTTTCATCGGGCAGGCGGTTTACTCCTATCAGGGCACGGCTGGCAATATTCCCCTCGCCGCCGCCATGACGATGGGCCCGGTGGTCATCATGATCGCCTATCTGCTGATCGCCCGCCGGCTGGGAGCTTTCGATGCGCTCTAACACATCCTCCACAGCGCAAGCCTCCTGGGGATTAAAGCTCGCCGCCGCGGCCGGTTTATTGTTCCTGCATGTCCCCATCTGGATCATCTTCCTGTACACGCTGACACCCGACGAGACGACCTATACCTTCCCCCTGCCGGGCATCACCTTTCAGTGGTTCGAGGTCGCGCTTCGCAGGCCGGACCTGTGGCGGGCGCTGACGCTGTCACTGCGGGTGGCGGCGGTGGCCACAGTCGCTTCCCTGATCCTGGGTACACTGGCGGCCGGGGCTGTCTATCGAAGTAAATTCTTTGGCCGGGAGGCGATCTCCTTCCTGCTCGTCCTGCCCATTGCCCTGCCGGGCATCGTGACAGGTATCGCCTTGCGCACGGCCATCGGCGGCCTGGATATTCCATTTTCGTTCTGGACCATAGTCATTGGCCATGCAACCTTCTGTGTGGTTGTCGTCTATAACAACGTGCTGGCCCGCTTCCGGCGGATGCAGGGCTCCCAGATCGAAGCTTCGATGGACCTGGGCGCCAACTCCTTTCAGACCTTCCGGCATGTGGTGTTCCCCAATATTGCGACAGCCCTGCTGGCTGGCGGCATGCTGGCCTTTGCCCTTTCCTTCGACGAAGTGATCGTAACCACGTTTACCGCCGGCCAGGATACCACGCTTCCGATCTGGATCTTCAGCCAGCTCACCCGGCCCCGTGACCGGCCCGTCACAAATGTGGTGGCGATGCTCGTCATGCTGATCACCTTCCTGCCGATCCTGTTCGCCCAAAAATTGACCGCCTCCAGCTCGGATACGGAGGGAGAAAAGACGTCGTAGAGAAGTTGCACTGCAACGTCTCTAATAAAATTCACACAAAAAAAGATTGACAGCACAGGGTTACCCAGTACAATTGCACCCAATCTAACAAGGAGATTCCTATTGCGAAACTCGCACGAGTGTGAATGAAGAAATACTTGTGCCCCCTCTATAAAATACGCCACGAATAAAATCTGGCTTCCGCCGCCCTCCAGCTAACCCCTGGGTGAGGCGGCGGGACTGCTTAAGGCAATTGCAGTCAACACAGTGGTTCAGAGCTGTTGTGCTTTGGCTGTTTTTGTTTGCAA
>DASUOS010000411.1:0-6561 GCA_036276515.1 Anaerolineales bacterium | reverse complement strand
GCCAAGATGCGTGACAAGTATGTTCCCTGGAGCTCGATCCTTCTCGCCTTCGCAGCAGGAATCGTCGCGAGCATTTTCTTTACTCCTCTGGGGGGCCTCGTGGCTGCACCGCTGGGGCTTCTCGCCGCCGAATACAACCGTCTCAAGGACCGCGGCAAAGCCATCGAATCGACCAAGGCGTACATGGTCGGCTGGGGCTGGGCATTCATGGCCCGGTTCCTGATCGGCCTGGCGATGACAGGCTTTTGGATGCTGTGGGCATGGGTTTAACATAACAACAGGCTCCCGTTTGGGAGCCTGTTGTTACTTCTTTGCATCCTGAACTGCGTTGACCAGCAGTTCCTTGAATTTGCTTCCCGCTTCATTCTCTTCCAGGCCGATAAAGGCGCTGGCATTCTCGCTCAAATCCGTAAATTTTCCATTGACCTGGACACCTGAATCCGGGACCATTTTCGCAAACGGGGTATCGGCATAGTCCTGGACGACGATATCCTGCAGGAGAGCCGAGAGGGCCGAGGTTGGCGTCTTGGTCCCGGTGATCACCCAGACCAGCCAGCGCGGCGTCAGGACGACTCCCATTTGATTCGTTTCAGCTGCACCGAACAATCCGGCCTTTGCCTTTGTCGCACTGCTATGGATGCAGATCAGGGCACCGGACAGGATATCACCCAGGTTGTAGAGTTCGATGTGCCTGTTGATCTCCGTCTGCATTTCGGCTGGCAGCTGGTCGAACGAATGCTCGCCTGTGGACCGTTTCCATTCGGACATGCAACCTTCTCCTGTTCTCTATCTTAATTCCTCGATGACACTTCTCGCCACCGCTTCCGGCTGTTCCCCGTCCAGGACACGGACGACGGCATCCTGCATCAGGGGGCCGAGCACCAGCAGAGTATCCATCGAGGGAACCGGTTGGGACGCCTCGATGACGGCTGCTGCGGAGGCATCCAATTCTTCGCCTTCTGAGAAACGGCGTGTTGGCAGGTAGCCGGTCTCGCTGATCCAGGCGGTGAGAAATTCTTCGTCCGTCAGGTATTCGGCCAATTCCACCGACAACGACTCGTTATCGGCAACCGCGCCTGTCATGGCCCACATCCAGCCGCCCGCAAACGTGAAGTACGGATCCTCCGACAGGCTCATCAGAGGCTGGAAGAGTCCATCCTGTGCGACCCTGTATCTCGAATAATGGAGAATGGCCATCTCGGTCCGACGGGAGCGGTATTCCTGCAAGACCTGTTCGTCATTGGTAATGTTCCAGGCGGCATCCGGAAATAGAGACACACCTCTGCCCCGCGAGAACAGATCCAGCACTTCGATCAGAATATCCTGGTCCAGGGTCGGGTTGCCCTGGGCATCGGTCAATTCACCGCCTGCAGAAGCATACAGCGACAGGGCGACTTCGGCCTGCGGATCGGCGCCTGAGAACACAAGCTGGCTCTCACTCAGCAGAATATCGTTCCAATTCTTGATCCAGACCAGCTCGGGCCGGTACACAATGACCAGGGCATCGCCGGCGAACGGTAATCCATACGTTGTGCCCTCGATCTCCCCCAGCTCACGGGCATAAGGATACCAGTCCGGGTTTTGCAATTCCCGGGTCAATTCCTCGAGCGGCTGAAGCAGGCCTTTTTGTGAGGCAGACACGATGCCATGGCGCGGCAGGGCAACCAGATCCGGCAAGGCACTCGGAGCAGCCATGCTGGTGACGGCGAGGGAATTAAGCAGGTCTGCCTCCCCGGTCTCGGCTTTGATGCGTACATCGATCTCCAGGCCCGGGTGAGCCGCTTCGAAATTATTCAGCCGTTCCTTAAGTAACTCGGCAGACGAATTGTTTGCGTTGGGATTGAACTGCGGCGGCAGCCAGAGGCGCAGGATGCGTGGTTCCGCGACAGCGGGCTCCGGCTGGCCGGTAGACGATTGGGTCGGTTCGGTCGGTGAAGGAGTGGGAGTTCCAGTTTCCACGGCCGTGGGAGTCGGTGTATAGAGTATCTGATCGATCCAATCCGTATCGAAGTCCTGCAGGGAGGAGCATCCGGACAGGAGGACCAGGGCCACTAAAAAGATACTTCTTCGCATTCGAGCGAACATCCTACCGCTTGTCTGTTTCAGAATAGATCCTTTCGCGTGGAACGGGCACTGGCCGGAATGCTACGCAGCACCGTTTAAATCGATGGGAGTCCGTAAAATTGCTGTCAACAGCTTCACGGTATTCAGCACATCCTGTTCGTCCACCATCTCGGATGGTGAATGCACATAGCGGACAGGGATCGAGATGCAGCCCGAGGGCACGCCCGCCCGCACCGATTGTATCGCTTTCGCGTCGGTGCCGCCAACCAATAGCACTTCACGCTGGTAAGGGATCCTGTTTTTCTCCGCCGCGCTGATCATCCAGTTCACGATCCGCGGGTCGGAGATCGCGCCGACATCCTGGAATTTCACACAGGGCCCCTTCCCCAGGGCCATTTCCATTTTGAAGGCATTGGGGGTATCGCCGGTGGGGGTGACATCGATGGCAATACCGATATCCGGATCGATTCCATAGGCTGAGGTCCCCGCGCCGCGTGCCCCAACTTCCTCCTGGGTCGTGAACACGAAATACAGATCATGCGGCGTAGACTTACCCTGAAGCGCACGCAGAGTCTCGATCGCCGCCAGCACACCGACGCGGTCATCCATGGATTTTGCAACCATCCGCCGGCCCATTGCGAGGAAGGGTCGCTCGAAGGCGGCGACATCGCCAATTTTTACAGGGCAATCCTTTACACCTGTGGCGCCCACGTCGATAAAAATTTTATCGAGCGCCGGCACTTCGTTGAAGCGCTCGAGGCGGTCATAGCCGATGACGCCCTGCACCCCGTTCAGGAAGCGGACGCGGCTGCCCAGTACATAGCGGAGCATCACGGTCCCGATCGGCGAAAAGCGGACAAATCCGTTCCGATCCACGTGGCTGACGATCAATCCGATCTCGTCCATGTGGGCGGCGATCATGATCTTTTTGACAGCCCCATTCGTTTTGGAGGCTTTTTTACGTACGATGAGGTTGCCCAGGGCATCAACCTTTATTTCATCGGCGAGCGGCTCCACTTCGGCGCGCACGATCTCGCGCACATTGTCCTCGTAACCGGAAGGCCCAAATGCATCGGTGAGCTGCTGGAGCAGGTTTTTCATGTCTGTTGAAGTTCCTTGATGTTTTTGAGATCCCGCGAAAACCCTCTTTCAACCGTTCCCGGGGAAGTTTTCGAAAAGCTCCGGTTAGGGGAGCAGAATCGTGTCACCATTCTTATAGTTACGTTTCTGATCGCGGGTAAATATATGCACACTGCCCTGGCCCATCACTTTCCATTCGCCGTTGAGCGAACCGACAAGCGCGGTTTCTTCATCCACACCGACGAGATGCTGGCCGTCCTTAAGCTGCTTCTGCAGGGCAAAGAGTACGGGCTTCCAGACCGCGGGGATCGCATCGAAGTGTGGGACCACGAATTCAGCCGGCAGCAGTCCGAACCCTTCCTGTGCTCCTCCCAGCCGGAAACTGGGGATGCGCCTGGCCAGGATCATGGCGCCGGCCGAACAGCCCGCATAGACGGCGCCGCGTGCCCAGGCTCGCTGGGCAGCCCGCCAGGCACAGGTATCCTTGAGTGTTTCATAAAGGTAACCCGGATCGCCTCCGGAGAAATAAATCAGGTCGGCGTTCTCCAGAATCGGTTCATGCTGCTCCTCCTGCGCCGAAGCCCGGTCGATGATGCGCAGAGCGTTGACCTCTGCGCCCAGGCGCTCAAAATGCCGGATTCCCATGTTCGACCAGCGGTTGACACTCTGATCGCCCTCCTTGCCTGCCGCCGTGGGAAGACAGACGACCCGCGGCTTGCGGCCATTCAGGTTTAAACTGTCGAGCAAGTGACGATCCACATCCTCCATCACGGGGAGGTATTCTCCGGAACCGGCCAGGGCGATTAATCCGTTCATAAGACACCTTTAAGTGTAGACACGTGGGCAGGTAAACAGGTACGGGGAGAAATCAATTCCTTGCGATCAAGGCAGGTGTGAGTCGTTCCAGCGCAGCGAGAAGCAGGTTTATCGTATGCTTCCAATCGTCCAGGCGCGAGATGCTGACCGGTGAATGTGTATAACGATGCGGCACCGAAACCGAAACGGTCGGGATCCCGGCCAGCGAGCGCTGGATGGCGGCGCCATCGGTCCCGCCTCCTCCCGGCTGGCGAAACTGGCAGGGGATCTTGGCGGCTTCGGCCGTCTCCTGCAGAAAGCGCACCAGTCGCGGGTCGTGGATCGTGGAGCCATCTGAAATATAGATCGCCGGTCCGAGCCCCAGCCGGGTGTTATAGACCACGTTCTCACTGCCATCATGACCAGGCAGGTCGCGAGCAGGCGTGGAATCGATGGCAATCGCCAGGTCCGGGTTGAAATATTGAGCGGCCACCTTTGCCCCGCGCAGCCCGATCTCCTCCTGGACGGTGAACGCCGCACAAAGATCCACGTTGGGAGGCGCATGTTTCAGCAGCTCGATCACGGTCGCCACGCCGATACGGTTATCGATCGACTTTGCCAGAATGGACGGTCCGACGCGCTTGAACTGCGTGGCAAACCCGGCGCGGTCGCCAATGGAGGCCTTGCCGCCCGGTCCCAGGTCGATGCGTAATGAATCGAGCGGGACTGTTCGCTTTCGCTCCTCTCCATTCATCAAATGGACAGGTTTACCGCCGATCACCCCGGGCATGCGAGTTTTACCGACAAATACCTGCTTGCCCACCAGGTGGCGTACATCGATGCCGCCCACATTCTCGAAACGATAAATCCCTTCCCCGTCATCGGCAACGATCATGAAACCAACTTCGTCCATATGGGCGTCGAGCATGACGCGCATCCGCTTCCTGCCGCGCCCCGATCGGACGGCCAGCACATTGCCCAGCGCGTCCACTTTGACTTCTTCCGCGTATGGTTTGACCTCTTCCAGGACGATCCTGCGGACCTCTGCTTCATCTCCAGACACGGCAATGACGTTGCAGAGTCGTTCCAGAAGCTTGAGCTGTGCATTTCCGAATGGCGGCATGGAATTATTCCCAGACGATGGTTTCAACAAAATTTTCTTCGAGGGAAACAACGAATTCGGCCAGCAGGCGGCCTGCCCGCTGAATATCCCTGACCGAAACGGCCTCCACGGGCGTATGCATATAGCGGATCGGGAACTCGACCAGCGCAGTGGGAATGCCATCTGCCGTGGTCTGGATCGGGTAGGCATCTGTACCCGAATGGGCAGGCGTAACATCCAGGAACCAGGGGATCTCGGTCCGCTCGGCCACTTCCTTGAGTTTGGTGTGGAGAAATGGATGCATATTAGGCCCCACACACAAACCCACCCCTTTTCCCAGGGGGTGTGTTTGCCAGCCGTTCGCCCCCGGACCCTTGGCGAACGTGCCATCGACAATGATCGCAATCTGGGGCCGCAGTTGGAACGCCGAACTGTAGGCGCCCAGATAACTGACCTCCTCCTGTACTGTGGCAACCGCCCATACATCCCAAAAATGAGACTTATTCTGCAGTTCCTCCAGACACACCGTCAGGGCGGCAACCGACGCCCGGTTATCCACGGAATGACCGGACAGCACCTCTCCGGCCAGCTCGACCGGCTCATTGGCAAAGGAGACCAGGTCTCCAACGCGCACCTTCTTCTCAACGTCGCGCGCCAGCAATCCCATATCGACCAGCAGGTGCTCGATCCCTATCACGCCATCACCGGCATTATCGGGAAGCAATGGAGGAGGAGGCATGGCGATTACGCCGGGCAGCTCCTCTGCGCTCCCCGAGGCATGGACTGTGACTTCCATGCCTGGCAGAACGCGAATATCGATGCCACCCACGTTGGTGATGTGCAAAAATCCATCCTGGATTTGCGAGACCCGCATGCCGATGGCGTCCATATGAGTGGCGATCAACACCGAGGGCCGCGGCTCGCTGCCGGCGCCGCGTTTGAGTCCATGCAGGGAGCCGACGCGGCTTGTGCTTATCTCATTAACAAGCGGGCGCCATTTTTCCTCGATCAGCCGGGCGGCCGGCTTTTCAAAGCCGGAAAGACCTGAAACGCTCAGCAGGGATCTCAGGAAGGGAAGGATGTCAGTCATAAAATTTAGGGGGACGTAGGGAAAGGAGTCAGGGTGGCCGTGGCCGTATTCGTGGGTGTATTGGAGGGAGTAATGGGAGTAAAAGAGGGCGTCAGCGTCATCGTGTGCGTTAACGTGGGGGTCAGCGAGGCGGTCAATGTGAATGACGGCGTCAGGGTCGCAGGCGTGAACTGGGTCAATGTTATTGTTGGCGACGGTGTATTGGAAGGCGTGAGAGTGGTTGTGGGTGTGAGGGATGGAGTGCTGGTGAGGGTTTCTGGTGTGGGACTCAGCGTGGCTGTGGCGGTAACTGTGGAGGTTGGCGTTGCGGTGGGTGTCAGGCTGCCCGGTTCAGGCGCCAGGGCGATTGCTACAAAACCGATGCAGTAACAGGGGATCGTTGCCAGCGTGATGGCGAGCAGTGCGAGCCGGCGGCGTGCTCGGGCGTCTG
>DASUOS010000410.1:0-3485 GCA_036276515.1 Anaerolineales bacterium | reverse complement strand
CTGATCCGGCGGCTGCCGCCCGAGCGACAGAACCTGCTCATCCTGAAGTTCGTGGAGAATATGTCGAATGCGGAGATCGGCGCGATCATGGGACGCAGTGAAGGAGCGGTGAAAAGCCTGTACCACAGGACACTCCTCGCTCTGCGT
This sequence comes from Anaerolineales bacterium, assembly GCA_036276515.1. Classification (GTDB taxonomy): domain Bacteria; phylum Chloroflexota; class Anaerolineae; order Anaerolineales; family Villigracilaceae; genus Defluviilinea. Next base: position 3,338 of record DASUOS010000410.1, on the reverse strand, counting down.
GACCAGCTGGGCGATCAAAAGATCAATCTGGATGGCGATTAATCTTCGTATGAAGTGTTATACGAGTGGATGAAATGAAAAAAAACAGGATGAATACAGTCAGGACCGAGGCTCAGTTATATGCGCTCGAGGAGCACCTGGCGGATACGCTCAAACCTATAACGCCTCCCAACGACCTCGTGGCGCGCATGCGGGACCGCATCCGGTTTCCGCAATCAGATGAGCTCGTCTGGCGTATTGGCAGCTGGAAACGATTATTCTTAATCTATGGGGGAGTGATGTCCGGGTTTCTGGTGTTGATCACGGTCGCCCGAGCCTTCTTTTACTTCATGCGAAAATAGAGCTCTCGAATCTGTGATGTCCACCCTCAAGCCTCAGGCTTGAGGGTGTATTTTTGAGAGCCTGTCACAGAATGTTCCTGCTTCGGCGACCAGGTCAACATCGACAGGGAGCTTGAATTCCTCGGTCACCCGCACGGTCAAATGATCGGCGATCTGCTTCAAGTCGACAGGGAGATGCGGGTCCGCCTGGATGAGGTGGAGCAGGTCATAGGCGCTGGTACTTGGCGGCCGGATCCCGCGCCGGGACAGATATTCCCGGACGGCGATCCCAGCCGCCCGGCGGGCACAGACGCGCGCCTGTCCCTCGTTGCCGCGCTCCCGCGCCTGTAAGGCTTTCTCCAGCTCGGACTGTATTTCGGACTGCCAGTCAGACATACCCTGAATTATACAATGGCCCCTCTTTCAAACCGGGCAATCTGCTTATAATCGGTTATTCCAAAGGAGGCCGTCGATGAGAGAGCGATTGCCAGGGGTGGTTCTTCTGTTAAGTACGATGCTGTTGTCATCCTGCCTGCTGCCGGGCATGATTCCCATGGACGAGGAGCCGGTAATGGAGGAAAGTACAGAGAGGGTGATCGAGGTGTTGAGCGGCGATGACTGGCGCCCTCTGCAGGCACTGGCGGAGGAACAATATACCGGGGAGGATTACGCCAGCCCCGGTACTCTCACCTACACACTGGAAGTTAGCGACGGCCTGCCCAAATATTTCAGCTATGGCTGGTGCGCCGTGGACGAGGCGACATTGGTCGAGAATCTTGAGCACATGACAATCCAGCTTTCCATCAATGGCGAGCTGCTGCCGGAGGAAGTGGTCCATAACCTGTCCTTCACCTCGACCAATAATCTGCTTTGTGTCGATTTTGGGGTGTTGATCACCGAATGGCCCGATGGAGAGTACCGTCTGGAAGCCGTTGCCACTTTCGAAGAACCTATTAACGATGGGCTGGCCGACTTCGAGGCCGGGGATTACATCTTTATCTACAATGTGACCGTCCGTGAGACAGACGAAGAAGGCGCTCCCGCGCCCTCTTCATGATCAATCGACGAACCTGTACTTCAGCAGGGTCCAGACCGCTTCGAAAGCATCCCTGAGCTTGATCTTTTTCCCCTGTGAATAGTCACGCGGGTTGAAGGTGATGGGAACTTCGAAGATACGGTAGCGCCGTTTGAGAACCTTGGCTGTGAATTCCGGCTCGAAGTCGAAGCGCCTGGCCTTGATGTTCATCCCATTGACGATCTCGCGGCGAAAGACCTTGTAGCCGGTCTCCATATCGGTCAGGATGGTGTCGTAGAGGATATTGGTCATGGTTGTCAGCAGCTTGTTGGCGATCATGTGCCAGAACATCGCCACCCGTCGCGGACCGCCCAGAAAGCGTGAACCGTAGACCACATCGGCAATGCCTTCTTCGATCGGTTTGAGCAGCTGGGGGTAGTCTCTGGGGTCGTATTCCAGGTCCGCGTCCTGGATGAGGAGCAGCTCCCCCAGGGAGGCCTTGATACCGGTCATGACCGCGGCACCCTTGCCCTGGTTGCGCTCATGCAGGATCACACGCACCTTGTCCCGGCCGTCCAGCTCGCGCAGGATGTCGCGTGTTCCATCGCTGGAGCCATCGTCCACCACTACAATCTCATTTGCCAAATTTTGGGCTTGAACCCGTTTAAGGATCTCTTTGATATTGCCCACTTCGTTGTATACAGGAATTACGACGGATAGGTTCATGGCGCAGATTATATTCGAGATTTTTGCAGGGCCGTACCAAATTTTTATGGAGATGTAATCAAGTGCACGGGGGGATTAAGGTAAGAAGAAGTATAATTTGCCTGCACTCACGGAAATCAATAAAAAGAAGCATCCCATTTGGGAGGTGTTATGTCCAATCCCCTTGGAAGACCGGCAGCCGCCGCTCCAACCGCTTTATTTTCACCACCGCCAATCAATACTGTCGAAGACACGGGTCTTTCCTCGCTGTGGCTGCAGGACCTGGCCCTGAAGATCCTGTATTCCCAGGGATATATGAGCGGGTTTAAGATCGCCGAATTGATCGCCCTGCCCTTTGCAGGTATTACCGACCTCATTCTTGAAGCATTAAAACGGGAAAAATCGATCGAAGTCAAGTCATCGCAGGGCGGGCTGGGCGAGGGCGCCTATACCTACGGCATCACAGGTGCTGGCATCACCCGGGCGCGCGAAGCACTGGAGCGCAGCCAGTATGCCGGCCCGGCACCGGTTCCGTTCGAGGTTTATAACGAGGCCATCCGCCGCCAGAAGACCGGGCGCATGTCTGTTACCTCGCGGACGATGCGCCAGCTTCTCTCTCAGCTTGTGCTGTCGGAAGCGACCTTCCAGCGGCTCGGACCGGCGCTCAACTCGGGCACATCCATCTTCATGTATGGACCTCCCGGCAACGGCAAAACAAGTGTCGCGCGCGCCTTCGGCAACCTGGTATTGACCCAGGCCATGTACATCCCCTATGCCCTGTATCTCGACGGCCAGGTGATCAAGGTCTACGACCAGGTCAGCCACAAGCTTGCCCCGGATGCGGAGACTCCCTCCGGGAACGGCGGTACGGGCAACCTGCGCACCAGCCAGCGCCGCGACCCGCGCTGGGTGAAGATCCGACGCCCGTTCATCGTCGTCGGCGGTGAGCTGACCCTCGAGGGCCTGGACCTTGTGTATGATGAAGTGCATAAATTTTACGAAGCGCCATTCCAGGTCAAGGCCAACGGCGGGATCCTGCTGATCGACGACTTCGGCCGCCAGCAGGTTCGCCCGCGTGACCTGCTTAACCGCTGGATCGTGCCGCTCGAAAACCGCGTCGATTTCCTTACCCTCCACAATGGGCGTAAGGTGGAAGTCCCGTTCGATGTGCTGATCGTATTCTCGACCAACCTGCCGCCGAAGGATCTGGTCGATGAGGCCTTCCTGCGCCGCCTGCGGCACAAGATCGAGATCGGCGATCCCTCCTACGAGGAATATCGCGAGATCTTCAAGCGGGT
>DASUOS010000409.1:0-4544 GCA_036276515.1 Anaerolineales bacterium | reverse complement strand
TGTTTGCCGGGCAATCTCGAGGACGATCCGGACCGCTTCCGCAGCATCCTTCGCACAATGGACAATAACGCCGTTCGCCTCATTGATCGAGATGAACCGCCGTAGATAATCGTCCAGGTTGTCGATCACTTCTGCCCTGATGCCGTGGGCGCGTTTCCGTCTTTCAGGCCAGTCCGGGATGGATTGGAATGCCTGGGCACGTCCCTTTGTCCGACGGTCGGCGTTTTGATCTAGCGCGGCCTGAAGATCTTCATTTTGAATCGATTGACGAATCTTCTTGCGGAAGAGTACCATAAATAGTCCTGTGAATCTGCGGTGCGGGCGATCTCGTCGCCCCAGCGCATTCGTTTTTCCAGCATGCCTACGGCGGTTTCCTTGCGAATGCTGTCTATGAGCTTTATAGCCTGGCTCCGGTCCAATCCTCGCCAGCGCAGAAGGCCGTAGGCAACCATGCCTGTGCGGTGGATACCCGCGGAACAATGGATCAGCAGAGAATTTCCATGATCCAGCAGCCCCGATAGCTTCGGCATAGCCTCCAGCAAAAGGTGCTTGACATTTGCATCGGGATATTTCCCATTGGGTACCGGCAGCCAGATCCATTCCATTCCCGATTCCCGGGTCAGATTTCCATAGCGCTCTGCGCCTTCATTTTCCTTGAGCAACGTGATGACATGAGTACACCCCAGGGTAAAGAGGGTCGGAAAGTCCATTCTCCTGGGGCGGTGGAATAAGGCAAGCCGCCCGTTTCCGACCTGCTCAAAGTTAATTTGAGAGGGTTGACTCATGGATTGGGATCTCGCAGGCCGATATACAGCCCGCGCCCGTCCACTCCTTCGGCATGGTGAGTAACAGTCAATCCTGCCCGTGTGAATGCATGGATGTATTCATCGTGTGTGAACAAACCAAATTCGTGATGCTCTGCCATGTGCTCGATTCCCCTGGCTGTGCCGATCAAATATTCGAACTCCAGGAGGGATATCTTGCCCTTTTTAGCGGAGTGGCTCATACGCACGATTTTGATATGCGGCTTATCCACATAAATAGTCGATACGCGCCCCACATTCCATTGCTCAGGGGTAAACCAGGGCTCTACAAGCACGACTCCACCCAGGAGGATGTGGCGGCTCATACTCTTTACAGCTTTCTGTAGATCGGCTTTGGTCCTCATATACCCGATGGCGCTAAAGAGGCAGGTGACCGCGTCGAACTGATGGTTCAAGTGGAGAGTCCGCATGTCACCTTGCAGGAAGCGGAGGCCGGGAAGCTTTTTGCGCGCCACTCTGAGCATATCGATATTGATATCGACACCTGTTACATCATAGCGGTCACATAACAAGCCCATGTGGGTGCCTGTCCCGCAAGCGACATCGAGCAGGGTGTTTCCATTGCTTTGTTTGTATTTCTGGATCAGCTCATGGATTCTGTCTGCTTCAGCAGCATAGTCCTTGCCCATGCTGCTATAAATCTCATCGTAATATTTTTCTGAGCCGGAAAGCATGGTGACCTCATCCTTTTCTGTGATTGAGAACCTCGGCGATATGGATGACCTGCTGATCCTTTTTCTGGCGGTGCAGTCCGCCTGCAAGATGCATCAGGCAACCCGCATCGGTGACGACCAGGGTGTGGCATCGGGTGGCTTCCAGGTTGCTGATCTTCCTCTTCAGCCACTCTGCTGACAGTTCCGGATGCTCCATGGAAAAGATCCCGCCGAAGCCGCAGCACTCCTCGGCGTGGGGCAGTTCCACCACCTGTGCACCTCGAACATTTGCCAGTAGGGCGCGAGGCTGCCGGTCGATCTGCATGCCGCGCAGTGTGTGACACGAAGGGTGATAGGTGAGCGGCCCGTCCCAGCGTGCGCCGAGGTCGGTCACACCCAGGCGATCCACGAGATATTCGGTGAATTCATATACACGAGCGGCCATTGCCGTTGCCCGAGGCAGCCAGACGGGGTCATCCTGGAACAATTCCGGGTACCCATGTTTGAACATATGGGCGCATGAACCGGAGGGCGTGACAATATCTCCGCCTGTCCGTTCAAATACGCGGAGGGTGTGCTGAGCGATCGGCCGTGCTTCATTACGGAGCCCTGCATTGAAATTCGGCTGGCCGCAGCACGTCTGATCGGCGGGGAACTCCACATCCACGTTTAGACGCTGAAGGATGTCTACAACCGCCTCGCCCGTCTGCGGGTAGAACGAATCGATCAGGCAGGTGATGAAAAGCTGGACGGTAGTCATACCGCCATTGTACCGCTTGTCTCATCAGAAGCGTTATTTTGAAATGTGCCGTCCATTGTATGGGGATATGTTGCGGCCCGGCGACACGATCCTTAGAATTTCCTGAAAATTTGGTATGATTATCAGCCTATGAATACATTCAGATCTAATTTACCTGATGGGTTTAATTTACCAAAACGTCTTGCCCGCCTCGGTGAGCTTGCCTACAACCTGTGGTGGACGTGGGATCCGGATGCCACCCGTTTATTCGGCCGCCTGGATTTTGACCTGTGGGAGCGCCTGGGCCATAATCCGATCCGAATGCTGCGTGAGGTGGGCCGGCCGCGTTTGAGCCAGGCTGCCAAGGATAAGGAATACCTGGCTGCCTACGAGGCGGTGTTTTCTACCTTCGATTCCTACATGAATCAAACCGACACATGGACGAACCGTACACATCCCGAATTGAACGGCCGGCCCATTGCCTATTTTTCGATGGAGTTTGGTCTGCACGAAACCCTTCCGATCTATTCGGGGGGTCTCGGTGTGCTGGCCGGCGATCATTTGAAGGAAGCAAGCGATATGGGGCTGCCTATCACCGGTGTGGGCTTTATGTATACCGAGGGCTATTTCTCCCAGCGCATCACCGAGGATGGATGGCAGGAAGCGCTGAACAATATGCTCGACTTCAAGAATCTGCCCGCACTTCCGGTGCTGGATGAGGAGGGCAAGCGTCTGTGTGTGGAGGTGGAACTGCCAGACCGAACGGTGTCGCTCGGCCTGTGGGAGATCCGTGTCGGACGTATTCCGCTCTACCTGCTCGATTCAAACCTTGAACCGAATACCGAATTTGACCGTCAGCTCACAGCCCGATTGTACTGGTCCGATCTGGATCGGCGTGTGATGCAGGAACTGATGCTTGGCGTCGGCGGCGTTCGTGCGCTCCGAGCCCTGGGATATAACCCCTCGGTCTGGCACATGAACGAGGGCCATGCCGCGTTCCTGACCCTTGAGCGCGCCCGGGAATTCGTAGCCGGAGGAGATACGTTTGACCAGGCGATGGAAAAGACACGTGGACAAAACGTCTTCACCACCCATACACCGGTCGCGGCCGGGAACGATGAATTCCCACTCTGGCTGATCGAAAAATATCTCGGTGCCATCTGGCCTCAGCTCAAACTGACCCGCGATCAGTTCTTCGAGATTGCCCGTCACCAGATGCCGCAGGGCGAAACCTTCAGCATGGGCATCCTGGCCTTGCGCAGCTCTACCGGGCGTAATGCTGTCTCCGAGCTTCACGGGGATGTCTCGCGCAGGATGTGGCAGTTCCTGTGGAAGGATCGGGAACTTGACGATGTACCGATCACCCACATCACGAATGGTGTTCATGTATCCAACTGGATGGCACGCAGAATCCGTGTCCTGCTGGACGAGTATCTCGGCCACGACTGGATGGAGCGTCTCGATGATACGGATATGTGGGCTGGCCTGGATGATATTCCGGAAGATGAGCTTTGGGATGTGCGCCTGCACCTCAAGCGCAAGCTGGCCTTTTACATGCGCGAACGCGTCCGGGACCGCTGGACACACGGCGGATTCCATCCTGTGCAGGTGGTCTCGTCAGGCGTGCTGATCAATCCATATGCGCTCACCATCGGTTTCGCACGCCGCTTTGCAACCTATAAGCGGGCCAGCCTGGTCCTCAGCGATGTGGAGCGGCTGCTGGACATTATCAACCGCCCCAATAGGCCGGTGCAAATCATCTTTGCAGGCAAGGCACATCCTGCCGATGAACCCGGCAAGCAGCTGATCCAGCAGGTCTACCGCCAGGTCAAGCGCGCCGAAACGGGTGGACGGCTCGTGTTTGTCGAAGATTACGAGATGAACCTGGCGCGCTATCTCGTCCAGGGTGTGGATGTATGGCTGAACACCCCCCGCCGCCCCTACGAAGCAAGTGGCACCTCAGGGATGAAGGCGGCGCTGAACGGAGCGCTGAACTTTTCAGTCCTGGATGGCTGGTGGCGCGAAGCCTATAACGGCCGCAACGGATGGGCGATCGGTGAAGATAAAGAGATGGACTCACCAAGCGTCCAGGATGCACTGGATGCCGAGAGCCTGTACAGCACCCTGGAAAACGAGATCATCCCGCTCTACTACAACCGCGACCCGAAAGAGGTTTCTCAGGAGTGGATGGCCCACATCAAGGATTCCATGAAGACCAATATCCCTCAATTTTCCACGCGCAGAATGGTCAAGGAATACGTGGAACGCCTGTACGTGAAGGCACTGAAATAATGTATACGCTCCAGCCGCTGTCACAGGCGGCGAGGA
>DASUOS010000408.1:0-4367 GCA_036276515.1 Anaerolineales bacterium | reverse complement strand
AAATCGTCCGTTTCGAAGAATATCCCCGGCTTGATCTCGTTCATCCGGACCGGCATGGGAGGCTGGTGGCCGCGCAGGACCACGCCGTGGATCAGGTCATGGACCCGGTCGAGGGTGGAGCGGCCGCCGAAGATATCCAGCTCCTCGATCGCCTCCCAGCGCATGAATGTGGACAGCAGACCGGCCAGCCCGAGGATATGATCCAAATGACCATGCGTCAGCAGGATGCGGGTCAGGTTCTTGAAACCCGCACCCGACTGCAGGATCTGGCGCTGGGTGCCCTCCCCACAATCCACCAAAAACCGATATTCATCATGTTTGACGATCTGGGCCGAGAGTCCCCGCTTGGCAGACGGCGCGGAAGCGGACGTTCCGAGGAAGAGTATTTCAAACAAAGTTGATTTCCTTAAGTGCGAAGTCGAGCAATTGTACCCTACAGATAGCCGCCCTCGCACCTGAGCGGCACAACGAGCCGCAAAAGAAAAACAGACCATTTGTGCTATACTCATAAAACCATGCCACTCAAGACGCCCTCCTCTCCATCCCGGTCGAGCGGAAAACCTGCCGGCAAGACGGTGAACTCGTCTGCCCGTGGGAAAGGCAAGGCTGCGCCGTCCAAAAAAAAGGCGGCGCCGCATCAGCCTGCCGTCCCTTCGGTGAGCTGGTGGGACACCCTGACTGATGAGCGCAAACTGGATGTGGTGGGCCTGGTCATGGCGCTGGCAGGGATCGCCACCGCGCTGATCCTGTTCTCGGCGCAGCGCAGTGCCCTGACCGAGAGCCTGATGCGTGTTTTCACCCAGGCGGTTGGCTGGGGGATCTATATCCTGCCCTTTGGGCTGATCATCATGGGCCTGTGGCTGGTCTTCCGCCGTATCGAGAAATTGCCCCTGCTTTCCCTGGAGCGCGCCACCGGGCTGGTTCTGTTCTTTCTATGGCTGCTGGCGGCTATGCACTCGATCGTCCCGGTGGAGATGGGGCAGCAGGCTGCCTTGGAGGGGATCGGCGGCGGCTATGCTGGCAATACCATTTCCCGTTTTCTGATCAATGGTTTCGGCCTGGGGGGCGCCATCGTTGCCTTACTGGCCTGGCTGCTCCTGACTGTCACCATGATCTTCGACATCTCGGTCCAGGATCTGTTCCGCTGGGTCGGGCCGGTCAACGCCTGGATCCGGGCACAGCTTGCCAGGCCGTTGACCCGGCGTGCACGAACCTCTCACGGCACCCTGGAAGTCGGCTCGAATGAATTTACGCCCCTTCACCGGCCAGAAACGACCGTGACCCATGAGGCCCCTGGCAGGCCGCTGACCACCGTCCGGTCAGCCGAGACCGTGATCCAGTGGCAGCTGCCGGACGTGAAAAAGATACTGGATTCGGGTACAGCGCCCTCGGTGAATGAAGAGTTCATCCAGCAGCGCGCCCGGCTGATCCAGGAAACACTGGCCTCGTTTGGGGCTCCGGTCCAGGTGGTGGAGATCAACCGCGGGCCGACGATTACCCAGTTCGGCGTGGAGCCGCTTTTCGTCGAGACCCGCACCGGGCGGACGAAGGTGCGTGTCAACAAGATCGCCTCCCTGGCCGATGACCTGGCGCTTGCCCTGGCGGCCCCGCGCATCCGCATCCAGGCGCCGGTGCCCGGGCATAGTTATGTGGGTATCGAAGTACCCAACGATGAGATGACCCTGGTGGCCCTGCGTGACCTCCTGGAGAGCGACACCTTCCAGCGCCATAAAAGTCCTTTACGGATGGCGCTTGGCAAGGATGTCACTGGACACCCGATTACCACCTCCCTGGAGAATATGCCGCACCTGCTCATCGCCGGTACGACCGGCTCCGGTAAGTCGGTGTGCGTCAACTCCATCCTGACCTGCTTCCTGATATCCAACACACCGGACGACCTGCGGCTGATCCTGGTTGACCCGAAGCGCGTGGAATTGACCGGCTATAACGGTATCCCGCATCTGCTTTCCCCGGTGGTCGTGGAGATCGACCGTGTGATCGGCGCTTTGCAGTGGATGACCCGCGAGATGGATAAGCGCTACCACATGTTCGCCCAGGTCGGATCACGCAACCTGGCGGACTACAATGCAAAGATGAAGCTGCAGGGCAGCAAGAAGCTGCCCTTACTGGTGATCGTGATCGATGAGCTCGCCGACCTGATGCTGGTGGCCCCCGGAGAAACGGAACAGACGATCACCCGTCTCGCCCAGCTGGCGCGCGCCACTGGCATCCACATGATCCTGGCGACCCAGCGGCCCTCGGTGGATGTGGTGACCGGCCTGATCAAGGCCAACTTCCCGGCCCGCATTGCCTTTGCGGTTGCATCCAATACCGACAGCCGCGTGATCTTGGACCAGCCCGGGGCGGAGCGTCTGCTCGGCCGCGGCGATATGCTCTTCCAGGCGCCAGATGCTCCGTCGGCGGCGCGTTTGCAGGGTGTCTTTGTCTCTGATCAGGAAATCCAAAATCTTGTAGAGTTCTGGCGCAACCAGGTGGGCGCTCCGAATCCGTATGCTGCGCCCGGCGCGCCGGTGGACATTCCCCGCTCGGATGTGCCCCTCAAGCAGACGGCCATGTTCGAGGACATGACCCCCGCCGACTCGAACAGCGATCCGCTCTTCACCGAAGCCATTGACCTGGTCCGCCGCGAAGGCCGCGCCTCGGTCTCCATGCTCCAGCGCCGCATGCGCATTGGCTACACCCGCGCCGCCCGCATCGTGGACATGATGGAAGACAAGGGCATCGTGGGTCCGCCGGAGGGGACGACCCAGGTACGGCAGGTATTGGATTACGGTCCTACACGACCACCCAAGGATGATGGGGCATGATCGATGTGGAGACGCAGCATGCGTGATGCCTCAAAATAAAAGGTTACTTTAGGAGAAACGTTGCCTCAAAAAGAAAGGTTACCGAAATAGGGCTCATAGTTAGGTAGCCAATAGGGTGCTCCAGAGTTGGAGGACCTTCTGGTCAATGCGCTGGCGGAGATCAACTGGATTGAGGGACAAATACAAATTGAGCAAGTGGGCTTTGCGTGCCAGAGAAAGCTCAGTTCGCTCCAGCACCCGTTGATACGGGGTTCGAGCCGAATCATACTTGCGAATGACCTGGTTGCCAATGCGCTCTTTAGCGATGAGTTTGAGAACGGGTTGAAAGAAGTTGACATACAAACGCCAATCCTGGTAAATGTTCTGCAACAGGGCAAGTTGCTCATCACTTTCCAGCCGGTCATAGCCAATGAGCTGGCGTACCACCGACCAATTCTTTTGTTCGACATGCGCCTGATCGTTCTTCTGGTAAGGACGGGACCGGGTGAAGGTGATCTGCTCGTTCAAGCAATAGCGATACAACAGATCGTTGATGAATTCACCGCCGTTATCGGAGTCAATCCCTAGTAGATCAAAGGGCAACCCTTGCCGCATGATCTCGATAGCGCTACACACTGCTTCCTGGCTGCGTCTGGGCAGAGCCAGCGGCTCGGTCCAGCCAGTGCAGATGTCCGTACAGGTCAGCGTGTACAAAAACTGTCCGCTGACATCCTCGCCACAATGCGCCACGCAATCGATTTCCAGAAAACCCGGCTTGTCCTCATTCCAGTCTGCAAACGTGCGAATGGGAATGCTCTTTTTGAGCAAGGTACCTGGTTTCGTGGTGCTCAGTCCATGCGGTTGGTGGAAGCGGGCAGGGGCCAGACAACGGTCAATACTCGAACGGCTGATCTGTAACAGCAAGCCCTTGGTCTCGGGCGCCAGCTGCAGTTCACCACAGCGTTCGAGCACCTTGATCCCTTCCGGCAGGTAAGGATGCAAACGCTTCGAGCAGATCCGTCCGTAGATTTCCCAGATCTGCTCCAGTGCTTCCACAACTTCGCCGCAATAAATGGCTCGGCGTCCTTTCGGTTTGCGGAGACGACGCTTGTACCCATGCTTCAGAACTCGGATGGCGTACTTGCGGTGATAGCCAGTATTTGCGGTAAACTCGTCTAGTATCGTTTCTTTTTCGCGCTTGCTGGCTTTTAGATATCTTGCTTGCACTTCTGCGTGCAGCTCGCGTTTGCTTCGTTGACTCATCATATGCTCCTCCGATGGCGCTTTCGCACCACCGTAAAGTAACATCCTTTTTGAGGCAACGATCCTTCCCAAAGTTACCTTTTTTACGAGGCAATTCGCCCGTGAGTCCCCAGAAGATGTGGAATGGTATATTTGCTAGTCCGGTCCCCGCAGACTTTAAAGACTGTTGGACTTCATTTTTTGGAACTCGTCGTTCTTATAACAATGGCACCTATGATACCTTCCACAGCGGTCTTGATTTCTGTGGCCGTGTTGGAACCGAATTATATGCAGTCGCGCCTGGCAAAGTCGTTTACA
>DASUOS010000407.1:0-24184 GCA_036276515.1 Anaerolineales bacterium | reverse complement strand
GCCGCGGGTCCAGGTGCGGCCAGCGGTCGTCAACCAATCGATCTTCTCCCGCGTATATGCCGGAGACTCGACGATCGATCTGTACAGCCGAGCCGTATCCGATGTGTACCAGGATCTATTCGGAGAAGGTAATTTCGTTGGCAAAGGCATCTACGACGTAGATGCCTTCCGTCAGGGTCTGCACGGCAAGGTTCCGGAGAATCGACTATTAAGCCACGACCTGTTCGAGGCGCTCCAAAGCCGCTGCGGCCTGGTGACCGATGTGATCCTATTCGAGGACTACCCACCCCATTATCTCGCCTATACCGACCGTCTCCACCGCTGGGTGCGCGGCGACTGGCAGCTTCTGCCCTGGCTGGGGCGTTGGGTGCCGCACCGGACGGATGGAAAGGCGCGTAATTCCCTCTCCTTGATCGACCGCTGGAGGATCGTTGACAACCTGCGGCGCAGCGTAACATCCCTTGCCTGCCTGGCCTTATTGATCGGCGGCTGGCTTTTCCTGCCAGGCTCCCGGATCGGCTGGACTCTTTTCGCTCTATCACCCTACTGGGTGCCGGTCCTGACCAGCATGATCTCAGAAATCCTCCGGAACGCAGCTCAGGAATATCCAAACTTTGAATCCCGGTCGATCCGAATGACTGCCTTGCGCTCGTTCTTCGAGGTGCTTTTCCTGCCGCATGAATCGCTTGTCAATCTGGATGCCATCGTTACCACAGTAGTACGGTTGTATATCACTCACAAACGGATGCTCGAATGGATGACCGCCGCCCATATCGTCCAGTTATTTGGAAAACGACTCAAAGTGAAATCTGCGTGGCAGGCCATGGTCATCGCTTCGCTGTTCGCCATAGGCCTGGCGATTGTCCTTCTGCTCCAGCAGCCGGCGGCCATGGCAGTTGCCTCGGCGTTCCTGGTCGGCTGGGTGATCTCACCGACGATCGCTGCTCGCATTAGTGTCCCGGACAGGCAGCCTGAAATTACATTTACCCCCGCCCAGGAAAAAAAATTGAGGTTACTGGCGCGCTCGACCTGGCTGTACTTCGAGCATTTTGTCGGGCCTGAAGACCGCTGGCTCCCGCCGGATCATTACCAGGAAAGCCCGCGAGGCCAGGTTCAACACCAGACTTCGCCGACAAACATCGGGTTGATGCTGCTCTCAACATTGGCAGCTCATGATATGGGCTACATGGGAGCCCAGGAGTTAACCCTGCGCCTACATGACACCTTCGACAGCATGGACGCGCTCGAGCGTGTCAGAGGGCATTTCCTTAACTGGTACGATACGCGTTCCTTTGCTCCATTGCCGCCGCGCTACATCTCCACGGTAGACAGCGGCAACCTGGCCGCCTGCCTGCTGGTCCTCAAACAGGGCTGCCTCGACTTGCGCAACGCACCCATCGTTCGCTGGCAGGGATTGGTGGATACGATCAACATGCTTTTGTTCGCCATGGAACGGTCCAGCCTTGGCAAATCAGCTGCCGGCCTGAAGGAGTCGCTCGAATCCTTGCGAGACCAGGCAGAGGCATTTTCCGATCCCAATACGTTTTCACCAGCGCTGCTGGTCCAGCTGCTGGAGGACGGACAGGAGGAGTTCGAGAACATGCTCTGGCAGGCCATCCAGACCTCAACCGAGGAGCTGTCTGCCCCCTCGCTTCGTGAATTATCCACCTGGGTCCAGCGGGTCCGGTATCATTTGCGCCATATCCGCACAGACCTGCGGATCCTGGCTCCCTGGCTGATGGCGCTGGCCGAGGCTCCCAAACCGGTCAGCAAGCCCGGTACAACAGCCGACTTCGAACGCACCTGGGAAGAGCTGCGGTCCGCCCTGCCCCTGCATCCAAAGCTCGGCGATATCCCGCAGATTTGTGAACAGGCGAAGAGTTTGATCGGAGCCCTCATGGAACTGATGGATGTAGGCGACTCCGAGACAGTCAGCTGGTTCGAGGTTCTTTCCTATGATCTCGAGTCGGCACAGAAACTGGTCACCTCCCTGCTGTCAGATTTCGAATCCCTGGCCGGGCGGGCGGAGACATTCTTCGATGAGATGCACTTCGGATTCCTATATAACCCGAACCGCCGCGTTTTCCACATTGGGTACAACGTGGAGACCGGCCGGCTGGATCCGAACTACTATGACCTTCTCGCTTCCGAAGCGCGGATTGCAAGCCTGGTTGCCATTGCCCGAGGGGATGTGCCCCAAAACCATTGGCTCTATCTTTCCCGCCCCCTGACCGAGATCAACGGTAAGCGCGCTCTGCTCTCCTGGAGCGGCACCATGTTCGAATATTTGATGCCGACCCTGATGGTCGAGAGCTATCCCGATACCTTGATGGACCAATCCTGCCGCGCTGCCGTCGAGCAACAGATCGCCTACGCCACCGGGAAGGGAATTCCCTGGGGAATCTCCGAATCGAGTTACTATAATTTCGATGCCCAGCAAATCTATCAATACCAGGCGTTTGGCGTTCCCCAGCTTGGTTACAAGCGCGGTCTGTCCGATCATTTGGTGGTGACAGCGTATGCCTCGATCCTGGCTTTGCCTTTTGCACCCCGCGCCGCTCTACAAAACCTGGCATGGTTTGAAAAGAATAACATGTGGGCCCTGTACGGTCTGTATGAGTCAGTGGATTTTACGCCGGAGCGCTTGAAGATCGGGGAGGAGTTTGCCATCATTCGTTCGTTCATGGCCCATCACCAGGGCATGATCCTTCTCCAGCTCTACAACCAGCTCATGAATAAACGGATGGTGAAGCGTTTCCATACAGACCCGCGGATCCGCAGTATAGAGCTTCTCTTACAGGAGCAGACACCTGTCAACGCACCGACCGAACACCCCCGTCCTCAGCCTATGGAAACCATTCGCAGTGAAACGGTCCAGGCTTCGCTGGATGCGTGGCAGGTGAACCCGGATGCACCGTATCCCCAGCTTCACTGTCTATCCAATGGGAGATATACCCTGCTGATCACTGCTTCCGGTTCGGGTTTCAGCCGCTGGAATGATATCGAGCTGACACGCTGGCGGGCCGACCCCACACACGATGATTGGGGACAATGGATCTATGTGGAGGACCGCCTGGATGGGCGCCTGTGGTCTGTCACTCCCCAGCCCACGATGATCCAGGCGGACCATAGCGAAGTCAGGTTCCTTCCCCATCGCGTCGAATTCGAACGCAGGGACGGCGATATCTCCCTGCGCACCTCCATCAGCATTGCCCCCGAAGACGACGTGGAGATCCGCCGTATCAGTATCACAAATCACAGCGACCAGCCGCGCCTGCTGGCTTTCACCAGCTACGCAGAGATCATCCTTGCCCAGCAGTTTACAGACCAGCGCCATCCTGCCTTTAACAAGCTGTTCATTGAAAGTGAGTATCTGCCAGAGGAAGGCTGTCTGCTCTTTCACCGCCGGCCGCGTTCGGCTGATGAGAAACCTTTATATCTGGTGCACTTCTTTACCAGCAACCATGACAGTGTCGACTTCTCCGGGTTCGAAACCGACCGCAAGCTCTTCCTGGGTCGCGGCAGGACTGTCAGACACCCGGCGGTGTTTTCGGTACGCGGCGAATCGTCGGTGCTGCCTGGAACGAGCGGGGCGACACTCGATCCGATCTGTGCTCTGCAGGCCGAAGCGGCATTAGCAGCCTACGAGTCGGCCCAATTCGCTTTCATTACCCTTGCAGCCGGTTCGCGTCGTGAAGCCCTTCAACTTGCCTACCGCTACCGCCGCTGGCCACAGGTCAGCCGCGCCCTCGCAGACGCCCGCAGCCACGTCGAAAAGGAGATCGGCCAGCTCAGCATTACATCCCGGGAAATCGAGCGGTTCCAAAAGCTGCTTTCACCGCTGTTATATCCATCGCCTGCCCTGCGTGCGGAGCCTCACGTGCTGGCGTCCAACACGCTGGGCCAGCCGGGTTTGTGGGCATTTGCCATATCCGGCGATTATCCGATCCTGCTTCTCAAGCTGAAGAGGATGGAAGACCTTCGTCTTCTGCATGAGGTTTTACAGGCCTATACCTACTGGCGCAGGCGCGGCCTGATGATCGATGTGGTGATCGTCAACCGCCTGGAGAGTGGATACGACCAGGGCCTGCAGGGACGGATCTTCCGTGCCCTGAACCGCACCGGCAACCAGGACCGGGTCAACAAGCGCGGCGGGGTGTTCGTCCTGCATGAAGACCAGATGAACGATGCCGAGAAGGTGCTTCTGCAGACCGCGGCCCGCGTCGTTCTTGATGGAGAGGCGGGTTCCCTGGAGCAGCAGCTCGCCCGCCTCGATCACAGCCCCATCCGGCTGCCGCGCTTTATCCCCATCGAGGAGCCCTCTGCCAGAGCAACTACTGCGGTGCAACGCCCCACGGACCTGCTTTACGACAACGGCATTGGCGGCTTTTCCCCGGATGGCCGCGAGTACGTAATGTACCTCGCACAGGGCCAGTGGACACCTGCGCCATGGGTCAACGTGATCGCCTCACCCCGGTTCGGTTGTGTCGTTTCAGAGACGGGTTTGGGCTACAGCTGGGCCGGGAACAGCGGTGAGAATCGTCTCACTCCCTGGCGCAATGACGCAGTCAGCGACCCGCCGTCTGAGGCGGTATACCTGCGGGATGAGGACACCGGCGAGATCTGGTCGCCGACTCCCCTTCCTGCCCGTGCCGAGGAGCCCTACCTTATTCGTCATGGCAGTGGGTATTCCATTTTCGAGCATGCCAGCCATGGGCTCGCGCAAACCGTCCGAGTCTTTGTCGCCGCGAACGACCCGGTCAAGTTCGTCCAGGTGAAACTTGAAAATAAGACGGACCGTATGCGCCGCGTCAATGTTGTCTACTATGCTGAATGGGTGCTGGGCACAACGCATGAGAACACCGCACCCTACATCATCCCCGAGTTTGCTTCCACCCGTTTCGCCCTGCTGGCGCGGAATCCATACAATCCCGATTTCCGTGAAGCAGTGGCTTTCCTGGGATGCACCCGCGAGATCAGCGGCATGACGACTGACCGGGAGGAATTTCTTGGCGATCACGGAACCTATGCCCGGCCAGCCGCCCTCGAACGGGTTGGGATGACCCCGCGCGTGGATCCCGGGGTTGATCCGTGTGGAGCCATGCACGTTTTGCTCTGGCTGAGTCCGGGAGAGACCAAAGAGGTCACCTTCCTGCTTGGACAAGGCGCAGATCGAGGAGAAACGGAACGTCTGATCGAGCGGTACCAGAATATCCAGCAAGTCCAGGCGACCTGGGAGGAGATGTGTGATCACTGGGAATCGCTGCTGGGACAGATCCAGGTGGAAACTCCAGACAAGGGCATGGATATCCTGCTGAATCGCTGGTTGTTATATCAGTCGTTGTCCTCGCGCTTCTGGGGGCGGACCGGGTTCTATCAATCCAGCGGAGCCTTTGGGTTCCGCGACCAGCTGCAGGATGCCCTGGGCTATATCCACACCCGGCCGGAGCTGCTTCGTGAGCATTTGCTCGAAGCGGCGCGCTACCAGTTCGAGGAAGGCGATGTGCTGCACTGGTGGCATCCACCCGTGGGACGAGGAGTCCGGACCCACTGTTCGGACGATCTTCTCTGGATGCCGTTCGCCGCAGCCCATTACGTGCAAAGCACAGGCGACGTGGCGATCATGAATGAGATGATCCCCTTCCTGCAGGCAGAGCCATTGAAATCGGGAGAGCATGAAAGGTACGGTCAATTCCCGGCCGGATCAGAGGCAAGCTTTTACGAGCACTGCCTACGCGCCATTGCCAGGGGAACAACCGCCGGAATTCATGGTATCCCCCTGATGGGCGCCCACGACTGGAATGACGGCATGAACGACGTCGGCGACAAGGGCCGGGGAGAAAGCATCTGGCTGGGCTGGTTTCTCTCGACCACCATGCTGGATTTTGCGAAGGTCTGTGAGCAGCTGAATGATGGCAGCCGCGCAGAGGAATATCGCAAACAGGCTCAGAAAATCGTTTCGGCAATCGAATCCTCCGGCTGGGACGGAGACTGGTACCGCCGGGCATACTTCGACGATGGCTTCCCTCTCGGATCCAAAAAGAATGACGAGTGCCAGATCGACTCCCTCGGCCAA
Organism: Anaerolineales bacterium; assembly: GCA_036276515.1. GTDB lineage: Bacteria > Chloroflexota > Anaerolineae > Anaerolineales > Villigracilaceae > Defluviilinea. The sequence continues at coordinate 18,108 of DASUOS010000407.1, read as the reverse complement.
TCCTGGGCAGTGATCTCCAGGGGTGGCGACCCCGCCCGCGCAGTCCATGCCATGGAACAGGTCCAGGAAAGGCTGGTGGACCGCGAGAACGAGCTGATCCTGCTCCTCAAACCTCCCTTCGACAAGACACCGCGTAACCCCGGCTACATCAAGGGCTACCCGCCCGGCATCCGTGAGAATGGGGGGCAATACACTCACGCGGCCCTCTGGGTCATCTGGGCATTCGCCGATCTCGGACAGGGTGACCGCGCCCACGAATTGTACCGGCTCATCAATCCGATCCATCATGCCGACACGCTTGAAAAGGCAGAGCGCTATCGCGTTGAGCCGTTCGTTATCGCCGCGGATGTGTACAGCACTTCGCCACATAACGGACGCGGCGGCTGGACCTGGTATACCGGTTCTGCGAGCTGGATGTACCGCCTGGGAATCGAGCGGTTGCTTGGCGTCACCCGTTTGGCCGATCACTTGGAGGTTCGTCCCTGCCTTCCAAAGGAGTGGAAGGGATATCAGGTCAATTATCGATTTGGGGGAAGTATGTTCCATATCCTCGTCGAAAATTCCAATGGCGGCAGCTGCGAAGTGGAATCGGTTTCAATCAACGGGAAAGAGATTCCAGATTTGAAAATCCCTCTGCAGGATGATGGCAAAAATCACGAGGTAGTTGTTAAATTGAAAGGCTAAGTCAAGCTTGCGGCTCAAGTTTGTTGACTTTGTTAATCAAACCTGATATTATATTAGCGACAAATTAGAGATATTTTGTCTAATTAAACCAGGGTTCTTTTCTTGATAAGGCCACTATGCACAGGAACATCCTTAGTATACCTAGTTCGTCCTTAACAGGGTCTTTATCTTGTTCCTTCAGCGAACACACAGATCGCTGAGCAGCTCGCTCGCAATTCCAATCAGCGGAACTTTCGGTCCCCACAATCAACAGTGGGGATTAATCGATTATGGCACGCTCATTATTACCAACCTGTTTTACTCGATCCAAGGTTTTATTATGATCGATGCGTATGCAAAAAGGTCTTTACCTGCCGGCTTTATCGGGGCCAGCATTTCGGTCACAATCCAATAAGGATGGCGAAAAAAATTGTTTTATAAGTCAGAGAAACAATAGCACTCAATTTAACAATTATGACGGGTCCTAAAAAGTCTCAAGTGAATACATTTATCTGCCCATCCATATATCACAAGCTGTTACGCCTAAGAATGTCACAAGAACAGGGTTCGGGATATAGATAATCCGGAACCTTTATTTCATATTTCAATAGGACATTTGTAACATTTATAGTAGATAAACGTCATGATCTCAATTCTGACACAGTACAAGTATATGTGTCAGAACTTCTTCGTAGAGCATTCGTCAGATTTTCTGGGATGCAAACAATGTAAAAGTGCGAATCTGGTCGGCATTCTTATGTCGAAGTGGCGGAGCGCGCCGGGTGCAGAATGCTGGTCCTACGCTGGCGTTGTTACCTTGGTAACAACGCCAGCGATGGTAAATGTAAGTCAACAGAACGATTTCCAGAGATACGAAGATCGCTTCGCTCACAATATAGACCACAGACAATCCCTTCATCAAGGACTATTCCATTGCAGCGACACACCCGCTTACTCCTGTATTCCCTATACTGCATTACAGACCCTCCTCGGTCGATTGCTTCTCTCATCCTGCAATGGACCCGAGCAGGGTCTATTTTTTAACATCGTGTCCAGCTACATGGAGTAATCAAAAAATCTGTCAGGCAAGAAAAGGTAGATCCGGTATCCCCTAAAGGATACTGAGCCAATCTAAGATATACACCCTATGTTGGATCACTTTAAGGTAAGCCTTGTAAGAGAAGGATCCTGGTGGCAAATCTCGTCATAGGGTTGCGCGAAACAAATAAACAACTCAAGCTGGAGGAACAATAAATGAACGTGTTACGGAAAGCATGGCATGCATGGAAGCGATTCGGCCAATTCATGGGTGACCTAATCGGCCGATTGGTCCTGACTGTGTTTTACTTCACCTTATTCATGCCATTTGGCTTGGGTGTGCGGTTTTTCGGGGATCCACTGGGACTTCGTCCACGCAGCCGCCCAAAATGGCTGGAACGCCAAACGCATGACCTGACTCTTGAGGATGCACGGAGGCTGTTCTGATGAATATCCTGGGTATATCTTGTTACTACCATGACGCAGCCGCAGCTTTGCTGCAGGATGGAGTGTTGGTAGCCGCTGCGGAGGAGGAGCGCTTCACCCGTGTAAAGCATGATTATGGCTTCCCCGAGCGTTCAATCGATTTCTGCCTGCGCCAGGCCGGGATTACCGCATCCGACCTTGACTACGTGGTCTTCTACGAGAAGCCATTGCAAAAATTTGAGCGCATCCTGATGACAACCCTGCAAACCTTCCCCAAATCCTGGGGGGTATTCCGGGAGTCCATGATCACCTGGTTCAACGAGAAGCTGTGGATCAAGGGCCACATCCTGACCAAGCTCAATATCCCCGATGAGAAACTTCTCTTTGTCGAGCACCATCTCAGCCACGCGGCGAGCGCCTTTTTCTGCGCACCTTATGAGGATGCGGCAATCCTTACCGTAGACGGTGTTGGAGAATGGACCACAACCACCGTCGGAAAAGCCACTGCGGACTGGGATGGTAAAGGCAAAAATCATATCGAACTGTTCAACGAAGTAAAGTTCCCCCACTCCCTTGGCCTGCTGTATTCGGCGTTCACTGCCTTCCTCGGTTTCCAGGTTAATGAAGGGGAATATAAGGTGATGGGAATGGCGCCGTATGGAAAACCGACAAGGCTGGAAGATGTCTATAAACTCGTCGAGATGGGGAACGATGCCAGTTTTCGGCTGAATATGGATTATTTTACCTTCCATCATTCCACGACCCGAACCTTCAGTAATAAATTTGTGGACCTTTTTGGCGCTCCGCGTGCCCACGAATCCGAATTTTATACGCCCACCACACATCCCAAGAAGGATCATCCGCAATGGGACACAAAGACTGCCGAAATTAACCAGTATTATGCCGATATTGCTGCCAGCATTCAAACAGCAACGGAGGAAATGCTGCTGAAAATGGCCCGCTATGCCTATGAGCGAACAGGGCTCAAAAGGCTATGCATGGCCGGGGGCGTAGCTCTGAACTCCGTGGCGAACGGCCGTATCCTGCGCGAGACCCCGTTCGAGGAAGTATGGATCCAGCCTGCCCCGGGCGACTCTGGCGGAGCATTGGGGGCAGCCCTTTATGTCTATCACGTCCTATTAGGCAAACCCAGGAAGTTCGTGATGGAACATGCATACTGGGGCCAGGCTTATTCCGACCAGGAAGCAAAAACCGCCATCGATGCTACCGGCCGCTCCTACCAGTATGTCGAAGATCCGGAACGCCGGGCAGAGATGATGGTAGAGGACATGCTGGCCGGCAAAGTCATCTCTCTCTTCCAGGGCCGCTTCGAATGGGGGCCGCGGGCACTGGGCAACCGCTCTATCCTGGCCGATCCGCGCAGTGCGGCGATGAAGGATATTGTCAACGCCCGCATCAAGTTTCGCGAGCCATTCCGCCCCTTTGCCCCGGTGATCCTCGAGGAACGCGCCCATGAATTCTATGCCGGCCTGGAGAACCCAGCCAAAAATTATCCCCTCCGATATATGTTGATGGTCTATCCTACGAGGGATGGGTGCGGCGAACGAATCCAGGCCGTGACCCATGAAGGAGGCACCGGAAGGGTCCAAACGGTACAGCGTCACAACAATCCGTTGTACTACCGGAGCATCGAGCTGTTCGGCCAGGCGACCGGGGTACCGGTGTTGTTGAACACCAGCTTCAACTTGCGAGGTGAGCCTATCGTCACCACACCTGCGAATGCCTTGAACACTTTTGGTAAAAGCGATATTGATACGCTTTATATGGATAACTTTGTGGTTAGAAAGTGAGAATGAGCAATGAAAAACTTTTTCCGTAGTATGTCATTAAATGTTGGCGTGGTAGGAGAAATCCTGAATTTCCTGTGGAAGCGCAAGCTGTGGTGGCTGATCCCGATGGTCGCGGTCCTGCTGCTCTTTGGATTGCTCGTGATTTTCGCCTCCGCCTCTGGTGTCGGACCGTTTATCTACACCCTTTTCTAAACCCATCTGAGGGTCGCTTCGCCTCCCAAGGCATACGCCCTGGCTCTATCCCTATCAGGCAGGGGAAGGTTGGTTCTCCCCAGCCTCTCGAACAGACTCTTCCTAATAGAGACGTGAGCCAGGGCTACCCTTGCGCCGACGTTAAACCAAGCGCGATACTATAGGCTTTATAGAATCTGTCGGGAGTGGAAGAGGGGCAGAATCTCAATCAAAGTGATGGAACCATGAACAATCAGATGACTCTACCCAAATTGCTGGTCCTGTCCGCTCACAAACATCCTAACCGGATTGCAGTTGAGGAAACCGATGGCAGTGTAATCACATACCAGGACCTCAACCAGATTTCCGATCGACTCAACGATAGACTGATCCAGCTCGGAATTTGTCCAGGCGATCGGGTAGGGATTTATTTGCGTAAATCGGTCGATGCAGTGGCTTCCATCTTTGGCATTCTAAAGGCGGGTGCAATCTATGTTCCTGTGGATCCCGGCGCGCCTCCCTCCCGAAATGCTTATATATTTAACGACTGTAGTGTCAAAGCCATCCTGGTCGAAAACCGATTCGTTGAGAGGCTTTCGATAGAGCTTGCGAGCCACAACATTTCGCCTACACTGATAGTCCTTGATGGGACAGGAGGCGGAGATCACTTGAAGAATGCTCTGGAACGAGTCGAAATGGCTGATCCGGCATTTCCTGCTTCTTTATCACCTTCCACAGACGATCTTGCTTATATCCTTTACACATCCGGCTCAACGGGCAAGCCGAAGGGGGTCATGCTCTCCCACAAGAATGCGCTCAGCTTCATCGATTGGTGCTCGGAAGTATTTGAGCCAAGTGAAATCGACCGTTTTTCATCCCACGCACCCTTCCATTTTGATCTTTCTATCCTGGATCTATATGTTTCTCTAAAGCATGGAGCAACACTGGTGCTGATAGAGGAAGAAATTGGTAAAGATCCGATTCGCCTCGCATCGCTGATCTCAGAAAAGAGAATCTCGATTTGGTACTCAACGCCATCGATCTTGAGCTTTTTGGCTCAATACGGAAGGCTCGACCGGTATGAGTTTTCTGACCTGCGGCTGGTGTTATTTGCTGGGGAAGTTTTTCCGATCAAACATCTTCGGATGCTGAAAGACATGCTTCCCAGACCCCGGTATTTCAATTTGTATGGACCGACCGAGACCAACGTATGCACTTATTATGAAATTCCTACAACGTTCCCGGTGGACCAAACAAAACCCTTCCCGATTGGAAAGGCTTGTTCCCATTACAACCACTTAATTAAGATAGTCGATGAACAGGGTCAGGAAGTTGGGTTGGGACAGATGGGAGAATTAATTGCTGCTGGCCCGGGTGTAATGCAAGGGTACTGGAACCTTCCGGAAAAGACGGCGAACGCTTTTCTGGTCGATTCCTCCGGGCAGCGCTGGTATAAAACCGGGGATGTTGTTGTTCTAGACGAAGACGGAAATTACATTTATCTCAGCCGCCGAGACCGGATGGTAAAGAAACGGGGATACAGAGTTGAACTGGGTGAAATCGAAGCGGGATTATACAATCATCCGGATATCAAGGAAGCCGCTGTAATCGCTTTATCGAACGATGAGAATGGCGTACAAATTAAAGCTTATCTAAGCTTCAAAGACGGGCAGAGTCCTTCCCGCATTGCACTCAAGCGGTTTTGCGCCGAAAATCTGCCGAATTATATGATCCCCGATTTCTTCACGTATCTTGATAGCCTTCCGAAGACGTCTACAGATAAAATCGATTACCAAAAGCTGAAAACAATTGAGTAGGGTTGGCATAAAGTATCCTGAAGGACGAAAATTGCGGGTTTTATTTCTCACCAACTTTTATCTGACTCATGGTGCAGGCGGCGAAGAACAATCGTGCCGGCAAGTAGTCGAGGGCTTAAAGCAGCGAGGCCACACTACGCTGGTTCTAACCAGTATGCAGGGGACCAACAATTTGCCTGTAGAAGTAGACGGAATTTACCGGTCCCTGTACCTGGAGATGGATTTAGTACCCTTGCGACACAGCATAACCTTTTTCACCAAGAGAAAGGCAAGAGAAAAACATAATTTACAAGTCTTCGAGCGCATTCTCCAGGAGTTTGATCCAGACATCATTTTCATTTGGGGCATGTGGAATTTGCCCTATTCGCTTCCAGCTTTTGCTGAAGCGCGGTATCCGCATAAGGTTGTCTATCGTTTTGCCACATACTGGCCAACCCTTCCAAGCCAGCACGAATACTACTGGCGTTCCCCTGGACGCAACTGGTACAGCCGGCTTCCCAAACAGATATTGGGTCCGCTAGCTCTGGCGATGCTGGCCAAAGATGCTCAGAGGACGCCACTGGCCTTTCGCCATGCCATCTGTGTCAGCGCGGCAACTCGAAATATCCTGGTCGAGGCTGGGGTTCCCGTATCGCAGGCGCGGATCATCCATACCGGCCTCGATGTCAGTAATTATTTTAGCATTGGGGCACAACACTCAGCTGATTTTGATGACAAAACCCTGAACCTTCTTTATGCTGGGCGTATCTATCCCGAAAAAGGTATAGACACCGTGATCGAGGCAATGATTAAATTGGTGTGCGGTCAGGGCAGGCGGGAGATTAAGTTGAGTCTGGCAGGTTCCGGTTCCGTTGAGTACGAAAATCACTTGCGCCAACGTGTAAGTCAAGCCGGGATAAATGGCAACGTGTTTTTTTTGGGATGGATCCCCCCCGCAGAAATGCCTGAACTCCTGCAAAAATTTAATACGCTTGTGTTGCCATCAACCTGGCCCGAGCCATTCTCTCGAGCAATATTGGAAGGCATGATATCGGGGTTGGTCGTTGTAGCCGCACGGACAGGAGGAACGCCTGAGATCATTGTGGATGGCGAAAACGGATTGCTGTTCATGCCAAACGATTCTGAAGAGTTAGCGAACAAGATCGCGCACCTGATCGATGATCCTGAATCGCGCAATCAGATGGTGCATAGCGGCAGGCAAACTATACTGGAGCGGTTTACGATGACGAGAATGATGGATGAGATCGAGAACTACCTTGGGGAAGTTGCCCACGACTCACTGCCACAAAAAGCCAAATAAATTAATAATAAGGGTCCAAGCTTTATCGTGTCATCTCTACCTACAGCTAGCGTAATTATTCCCACGTACAACCGTAAAATCATGCTCCGTGAAACATTGAACTCACTCGCCAAGCAGACGTATCCCAAGGAACGTATGAATGTCATTATTGTAGATGATGGCTCAACGGATGATACAGAAGAGATTGCAGAGGAGCGATTTGCTTTCGACTTAAGCTACTTCTGGCAGAGAAACCAAGGCGATGCCGCCGCTCGTAACCTGGGTGCTGAGCAGAGCCGCGCTGATATCCTGGTATTTTTAGACGATGATATTCTGTTGGATCCCGGCTACCTATCCTATCTCATCGAAGCGTACGACACGTGCAAAAATAGGATTGTAGGTGGAACATGGAATCTCTGGCAGGCGGAGACAACCCCTCTATCGAATGCATTGCATGGTTCTCTGGCACCCGGAGCTCATCTTGATCGTTCTTTTTTCAAGCAAGATTCGGAATACGACTCGGACCATACGATAGCAGAACTGCCTTTCACAGATATTTATAGTAATAATATGGCGCTCATGCGCGAAGCGTACTTTGAGACAGGAATGATGCAAGGTCTAGATTTTCCAGGTTCCAGTATGTGGTGTGATCTCGACTTTGCTTATCGTGCTTATCAACAAGGCTTTGAATTTCGCCGTAGCACGAAAGCTATTTGTTGGCATCGCGATCATCACATTTTCGATTTGGACATTTATAAAAAGCGTGCCAGGACAGCTGCTTATCGTGCGGTGACTCTTTTCCAAAAGCATCCCTCGCTAATAGCTCACCTTCCGATGTTTTCTGACAAAACCCCGATTGTTTGGGACCAGGATTTACCGAGCCTGATTACTCGTAAACTCGCCCGCTCAATGGCATCCTCCCGCCCGGCCCTCTGGAGTATCGAAAAGGTTGTGGGTACTCTGGAAAAGGTCTACCCTGCTTCCTCGGTACTCCCATATCTTTACCGTTATGTTATAGGCGGTCATGTTTATCAAGGCTATCGGGAAGGCTTACGAGAGCATGGAGTGGCAGGAGTCCAGAAATGAAGCCATTTCCTGGCATTTCGCAACTTTGGCTACGCCCGCTGCTCATCGGAGGCGAGTTGCTTCTTATTGCCGCCCTGGCATTGAGCGCATCTCAACGCGAACTGTCCATGGTTCTTCTATTACCGTTGGGTATCGGCCTGGTTCTGACCTTGCTTCGCTGGCCGCCGCTTGGCATGATTGTTGCCTCTTTAGCCGGGTTGGTTGTCCCATTCCTTGGGCCCAGCGGCTTGAACCTGACGATGATCGTGGTGGCCCTAATGCTTGGCCTTTGGTTGCTGCAAATAATAACCCGCCAGCACCTGGAATTCGCTTCTTCCCGTACCTTATTGCCGCTGTTGTTTCTGATTGTCATCGCTGCTCTATCCTTTGGAGTGGGTCAACTATCCTGGTTGACATTCGCTCTTCATGCGCCTCTGGGAGCTCAATTGGGAGGTCTGTCGATCATCGTTCTCTCGGCTGCCACTTTCTTACTGGTGGCGAACCAGATTCGCGACCTGCGCTGGATGAGCTGGTTGACCTGGGCGTTCGTAGCCGTCGGCACATTGTCGATTCTTTTTCGATCGGTGCTGCCGGTCTTAGGTCTGCCCACACGGGACTTGTTTCTGCCAGTTGGGACCGTTTTTTATATCTGGCTGGTGGCAATGGCGTTCAGCCAGGCTCTTTTTAACGGGGATTTACATCCGGGTTGGCGGCTGGCCCTTGGCGGTGTAGTCCTGATCACGATTTACGTGCTGGCAGTATTAAAGTTTACCGATAAATCGGGTTGGCTCTCGACGTTTGTCTGCATAGCCGCGATTATGATGGCCCGATCCTGGCGTGCCGGCCTGGCGCTGATCCCGGTCGCGGTACTGGCTGCTATTTATCTGTGGTCAGGACTCGTTGCGACAGACGAATACAGTATTTCGACTCGCTTTGATGCCTGGCTGATCATGGCCCAGATCATCAAGATTAGCCCCCTTCTGGGGTTGGGTTTTGCCAATTATTATTGGTATACACCCCTCTTCCCAATCAGAGGCTATGCGGTCAGTTTTAATTCTCACAACAACTATATTGATATCGTCGCCCAAATGGGAGTGCTGGGGCTGCTCTGCTTCTTATGGCTTGTGTGGGAGCTGGGCCGGCTGGGTTGGCGGCTGCGAACGAATGTACCGACCGGGTTTGCCCAAGCCTACGTGTATGGTGCTTTGGGTGGGTTGGCCGGGATGATTGTAGCGGGAATGCTCGGGGACTGGGTACTGCCCTTTTTCTATAACGTTGGCTTAAACGGTTTTAGATCCAGCATGCTTGGCTGGCTATTCCTGGGTGGCTTAGTGAGTTTAGAGCAGATGGTCATGTCGCAGAAATATATCGCAGATCGGAAATGAGAAAATTCTATGCGTCTCTCCAGCTGGCTATCCTCATTCTAATTGCCTTCGGTGCAGTTTTCTATTTTAATTTTACAGCTGAAGACGCATACATTACATATCGATACGCAGAGAATTGGATTAACACCGGATCGCTGGTCTTTAATGAAGGTGAACCGATCAATGCAATGACTTCACCTCTACACGCTATTTTGTCGGCAGCATTATTCTCTGTGACCGGCAATACCGTTCTTAGTAATAAAATCATTTCTTTAGTCCTATTATTCCTTTCAACCCTGCTCGTCTGGTATCGATACAGAAAAGATCCTCCTTTTCAGGTACTGGCCCTCCTATTGTTATTACCTCCCTGTGTACTGTTATGGACATTTGGAGGATTGGAAACCCCCATTCTGCTGTTTCTGGCAACCGTTACAGCGATCTTAACCGACCGTCCGCCCCCATTCCGGCTTAATTTGCTATGTGTGATATTTCTTTTAGCGGGTCTGGCTTTTCTAACACGCTATGATTCAATCCTGTTTTTCTTCCCAATAACTCTCTATGTGGCTTCGAAAACTCAATCGATAAAGCATTTGAGTATTGCCGCAGCCGGAGCGGCGATTTTGCCCCTGGCATGGTTACTGGTCAGTGTTTATTATTATGGGGATCTTCTCCCAACTTCATTTTATGTGAAGACCCCGAATGGAAATGTAGGGGGGATAATTTTTAATGGAGCATACATAGCTGCATACTTATTCTATGTAGGAATAATTCCTGTAGCAGCTCTACTTTTTAGTCTGCTTGTACAAAACCATCGAATAAATAAAATTCTTTACGGGCACTTCAAGAACACTTGGTGGCTTTATGCCGGACTCGTGTTACAGGTTTTATATGGGTTGACCATGGCAACCCATCACATGATGTTTTCTTTCCGCTTCTTTGTTCCTTATATTCCTTCAACTGCCATCCTTGTTATCGATCTCCTTCGACGAACGTCGGAAACCCGGGCAATATCCATGTCAACCGGGCGACCTGCATACCTGTTCACAGGATTTCTGCTGGTTCTCATGCTGTTTCAGCTCTACCAGTATGTATACACCTACAGGCATTCAATCAATGGAATTTCCTTCATCGGGGATTACAGGGCGCTGGGGATCCGTGATTATGTCAGATTCATGCAAATCCTAAGACAGGAGGCTTTTGATATCGAGAGGCATTGGGAGATGATCTATGGAGATGGCGATCGCCGAGATCCCCGTATTCTGACCTACGCAGCCGGTATGCTGCCGTACACGTACAGAAACTCCTATATTTATGAGAAGTTGGTGTCATATCGCCACTGCCATCAGCGGTACCGGCAGGGATTGTATGCCGATTACATTCATATCCTTGCTCCCAGACTTGGCCAGGTGGAACAGCAGCTTCCGAGGTCAGATGCCAGTTATGACCTCGTATCGTCTTATGAAATGGTTTTTGACGGATCGCTGCAAAAGTTCCTCGTTTATTACAATCCAATCCCTGAGGAGCATAATCTACGTGCCGGGATCAACGACTTCTGTCAATAACGTGAAGAGGCCTGGATCTCGGGTCTCTTATCATTGAGCTTGAGTTTTTTTCAGCTATCTATGAAAACGATTAATTCACCATTGCGCTCGAAACAATCCGGTTGGATACCCAAGCTGGTGGGATTTCTGCTCGCCAGCGCCCTGTTCATCGCTTCGAACACACCTCTTTGGGTACGTGCCCAATCTGCGGACGATCCCTGGGCCGAACCACTGAACCTTTCTCGTTCGGGTGGTGCTGCGAACCCTGCCCTTGTGATCGACTCGCAGGAGGTCATACACGTAGTCTGGCAGGATACCCTCGCGGACTTTGTGTACACGCGGTTCGATGGCGAACAATGGAGACCGCCTGAGACGACCAGCCTGAATCTCTTGTTCAGACTTCCACCTCCCGGGGAGAGTATCGACCCTCAGCTGGCTGTTTACACCGGTCCAAATCCATTGTTCATCGCAGGTCCCGGCCAGTACATATTCGCCTTCTGGATTTCTCCCGAAGGGAGGTTATTCACCAGCAGTGTGGAAAACGAGAGTTTTGAAAATTTCGCGGCGTGGAATTCCGGACGGGTTATAGCGCCTGAGGCATCTGCTTTTTCGGTAGCTGCTGACGCGAGCGGCGAACTGCACGTGGCCTTCGTCCGCACGGTTGAAGATCCCGCAATTCCGGCTGGTATTTATTATACGCGCTCAAAAAATAATGGCCGGGCCTGGGATGTACCAGTCCTTCTTTATGAATCTTCTTATCTTGGCAGCCTGGGTGTAGGCGAGGCGAACCTCAGCGTCGCCACTACCGGGACCGAAGACTCCCTGCGGGTCTATATTGCCTGGGATAACCGGCCTCGTAAGCAGGTGTTTCTGGCCCAATCCGCAGACGGTGGGGAGAGCTGGGGGCAATCGGCGCTAGTCGCAGGTCCGGCGCCAGGCTCTGGATTGGCGGGCCCATACAATATTCACGTAGGCGCGAAACAGGATAGCATTGCGCTTGTCTGGCAAAATAGCCGGTCGGATGGCGCCTGTACCCATTATTACCAATCTTCCATAGATGCGGGCCAGACCTGGAGCGCTCCACAACCAATGCTGGAAGGTCTGTTAGGCTGTGCACTGTCAAACGAATTTGTGTTGGGCTTGGCGAACAGTCCCGGAAAGCCGTTCTATTTGCTGACAGATACTCAAAGCCAGACCTTTCTGACGGCCTGGAATGGCCGCCAATGGAGTCAGTCACAGCCCCAACGGATTCTGTCCGGTTTTGAAGAGCCGGAGATTTTCTCGGATGTTATCTACGGTTGTCATCAGGCTTCCATGTCAGGAAACCGGTTGTACATCGTTGGCTGCGACCAGGGAGTGGGCGGCGATATATGGATCACTTCCCGGGAGCTGAGGCCAAATATGTTTTCGTTTTCATCGTCTGCCTGGAGCCAGCCTTCCCCGATTACCGATGACAGCCTTAAGATAGAAGCAGTTGAGCTGGTTGCCACGGGTGATGATTTGATACACGCCTTTTTCAGTCAACACCAGGATCCGGCCATCTATTACACGTATTGGAACGGCGAGTTGTGGTCACGCGTAACTCCGGTGTTAGAGCTGCAGGACGGGGAGGCTGGCTGGCCAGCAATAGGGACAGGACCGGGAAATGAGCTGTTTCTCCTCACACACACGGATAGCGGCGCGCTTTACTTTAACAGGGCGACCAGTGGCAACGCTGCTACACAATCGCGCTGGTCGACACCCTCGCGACTCGAAATCATCCATGACGGGCAGATTGGCTCAGCGGACCTGGCCTCGGACGCCGCTGAAACGATATATGCAGCATATTCTGTTCCAGTGAACGAGGCACGCGGGATCTACCTCATTCAGTCAAAAGATCATGGCACATCCTGGACTGAGCCGGTCCAAGTATTCAATGGAATGTCGGCAGGTTTCGATCTTGTCGGTGCGCCTTCCCTGCTGGTATCGGAAAATGGTGTTTTGCATATCCTGTGGAAGGAGCAATCGATTGAGGGAGATGGAATTCCACAGCCAGTTTCCCTTTATTACACTCGATCCGAAGATGGCGGCCGCACCTTCAGTGATGCGAAGCTCATTGTCGACAAGCCCGTTGCCTGGCAAGAGATTGTGGCCGATGGCGAAGGCAGTGTACATCTTCTCTGGCAGCAGCAGGACACCATGACAACTGTGTGGAATCAGGTTTCCTCTGATGGTGGCCTTACATGGGAATTCCCACAAGCATTGCCCGATGAAGGGATACGTGCGGCGGTCACGGTAGATACCGCCGGCCGGTTACATGTGGTGGATGCGGGACCGGGCTCTCTGGGTCACTGGCTTTGGGATGGTGGTCGCTGGCAGCCCGACGCGCCTCTTCATTGGTCTTTGGCGCCGCATCAGGACAACCCGGTGGATGTTCTGGCCGCTGCCATCAACAAGCAAGGAAACATTGTTGTTGTGTTGTCAGTACCGACGGGCACGAATGACACAGCGGAGGGGCAGCTACTCTATTCCACCCGTACGATCAAACTCCCATCAACACAGACCGAGATCCAGGAAGTCCCTACTCTGACTCTGTTACCGCCTACGCTCCCTCCAGCAACACCTACCGCTGAGGGTTCGCCAACCTTGGCCAGTACGGATGATAGTGAGTCAACCAGCTCTCAGGACGAAGCAGATGTTAACGGAAACAACGGTCAGATATCCCCGTACACTATAGCTTTATTGCCGGTAGCGCTTCTTCTCCTCAGTGTCCTGGGTATTATGATCCGACGGGCTTCTCGAGCCGGGGATCGATAGAACGTTATTAATGGTTCGCGGCGGATCGAAAGCAGCGGACCCGAAAAGGGAAAAAGTAGACAAGTAGTGAAAATTAATAGCCGCAGCTTACTTATCAACCTGTCTCTACTCCTTATTTCCATCCTCATTGCCTTGTTTGTTAGCGAGATAGCATTGCGGCTCCTGGGTTACACGCCATTATATGTAAGTCCAGAGCGGGATCGCTTTTGGAAATATGATTCCTTGCTGGGCTGGGCTCACCAGCCAGGGCAGGAGGGTGTATTTGAAACTCCCCAGTTTCGTACCGTTGTGCGAATAAATGAAAAAGGTCTACGAGATCGTTCGCACACGTATGAGCGTCAAGGTGATACCGAGCGGATCTTAGTGCTTGGCGACTCCTTTGCATGGGGATATGGTGTCGAAGAAACAGACCGATTTTCCCAACAGCTTGAAGAATCACTGGGGGCGGAGGTGATTAATGCCGGCGTCTCAGGGTATAGTACAGACCAGGAATTGCTCTGGTATCAGAACGAAGGCATTAAATATGAAATCGACCTTGTCATAGTAGTGCTAGCCGGGAACGATGTGGGTGATAACGATCGGCTGCTTGTTAACACAATTTACTATAAGCCGAAATTTATAATCGAAGAAGGCCAGCTCGTTCCTACGGGTCATCCGGTGCCCAAAACGAGCCCACAGGGAAGATTCATATATTCCCTATCACAGCGTTCGGCGCTCGCCTATTTTCTTATTCAGAGATATTTCGACTTCCTTTCCCTATACGCACGTTTCAAGAGTTCGGATCGCCCGCATGCAAGCTCACCCGTATCTAGCCTAAATACAGAAAGAGAGCCTTTTGAACTTACTATAGCTCTCATCGATGAAATGAAAAATATTGCCGAGTCAAAAGAAGCAAACTTTATGATCGTGACTACAGACAGGTGGTGGAACTATCCAGCAGCGGACACCTATAAAGACTTGGTAGTCACAATGGAGAGTAAAGATTTCTTGGTACTAGACGTTGAATCAGTGCCGGGTTTTGATCCTGACAAAATGCTTATTCCTGACGATGGTCATTGGAACGAGCTGGGTCATGAATTTGTAGCAGAAAAGATCAAGGCGCTTATCGAGACGCAGCAGCTCCTGAGCCTGCCTCAATCTCAAGAATAATAACAATATGAGGACAGAACTCAGCAAAAAATCAAAGTTCAATACGGAAAGGGTACAAATATGACAAATCTCAATGGTGAAAAACAGTCGGTCCAAGAAATAAAAGATACTGTAAAAAAGTATATCCTGGAAGAGTTTCTTCCAGGTGAAAACCCTGCGGAGCTGACCGACTCGACCCCTCTCATAACCGGCGGGATCCTCGATTCGCTTGCCACGATAAAGCTGGTGGCCTTTCTCGAAGAGCGATTTAAGATCCAAATTCAAGCGCACGAGACAATGATCGACTATTTGGATACGGTTGCCGACATAGCCCAGCTCGTCAGCTCTAAGATGTAAAGGAGACCTCTGTCTGTGCAACGCATTCTTTCCGGAAACTATTGGTCGAGCAGGCTCCTGCCGCTGGTTCTTATGCTGGGCGGTGCCGGAATCACCACCATTGCCCTGGCTGCTGATCTTCTGAACTTCGACGGCTCGCTGGGGATTGGACCCAGACAATTTTCCCTGGCCTTAAGTGGGTTCGTGGTTCTCCTGGCGGGTGCAGTACTGATCTCGTCAGAGAGCTGGCGCTATATCAGTGAATGGATACTGGTTGCCTTGGCAACGGTTGCAGTCGTCTTCGCCGCTGATATGCTTGTCATAAACGGCCTGCCGGAATTCGGAACCAAACTGGTTGTGTTGATCTCGATCGGATTTAGCATCCTATCGATCGGTATCATCTCCTCGTCCGCTGCCGACCGGGGAAGCATGGGTCCCTGGATCAACCTGCTCGCCCTGGAGAGACTCCAGCTCGGCAAATTTCTTAGCATAGCAGTCCAGCTTGGACTCCTGGTTCTAGTGGCCCGTGTGTTTCAGCTGGAAAATCAGGCCTTCTATCACAATGTGATCCTGCTAACCTTCTTTGGTTTTCTGATTCACTATTTTCTTTCCTCCCATTATCGTCTCCCCTTTTTCCTTTTTATCTCCCTGGGCGCTATTGCCGGTATCCTGGGTTTCGTTAATAGTTTATGGTTGGTTGGGATTGGTCTTGGTCTCATCGGAATCTGTCACCTTCCCATCACTTACAAAGCCCGGGTAGCGATACTGATCGTGGCCGGCGTCGCACTGGTTGCATTACGGACAGGATGGATTCAAGCCTCCAGGCTCGATGTCATCTGGCCAGTCCTGGCATCTATGTTTATGTTCCGATTGATCATATACATGTATGATCTCAAGCATGGCAAGGCGAAGCCGACACTCACCAGTACCCTTTCCTATTTCTTCCTGTTGCCGAACGTCGTGTTTCCATTCTTTCCCGTCGTAGATTACAGTACCTTCCGCCGGACGTATTATAACGAGGACCAACACCAGATTTATCAGAGAGGGCTGCAGTGGATGTTCCGGGGAGTGATCCAGCTCCTCTTATATCGTTATATTAATTATGATCTGATGATTGCCCCAGGAGAAGTATCCACTACCCTTGAGCTGGTCCGCTTTCTGATTGCTAATTTTGCCCTCTATCTGCGGATTTCTGGACAGTTTCACTTGATCATTGGCATTCTGCACCTGTTCGGCTTCAACCTGCCTGAAACACACCATCTCTACTTCCTGGCATCCAGTTTCACCGATCTATGGCGCCGTATCAATATTTATTGGAAAGATTTCATGATGAAGGTGTTTTACTACCCCACATACTTTCGGATCCGGAAGTGGGGAGAGACCACCAGCCTGGTCATTGCTACATTTTTTGTGTTTTTCCTGACCTGGTTCTTTCATGCCTACCAATGGTTCTGGCTGCGGGGCTCATTCCTGTTCACCACACCAGATATCGTATTTTGGTCTGTTCTGTCCGTGCTGGTAGTGGCTAACACGCTCCTGGAAGCCAAGCGTGGACGGGCTCGCACACTGGGACAACGCTCTCCGTCGATCAGGGATATCGCTGGTCTGACCCTTCGTTCTGCAGGAACCTTCACGGTCATGGCCGTGTTGTGGTCGCTATGGAGCAGCGATTCAATCCGGGATTGGTTTTCGCTTTTATCGGTGGTGGATTTGAGCCTGGAAAGTATCGCCGTGTTGCTGCTCAGCTTCCTGGCGATCACAATGGCGTTCGGCCTGACCATCTGGCTTAGCGCGGGCGCTGAAAAAGGCACTGGATCGGGCAAGCCTGGGGCTTTCTTCAGATCCGCATCTTCGACAGGTAGTGCCTTCCTGGTATTGCTCTTGATTGGGAGTCCGGCCATCTACAACCGAATCGGCGGCAGCACTCAGGAGTTGATGCGTGATCTGACGGTGAGCCGGCTCAGCGACAGGGAAGCCGCGCTGCTTCAGCAAGGCTACTATGAAGACCTGGTGGGCGTGAGCCGCTTCAACTCCCAGCTATGGGAGATTTATTCGAAACGGCCGTCCAACTGGGTTGCCATTCGAGATACGGAAGCCATCCGGCCAACGAATGATAACCTTATTATGGAGCTTGTACCTTCAACGACCATTAACCTCAACGGCACCTGGTTGACCACCAACCGCTGGGGAATGCGAGACCGAGAGTACGAGAGAATTCCCCCACCGAACACCTATCGTATCGCCCTGACCGGCCCATCGTTCGTGATGGGATTGGGTGTTGCCGATGGCGAAGATTTTGAATGGCTCCTGGAAGAGCGCCTGAATGGTGAGAATTCCGGGAACCCCTATGCCGGGTATGAAATTTTGAATTTCGCCGTTCCTGGTTATTCTGCCATTCAAAATCTGATGATCCTGGAACAAAAGGCCCTGGATTTTCAACCGAACGCCATCTTCTTTATGGCTCACCAGCGTGAAGAGGAAGCGGTGGTAAAGTACCTCGCCGATCGTTTATCGGTTAGTGCTGATTTCCCCTATCCGGAACTGATCGAGTTGGCCCACCGGGCAGGCGCCGAGCCGGGAGCAACGAAACTCGAGACCGAAATACTCCTCCAGCCGGTAGGGACAGAGATCCTCTCGTGGACATACCGCCGCATCGTGGAAGTTTCTGAAGCC
>DASUOS010000406.1:0-8890 GCA_036276515.1 Anaerolineales bacterium | reverse complement strand
TTCCTATCCAGACAGCGATCAGACCAGGCGCCCGAACCAGCCGTGGCGCTCCATCCATTTTCCCAGCTCGAGCACCGGGATGACCGTGACAGCCAGGGCGATGATGATAACCCAGTCCATGAGCGGCAGGCTGAATGTGTCAAAGATGGGGTGCAGGACAGGCAGATAGACGATCAGGCTCAGCAGGGTCATCTCCCACAGGATGGCTAGGTTCAGCCATTTGTTGGCAAAGGGCCTGTGGAACACCGAATTGCGGTCGGAGCGGAAGTTGTACGCTTTGAAGAACTCGAACAACACCACCGAGACGAACGTCATCGTGCGCGCTTCGTCGGTGCTGCGGCCGGAGTTCAGGGCCCAGATGAACATTCCCAGGTTGACGAGCGCCAGCCATATGCCGCCGATGACCATCAGGACCACCACCGGGCGGGTGAAGATCCCGACCCGCGGGTCGCGCGGGGCACGCTTCATCAGATCCTCCTCCGGCGGGTCGACGGAGAGGGCCAGGGCGGGCAGGCCATCTGTGGCCAGGTTGATGTACAGGATTTGAACGGTGGCCAGCGGCAGCGGCATGCCGAGCAGGGTGGCGCCGGCCATCAACAGGATCTCGCCGATGTTGGAGGAGAGCAGGTACATCAGGTATTTTTTGATGTTGCCGAAGATGCCGCGCCCCTCTTCCACCGCGGCGACGATCGAAGCGAAGTTATCGTCGGTCAGGGTCATGGCCGCGGCTTCCTTCGTTACGTCTGTGCCGGTGATGCCCATCGCAATCCCAATGTCCGCTTTTTTGAGGGCAGGCGCGTCGTTGACGCCGTCGCCGGTCATGGCGACGATGTGCTGGTTCGCCTGCAGGGCAGTCACCACGCGCAGCTTGTGGGCGGGTGAGACGCGGGCGTACACTTCGATGCTCTCCACTTCCCGTTTGAAGGTCTCGTCGCTCATAGCTTCCAGCTCGGCGCCGGTGACGACGCGTCCGTTCTTGAGCAGGCCCAGCTCACCCGCTACAGCGCGGGCCGTGAGGGGATGGTCGCCGGTGATCATCACAACCTTGATCCCCGCCTCTTCGCAGGTCTGGATGGCTTTCTTCGCTTCCGGCCGCGGCGGATCGATCATGCCCAGCAGGCCCAGGAAGGTCATTTCCTGTTCGGCGTGTTTGATGCGGACAACGGAACGGGTGGTTACCGCCAGCACGCGCAGGGCCTGTGCCGCCATCTGGCGTGCGACTTCCAGGATCTGCTCCCGGGAGGCCGGATCCAGAGCGACTTCGCCCTGCGCTGCCAATTGCCGGGTGCAGGAATCGAGCAGGATCTCCGGAGCGCCCTTTGAAAACGCAACCGTTGTGCCATCCATTTTATGGAGGGTGGTCATGCGCTTGGTCTCGGAGGTGAAGGGGATCTCGTCGATGCGCGGATAGGTTTTGTCGAGGTCCAGTTTGTGCAGGCCGGCCTTGGCAGCCGCCACCACCAGGGCTCCCTCGGTCGGGTCGCCTTTGACGTGCCAGCGGTTCTCCGCCTCGCCGTGGACGATGTGCGCATCCGAAGCCAGTGCGGCCCCGCGCAGCAGTTGCTTCAGCGAGTCCGATGGTTCGACGGGACTACCGTCGGACGAGAACTGGCCGTGGGGATCATATCCTGCGCCCGAGACCTCGAGCATCTCGCCCATCAGGTAGACCTTCCGCACCGTCATCTCATCCTTGGTGAGCGTGCCGGTCTTGTCGGAGCAGATGACCGTTGTGCTGCCCAGTGTTTCCACGGCCGGCAGGCGCCGGACCAGCGCATTGCGCTTGACCATGCGCTGCACACCGATCGCCAGCGAGATGGTGACCACGGCGGGCAGCGCCTCCGGAACGACCGCCACCGCCAGGGCAATGCCGAACAGGATCATCTCGATGAGCGGCTGGCCGCGGAACAGGCCGAACCCAACGATCACTGCCACGATGATAAAGGCAGCGCGCGCCAGCCCAGCACCGACCTTGTCCAGGTTCTCCTGCAGGGGAGTCCTGCCGCTTTCGACCGTATGCAGCATCTGGGCGATCTTGCCGAATTCCGTTTTCATGCCTGTGGACGTGGCGAGAGCTCGTCCCCGTCCATACGTGACTGCCGTACCGCCGTAGACCATGTTCTTGCGATCGCCGACGGCCAGCGATCCGTTCGCACCGAGGATCGGCCGGGTGTGTTTTTCGACTGGCAGGGATTCTCCCGTCAGTGCGGCTTCCTCCACCTGCAGGTTGATCGATTCGATCAGGCGCGCATCGGAGGGGATCTTGTCCCCGGCCCGCAGGATGATCACATCTCCGGGCACAACCTCGCGGGCAGGGATCTCTTCCTCCTCACCATTCCGCAGCACGGCGGCGGTAGGCGCTGCCATTTCCTTCAAGGCTTCGATGGCGCGTTCGGCGCGGTATTCCTGTACGAAGCCCAGCACCACGGCAAAGATGACAATGACCAGGATCGCGATCGCATCCACGCCTTCGCCCAGGAATGCCGAGAGAGCTGTGGCGATGAGCAGGATGATGATCAGCACATTTTTGAACTGCTCGAACAGGATCTCCCACGGTGAGATCTGGCGGGCAGCCTGCAGCTCATTTGGTCCATGCCGGTCGAGCCTCTGCGCCGCTTCCTGGGTGGTCAGGCCCTGCTCCTGCGCTTCCAGGCGTTTGAATGCAGCCTCGACGTCGAGTGCATGCCACTCCTGCTCGTGTTGTAATGCTTCGGCTTTGACACTGGTCTCAAGGGTCATACGGGACATCTCCTACGGTTTGGTTGCGGTTTTGACACGAAAAAAGACCACCAGCCTGTGGTGGTCTTCTGTACGCGGAATGCGTTTGGATCACCGATGTTATCTATGCTGTGCCGATGGGGAGGATCAGGCGGCTGCTCCCCATCCAAGGTTGCAGTGTACTCCAAAATAAATGACTGTCAAGCCAGCTATCAAACCTGCGAGGGTTTCAAGCCCTCGCAGGATTTTCATGTCTCCGACAACACTTTTTCCATCCAGATCAAGTGGGTGGTTCCCAGGTGCAGGGTGGGGATTCCCGCCACTCGAAATCCGGACCGCTCGAAGTATTTGGTCGATGTGGCTCGGGACATGGTCCCGATGATCCTGAAGCCGCGAGCACGGGCGCGCTGCTCCAGGGTCTCGAGCAGCAGGTGACCGACTCCCTTATGCTGGTGTCCAGGCGCCACAGCCATGTGGGACACATGGCCCACGCCATCGGATTTTTCGAAGAGCTTGGCGACGCCCACCACTTCTCCCTTTTCGCTTACAGCCATGAAGTGCTCGCTGATGGGCTCATAATCATCCTTTTCAGTGCCTTTGGGATGGCCCCAGGGCTCACGAAGTACCCTGTAACGCAGGGCATAGTAGGCCTTGAATTCTTCGCGGGTTGTGGGTGATTTGATCGTATACATGCTCTCTCCACTCTCTTAAGCTGGCGTGGTTTCGGTGCGCTTGAAGATCGAAAACAGGACGCGGACCAGTCCGCGCACGGGTGCGAACGCCCAGTCCACAAATTCGTTGACGATGCCAATGCCCTGTGCCAGCCAGACCAGCACAAAGCGGAAGCGCTGCAGGAAGGGACTGTGGGCGTAGGCCAGCGCCAGCAGGATCGTCACCGCAGAAACGCCGAAGCGCAGCAGGTCCGAGATCTCGATGTGCCAGACCTGGTCTAAAATCAGCTCGACGCCGATGTTGAGGACCAGCACGTAGGCGGCCTGCTTAAGGATCGGCTCGCGCGTCACCGCGTAGCTGAACAGTCCCGCGGCGAAACGCATGGCCAGGATGCCGATGCCCACCCCCAACATGACCACCCAGAGCTTGTCTGAAAGTGAGACGGCGGCGACCACGTTGTCGATACTGAAGACCAGGTCCATCAGCTCGACGGTCAGCACCGTCGGCCAGAACGACTGGACACGGATGGGTTCGACCTCTCCACCCTCTTCGCTCCCGCCGCCGGTCATGTCCGCCAGGTTGTCAAAGGCCAGGTGGATAAGGTAGGCCGCGCCGAGGATCTTGATCCACGAGTTATGGATGAGAAAGCTGGTCAGGAAGAGCATGGCGCCGCGCCCGAAGTAGGCGCCCAGCAGGCCGACGCGCAGAGCGGCGCTGCGCTGGTTTCCCAGAAGCGGGTGCAGCCAGTCTCCGAGCCGCTTCAGGGACCTGGGCCAGGGGATGCGCTGGTCGTCGGGCAGGGGTGAGACCAGCGCGCCGATCACGGCGGCATTGTCGATCGACAGGATGCCCTCCAGAAAGATCAACTGCAGGATGATGATACCTACGGGCAAATATTCGCTCATGGAGTCTCCCTAAAGAATAGGATCCCGGGCAATAAATAAGCCGCCACACCTCCGTGTGACGGCTTGTTTGCTCCTTGGACGGTTCAAGTCTACGCCCGGTGAGGAGCAATGTCAATGTGACAAATATAACCCTTACTTTGGCTCGATGCGCGTGCCATCCGGGATCTCGGTGTCCTTGGCGATGACCACGACCCCATCGCGCACAAAGTACAGCTCGTGGTCGATATCCCGGTCGGCGGGAAAGGGCTTGATGACCACGCCGTTGCCAACGCGGGCGTTCTTATCCAGGATGGCCGATTCGATATGGCAGTTGCGTCCGATGCCGATCGGAACGCTGCCGCGCGGCTTCTCGGCGTTGTAATAGTCGGCGCCCATGATAATGCTGTCTTTGATCATAGTCCCTTCGGCGATCTGGCTGCGGATGCCGACGATCGAGTGGGTGATCTCTGCCTTGCGGATCTGGCAGCCCTCGGCGATCAAAACGTCCTGCAGCTTGCTGTCTTCGACTGTGGAGCCAGGCAGGAAGCGGGCGTGGGTGTAGATCGGCGCGTGCGGATCGTAGAAATTGAAGGGCGGGTTCGACACGGTCAGTTTGAGATTGGTCTCGTAGAACGAGCGGATCGTACCGATATCCTCCCAGTAGCCGTCGAAATCAAATCCATACACTTCGTGCGAGCGGATCGCTTCGGGGATGATGTCGCCGCCAAAATCATCGTGCCGCAGGTGGTACATCAGCAGGTCGGCCAGCACCCTGGTCTTGAAAACGTAGATGCCCATCGACCCGAGCAGCGGCCGCTCGGGGTCGTCGCGGCTGACGAATTTATCCTGGACGGCGGGATCCTTGGGCTTTTCGACAAAATCGGAGATCATGCCATCTGCCTCACGCTTGAGGATGCCCAGGCGGTGCGCTTCGCTTTTGGCCACCGGCTGGACGGCGACCGTGATATCGGCGTTCTTCTCCCAGTGGTAGTTCACCATCTCGGCGTAGTCCATGCGGTAGAGGTGGTCGCCCGCCAGGATCAGCACATACGGCGCCCCTGTGGCCTGGATCTCGAACAGCTGCTTGCGGACTGCATCGGCGGTGCCCTGGTACCAGTCCGCGCTCTGCGGGGTCTGTTCGGCGGCCCAGATCTGCACCCAGCCGGTGTGGAACACGTCGAAGTTGTAGGCCTGGGAGATGTGCCGGTGCAGGGAAACGGAATTGAACTGGGTCAGGATCGCCACCCGGAAGATCCCCGAATTGATGCAGTTGCTGATCGGGATGTCAATCAACCGGTACTTGCCTGCGATCGGCACGGCAGGCTTGGAGCGCATCTTCGTCAGCGGGTGCAAACGCGACCCGCGGCCTCCTCCCATGATCACTCCCAGTACATCGTTCATTGACGGCATGATGGACCTCCAGGATATTGAGTGTGACAGCTTGCTGTCACAGTTTGAAGCAAGCTCCCAAACTCCGGAATTTGAATAGTGCCATTATCTCTTAATTTTCAAAAGCTGGCGCATTTTCCCCGCCAGGAACACGAACGGATAAGCCACCAGGATCGTGATGTCGATCAGGGCAAAGATCAGACTGAGTTTCATCTCTCCTCCAGAGACGCGAAGACCCACTTGCGGTTTCGCAGATGTGCGGATGCTAGTACATACGAGTCTGGGCTGCTATCGTTGCAGGGGCAGCTCCAATTTTATTGTACATCCCGGCCAAAGAATTTCAACGCCCTCTAATGCAAGTCATATAAAACAAAACGTCCTTTTTTCCAAGGACGTTTCTGGAAGAGTACCCGGGAGGGTATAATCCGTGTGGCGCCGGGGCGCCGCGAGTGCCGAAGGAGGGAATCGAACCCTCATTCCCGGAGGGAACACGATTTTGAGTCGTGCGCGTCTGCCTATTCCGCCACTTCGGCTCACTTGTTGCTGATCGCGCTTGCGCGGGGCGCCCCAAAGTATACCACCACTCGTACAGCGAAGGAAAAGATGAAACTCGGAATTATCGGACTGCCCCAATCTGGAAAGACCACCATTTTCAATGCCCTGACGCGCGGCAACGCGCCCACCCATGCCTCGGCCGGCCGCTTTGAGGTCCATACCGCCGTGGTGGATGTCCCGGACCCGCGCGTGACCCGCCTCTCGGAGATGTTCAAGCCCAAAAAGACCATTTATGCCCGGGTGACTTATGCAGACATCGCCGGGCTGGAATCGGGCACCGCCAAAAGCGGGATCTCCGGCCAGCTGCTGAACCAGCTCTCGCAGATGGACGGGTTCCTGCTCGTGGCGCGCGGCTTCGAAGATGACAGCGTCCCGCACCCGATGGTCAGCCTGGATCCGGCCCGTGACGCCGATATCATGCTCAGCGAGCTGCTGCTGAACGACTTGATCGCGGTCGAGCGCAAGCTCGAGCGCCTGGCCGACGAGCGCAAAAAAGGCGGCACCGACAAGGCCGACAACGAGCGCCAGACCGCCCTGTTCCAGCGCCTGCAGAATGCGCTCTCCGAGAATACCCCTCTGCGGAAGGTGGAGTTTTCGGCGGAGGAGAGTAAAATCCTCGCCAGTTTCGGCCTGCTCACCCGCAAACCGGTGCTGATCGTCTTCAATATGGGTGAGGGACAGGATGCACCGGTCTGGGAGTTCGAGACTCCATCGGTGGCACTGCAGGGCAAGCTCGAGATGGAGATCGCCCAGCTCTCGCCGGAGGACGCCGCGCTGTTCATGCAGGAATACGGGATCGAGGAGCTCAGCCTGAACAAGATGATTCGCCTTTCCTATGAGCTGCTGCACGTGCAGACCTTCTTCACCGTCGGTGAGGATGAAGTGCGGGCCTGGGAGACGAAAATCGGCGCGACAGCCCAGGAGTCGGCAGGTGAAATCCACACCGACCTGCAGCGCGGCTTCGTCCGGGCGGAGGTGGTCCACTACGACGACCTCGTCAGCCTGGGCGGTATGAACGAAGCCAAGGCCAAGGGCAAGCTGCGGTTGGAAGGCAAGGAATACCTGGTCAAGGACGGCGACATCGTCCACATCCGGTCCAGTCTGTAAGTACATCTGTCATTGCGAGGAGGGCGTAGCCCGACGAAGCAATCTCATGTTTCAGGTGCACACTTTGTAACAAAATGACTCTTGAGCGAGGGGATTGCTTCGCTTCGCTCGCAATGACATAAATTAACTGAGGAGAGAATATACATGGCATACACCCTGACAAAATGGAATTTGAACGAGCTCTATCCCGGCTTCGACAGCCCGGACCTGCAGATTGCCTTTGACAACGTGGAGGAGCAGGTCATGTCGTTCGAAGGTATCCGCGGCAAGTTGCAGGCAGATATCGACCCCAGGCAGTTCATGGAGTTTGTGCGCGCCTCCGAGGCGACCACGCGCCTCATCAACAAGATCTACGCCTTCACCGGCCTGTCCTTTGCCTCCAACACCCAGGACCAGATCGCCCAGACCTACATGGCCCGCGTCCAGCAGTTCGTGGCCGAGATGCAGAACCGGACCCTGTTCTTCAGCCTGTGGTGGAAGGAGCTCGACGATCAGAATGCCGAGCGCCTGATGAGCTCTGCCGGCGATTACCGCTACTATCTCGAGGAGATGCGCCACTTCAAGCCGCATACCCTGAGTGAAGCCGAAGAGAAGATCGTCAACATCAAGGATGTGACCGGCGCCGGCGCGCTGATCACCCTTTACGACGCGATTACCAACCGCTACGTCTTCAAACTGGAGGTGGACGGTGAGACGAAGGAGCTGACCCGCGGCCAGCTGATGGCCTACGTCCAGGGCACGGACCCCGACCTGCGCGCCAAAGCCTACCAGGAGCTGTACCGCGTCTACGGCGGCGATGCCCCGATTCTCGGGCAGATGTACCAGAGCCGGGCGCGTGACTGGTACAACGAGAACATCGGTCTGCGCAAGTTCTCCAGCCCGATGGCTGTCCGCAACCTGCAGAACGATATCCCCGATGAAGCCGTAGATGCCCTGCTGGATGTTGCCCGTAAGAATACCAAGATCTTCCAGCGTTATTTCAAACTGAAGGCCAAACAGCTGGGTGTCGACAAGCTGCGGCGCTACGACATCTATGCTCCCATTGCCAACTCAGACAAGAAGTTCGAGTACGACGATGCGACGAAGATGGTCTTCGACTCGTTTAACTCCTTTGATCCTCAGCTGGCCGAGATGGCTCAGCGCGTCTTCGACCAGGAGCACGTGGACAGCGAGGTGCGCAAGGGCAAACGCGACGGCGCCTTCTGCTGGTCGGTGCTGCCGGATATGACTCCCTACGTGCTGTTGAACTACCAGGGCCGCGCCCGCGACGTGGCGACCATGGCTCACGAGCTCGGTCACGCCATCCATTCCATGCTGGCCGCCCACCACAGCACGTTCACCTTTCACTCGTCCCTGCCGCTGGCCGAGACCGCCTCGACCTTCGGCGAGATGATGCTGACCGACAAGCTGCTGGCCGAGGAGCAGGATGAAGCCGTGCGCCGCGACATCCTCTTCAAGCAGGTGGATGACGCCTATGCCACGATCATGCGCCAGTCTTATTTTGCCCTGTTCGAGAAGCAGGCTCACGACATGATCCAGAAGAACGCCTCGGTCAATGACGTGGCCGC
>DASUOS010000405.1:0-6628 GCA_036276515.1 Anaerolineales bacterium | reverse complement strand
GAGATCGGCGAAGACGAGGCTAACAAGCTGTTCCTGCGCGCCAGGCAGGTGGGTCTGTCTGCCGCCCTGGTGGGCATGTTCCTGGCCATGCTGATCGGTGCGGACAACGTCGCACTGCCCCTGCAGGCCGGGGCTATCGGCGTGATCCTGATCGGCCTGACGCTGGTGTTCATCATGCCGGAGACAGGCTTCCACCCCACGCCGCGCGAGGACCGCAATACATGGCAGCACATGTGGCACACCTTCAGGCAGGGTGTGGATACCGTCCGCGGCCGGCCGCGCCTGATGAACATTGTGTTCATCGGCTTATTCTATGGTATTTACAGCGAAGGCTTCGACCGCCTCTGGGTCAAGCACCTGCTGGATACGTTCGAGCTGCCGGTGCTCTTTGGCAGCAACCAGGTGGCTTTCTTTGCCGCATTACGTGTCGCCGGCACGGTCCTGACCATCCTGGTGGTGCGCTTTGTTGAGAAACGTGTTGACTCGACCAGCCCCTCAGCCATTGGGCGGGCCATGCTCGTGGCAACCGGCGGCATCTCGCTGGCGCTGCTCGGGTTTGCGCTGTCGCCCATCCTTGCCTTAAGCCTGCTTCTGTATCTGGCGATCGACGCCCTGCGCGAAGTGCGCGGCCCTCTGCAGACCGCCTGGATCAACCAGAAACTGGACTCGCGGGTACGCGCCACCGTCCATTCGATGTTCGGGCAGGTGGATGCCATCGGCCAGGTGATGGGTGGACCGATCGTCGCCATGATCGCCGCAGCCGGGTCTGCAGTCGCTTCCCTGGTAACGTCGAGCCTGCTGCTGACGCCGGCACTGTACTTCATCGGTCGCGCCAACGCTCCATCCCTGAATGAAGCGGAGACAGAAACCGAACCGCTCCCCGCAGATTAAACACAGGTGACAGCCACCCGCAGGGTGACTGTCACTTTTTTAAACAAAAATTAAAGGGTGAACCAAAAAGTTTAAAAACGATTTAGAGTTCGGTTAGATTTCTATCGGATGGAAATCCGGCCCGTTTTCCCAGACGGGCTTTTTCCGTTAAAGGGGATGGTGATCCAATGTCAGCATGAAAGGAGAGAAGAACAATGAAAAACAAAATTTTGTTTGTAGCTCTGGTCCTGACCGCTCTACTCATGTCGGCCTGTGGTCCCGCCGCCGTGACGGAAGCGCCAGCCCAGGAAACGGAGCCGACTGCCACGTCCGCTCTGCCTACGGAGGAAGATGTCACCGCAACAGAGACTCCGGAAGTCTCTGTCACCCCGACTGCGGCCGCTACGGCTACCCCGTCCGTGACCGAGACATCCGAGGCTTCGATCCCGGTCACAGGTGGGACAGAGGTGAGAGCCTCGCTGAACGACACACACGGTCCGATCCTCGTGGACGGGGATGGCAATGCCCTGTACATCTTTACCCGCGACACGCAGAACGGGGACTCGAGCGCGTGTACGGATGAAGAATGTATAACGGAGTGGCCGCCTCTGACCACGGAAGGGGAACCGACAGCGGGTGCCGGCGCGATCCAAAACCTGCTTGGGACGATCACGCGTGAGGACGGCACGCAGCAGGTCACCTATAATGGCTGGCCTCTGTATCTCTACAGCAGCGGTTCCACGAGCGGCCACGGCGCAGAGGGTGAATGGTTCCTGGTGAATCCCTCAGGGAAGGCTGTGGAAGAATAGCACCAATCTTTATATAGTGAATTGGGCGAGGCATGGCCTCGCCCAATTCTCATTCATAATCTTAGTTTTTGAAATTCCTGAGGGCAACCAGTGAATAAAGCAGGGCTCACGGCTCACTCTTTTTGACTGGCGGTGCAAAGGCCAACCCCGCGTCACTTAAAGCCTGCCTGAGTATCGGCAGTGTCTTTGGACCTACTCCATGAAGATTTAATATCTCTTTCTCGCTGTGTTTCGATAGTTCTGTAAGGGTGGAGATTGCCGCGTGTACCAAAGCGCCTCGGGCAGGTGTGCTGAGCATCGAAAGAAAGCCACTCTCAGGTTTATCTTCTGAAGCACAGATCGGACAAGATGGGCAGTCAGAGCTTTTGTAAAACTTGTGTCCTCTATCGCAGATTTTAAGTATTTTTGCCGGCATATACATCCTTGTCAGGAAATTTAAGTTTAGCACGGTTCATATGTGTTTGTTCACTAGCGCACCACTTTTCGAAGAAACCCAAGCATAGCTCTGTTGAACTGCTCCGGCCTCTGCAGGGGAGCAAAGTGGCTGACGCCCTGGAGATAGACAAACTCGGCGCCCGGAATGCTCCGGACGAGATAGTCGGCGTGCTCGCGCTTGATGAACTCGTCATGCTCGCTGTGCACGATCGCCACCGGCACCCGGATCCGGGCTAGATCGTCTGCAGAGTAATTGGGCTGGGTTTTCTGCATCAGGCTGACCGCTTCGGAGAACGCGTCGAACCGGTCGGGTGTGCCTGAAAGCTGCGCGTAGTCCTTTACATGGCGGTTGAAGCATCTGCCAATAATAGAGGTGAACTCGAATTCCTTCGTGCCGCTCGGGTCCATATTGCAGGCAAAGAAAAAGACACCGGCCGCCCGGTGAGGTACGTTGGAAGCAAGGACCAGGCCCGTGCAGGCACCGTCGCTCCAGCCCACGAAGCTGGCCTTCTCGATCTGCAGGGCGTCCATCACGGCCAGAACATCGGAGGCCATCAGCCCATAGGAATACGGCCGATCGTCGCGGGTGCTGCGTCCATGGCCGCGGCTGTCGATTGTCACGGCTCGATAGCCGCTCTCCATCAGCGCCGGGACCTGGTAGCCCCAATTCCCACTGTGCCCGAGTCCGCCATGGAGCAGGATCACGGGCGCGCCGGAACCAAAAGATGCATACCAGATCCGGGCGCCATCGTGCTCTGTATAGCCTTGTTCGTCTGGTTCCGGCAGTGAAAGACCGTCCGCTTCGAAGCGGATCAGGCCATCATCGTGGATTTCCATTGGACTATTTCTTCAGCGTGCAGAGCGCCTGGCGGATCTCGCCCAGGTGGTAGGCTGTATGCACCACGATCGACAGCGCGCCTCCGACGGTATCCTCATTCCACATCGGGTTTTCATGGAAGAGCTTGTTCATACGCTGGTAGGCGTCCCACAGCTTGCGCTTGTACTCCTCCCACTCTTCCGCGGTGACCTTTTCCACCGTGCGCCAGATATAGCCCCAGTCGACCGGGGTGTGATCTCCCTGGAGGGCAAAACGCTCGAAGGCTTCGATGTAAAACGTCACGTGCGCCACCTGGGCGGCGAGTGAGGCGCACTTGCCTCCCACCGGGATGGACGCCTCCTCGGCGGAGATCGTCGCGAGCGTTTCAAAGAGTGACGTGCCTTTATCCAGGTAGATGCCGTGGTGTTTGGCTTCGAACGTCTCCTCCATCAATTGAAAAAGATTGATTGTAAAATCCTGCGTTTTTTCCATCTATCCGGCTCCTTTATAAGCTGATTTAAGCCAGGCGACCAGCTCGGCATCCACTTCCTGCACATCGTTCAGTTTGATAATGTAATTGCACATGCTGCCCTTGGGCTGCTCGATCAGGCGCGAGTTCTTCTTGAGATCCCTGGCATTGATCCCCACTTCGAAACGGGTGTTGGTCTTTGGACCGATCATGGCGAACTGCTTCTTCCGCCGCAGGCTGACATAGCCTTTCTTTGGCGCGATTTCAAACTCGCCGAATTTATTAATCTCCTTCATGAGTTGCTCATGGATGGGACGGAAACCGGCCCTGGCGCCGCTGTAGATCTCATCCAGGACCTTGTCTTCCGCTTTGCCTTCGGCGGCTCGCTGCCCGTCCGATTTGAGCACCGCGTGGACCAGCGCGTTCGCGTCACCGTGGCCCAGTCCCAGCTCGCGCTTAAGAAAGTCGCGGATCTCTCCGTGTTTGCTCAATCCACTCTTGTGGATGATGGCGGCCAGTTCATCGAATGTCTTGCCGGTCTTCTTCTGGATATTGTCCAGCTGGGTCTGCATGGCTTTATTAAGACTACTCATGATGCACCTCCTATTGCCAGAGTCCAAGGATCAGGCCGATCAGCGTGAAGTAGACGGTGATGAAGCCGCCGTTGATCAGAATGTATCTTCGCGAGCGCTGCTCGAACAGTGCAATGACGGTGAAGATCATCGCCGCCCAGCCAAAGCCGGCCAGGAACCCGGCCGTCGCGCCCCAGGCAGGGGTGGCATTGCCATCGCCGAGGAAAAAGGCCAGGTTGTAGGACATGACCAGGGCCAGCAGGAACGTCAGCCCGTAGGTCTTGAGCGGGTTCGTCCGCGAAAGCTGCTCCTCGCTCAGTCCCGTTTCCTGCCGCCATCCCCTGTAGAAAAGCAGGGGAGAGTACCAGAGTGCGCCCAGCGCCAGGTTGGCCAGCGCACAGACAAAGACGGCCAGGTGGTTGATCGTACTGTTTTCCATTTGTGCCTCCTGTTTGAAAATGGATGGATTCGAGCGTAATCCTACAGGAGACCCATGGGCCGGTATTGGAAAAAATTTACCTTACAGTACGGGTACGTAATTAAGGGTATCTGTTCTTCGCCGGATGTATTCGCCCGGTGTAAAACCTGAGAAATCCCTGAATTCATGGATGAAATGCGATTGGTCGTAGAACCCGTTCCGCAGGGCGATCTCGCTCCAGTGGCTGGAGGTTCCTTGTTCGATCTCCCGGATCGCCTGCTGGAAGCGCATGATCTTCATGTATTGCTTGGGTGCCGCCCCTACCTGCGTCTTGAACAGGCTGATGAAGTGCTTTTGGGAGTAGCCGATCTGTTCGCTGACCATCTGGAAGCGGATACCCGGTTGGTTCATCATCATAGACAGGGCAAACTCCACGCCGCGCGAGGCAGGGTCGGGGACGAGTGAGCCACCTGCGCGCTGCAGAAGGAATCGTTCAACGGTTGAAAACATCCACGCCACAGATGGGCAGGCCAGCAGCTGCTCCCGCAGGTCGAGAATCCCTTGTCCCAGGACGATTTCCGCTTCCACGACCCAATCCAGCAGCTCGTTCATCGGCAGCGGGTAGAATGGATGAGCCTTCCCTTTTTTGAACGCCACGATCATCATTTTGCTGCCCTTGCCCGAGGGGATGGTGATCGGACGTGTCCTTACCCCGCTGACCCAGGCCCGCCGGCAGATTTGAATCTCCTGCAGTGTTTCGTTGTCGTAGATATACTGGGGTGTATCGCTCAGGTTGATGATCATCTCCGTGTTGCCGTCGGGCAGGAACCGGTCCATGGTGTGGACCGGTTCGAGTCCATCGTAGTAGACCAGGGCGTTGATGAACTCATTAAGTGGGGAGGCGGGGATATGGGCTTGCAACATCATTTGGTTTAAGTGGATAATTCCGCCCCAAATTATAGAACATTATTTCTACCAGTGCAACACCCTCTTCGAGTTCTTCGTGCCTTTGCGGTTTTTCGCCCGACTTTATTTTGGCTCCAGCTTCATCAGGAAGAAACCATGAATGCCGCCGACAATCGCTCCCGCCACAAACAGAGTGCCTGCCATCGACAGCACGGACTGCCATACCGCTGCCATCTTGAACGCCATGTCGATCCCCCAGAAAATGACCGGCATGCCAAAGGTCCAGGCCAGCATGTTGGCGGGGATCCACAGGCCGGCGCGGCTCACCTTTCTGTGCAGCACCAGCCACTGGGCAAACGAAAGCACCGCACCGCCAACTGCACCCATCCCTGCCGCCAGCAGGAGAACGATCCACTGGGCGGGCTCCTCCACGGGTCCGGTGGCCGCAGTTGCTTCGCCCAGACTCATGATCGTCGAGGGCAGATAGCCCAGCACGTAGGCGACCAGCGCGCCGATGAACGTGCCGCGCCACCACTCCAGGCGGCCAATGGAGGGGAAGCGCGGCCGCATCGCCCACCACTGCGCCAGCCCAACGACCGTCGCTTCGACCGCACCGCTGAGAACCGCCACGGTGAAAGTCAACAGGATGCTGGCAATCGTGGACCCTTCCCCCACGGTTGTAATGAATAAACCGGTGATTGCAAAGGTAAGACCCAGCCCCAGCATCTCGCTCAGCGCATTGGCGAGAGTCCAGCGGGTCCAGAGTTGTGGGTTTGTCATAGCGTTCCTGGTTTCAGCGAGATCGATGATGCCTGTAGGATATACGTCCAGCTACTCGATCAGGTGCAAACAATTTTAAAAAAAGACATCCAGGAGCTGCAGACCCAGCCAGACCAGGCCGGTCCCCATGAAAATGATTCCCAACACAGCCAGCAGGAGCGGGGCGAAGTACAGGCTGGTCGTTTTTGCGATACGAGCGCTCTGCGGGTGGTTTGCATCGTACAGGATGTCCACTACATTGCCTAGCTCATACTCGGGCGGATTGCTGTACACCCCATCGTGCTTCTCGATCACATCCCCGTTGGACGCCGTGAACTTGAATACCGGCGCCACTGCACCCTCACTGTCAGAGACCAGGCGGACCACGGTCGCCCTGGCAGGGCGTGCGCCGGCGGCAAATTCCCTCGTGCGGGTCCAGAGAAAAAATGCGATCCCGAGCAGGATCAGCCCGACAAATCCCATTGCGATGCTGGCTACCATGTTTTCAGCTCCTGTATAAAATTGGGTGGATATGAACTCCGGATCAGACCCGAGCCGGCGCCTGATACCGTT
>DASUOS010000404.1:0-8425 GCA_036276515.1 Anaerolineales bacterium | reverse complement strand
GGATGAAAATAACGGATATAAGCGGTTTGCAGTGCACCTTCGTGTAGGAATGCATGGGGTGCAAGAGGTCGGAGGTTCAAATCCTCTCGCCCCGACTGGGAAGACCCTCGGAAGAGGGTCTTTTCTTTTATCCAGGCGGTTGTTTCCCCATAGGGGGATTTCGCAGGCTCAACAAATCCACTCGCCCCGACTAAAAAGGCTCTCGTTAGAGGGTCTTTTTGCTTAATGGTGCTCCAGTAAACCGGATCTTCCTTACTTATAATGTAACTTTTTTCTCCAGATCTTGTCCTGCCTTTACAAAATGAGAGTAACAAAGCACCTTCACAGTTTTCTCAGAAAGGAAAAAAATCATGCTATTTGCACCGAAGGAACAAGGTCAGGGCCTCATTGAATACGCTATTATTATTTCTCTCGTAGCCCTCATCGTCATTGCCGTCCTGTGGCTGCTCGGGCCGGAACTGGGCAATTCCTACAGCAGTATCAACAGCTCCATACCCTAAATAAGCTGCCTGCATCTGGCCCGCGAAGACTCTCGAAAGAGGGTCTTTTGTTTTATCTTCCCTTAGTGGGATTCCTGTATTCCACCTGTGACATTTTGCCTATTTTTTCGTCAAGGGTAGTAAGGATGAGAGTTTAATTATGAAACATATTAAAGATAAATTCAAGAGGCGAATGAAATATTTGCGTGTAAGCTACCAGCAGGCAAGCGGGCGGGAGCGCCTGTCGCTGGGGATGTTCCTCATGGTAATGGTAACGTACGCCTGGTGGGCAATGCTGACCTTCTGATCCGCCAGTGTACCTAGCAGGAGCAGATCGATAACATTCATTTTCGAGCGCGGCCACGCGGCCCTATCCGCACGCGCAAGCGGACAAGACTCTCCACGGAGAGTCTTTTGTTTTAAAGGTTTTGGCGGGCTGGAAATTTGAATGATCAAACCCGGTTGAATGGTGCTTGCAATCGCTACCCGGTTCGATTATCCTTGCACCGGGAGTGGTTAGGTCCCGGTGGGTCTCCTGGTCTTCAAAACCTGTGGCGGGTCGCGTTGCGGGCCGCGGTGGGTTCGACTCCCATCCACTCCCGCCTCATTCAAGACGATGGACGGTGGACGATGGTCTACCGTCCACCGTTCGCGGTCTACTATAGGTGAAAAAGAATGTCCTTTCCTGAAATCGATCTATTGACGAACTACGTTTCGCGAATTTTCCGCATCGAGGATGTCACGGCGGGGGACGGCCGGAATCTGGTTGCCCGGTATCGCGGCTACCTGGTGAACGAAGATAGCGCTGCCGCCTATGACCAGCTTGCCGGGCAGCTGCGCCCGCACAATATCACCCCGCTCTTCCGCAACGAGAGAAGCAAGCAGACGATCCTGCTGGTTCCCAGCCTGGTCCAGCCGGTCCGCTCGCCGCGCATCTGGCTCAACGTCCTCCTGTTCATTGTCACAGTCTTTAGCGTGATGCTGACCGGTGTGGACGTACCGCCGGAGGCGATCCCGGCCGACGGAAGTTTTCCGCTCACTTTTTTCCTGCAGCATATCTGGACCGGCTGGCCCTTTGCGTTGAGCATGCTGGGCATCCTGTTCACCCACGAAATGGGACATTACCTGGCCTGTCGCTATTATAAGGTTCCCGCAACGCTGCCGTACTTCCTGCCCGCTCCGCTTATCAGCCCATTGGGGACTCTGGGCGCCTTCATCATGATGCGGGGCATCCCGAAGAACAAGCGTGTGCTTTTTGATGTGGGGGTGGCCGGTCCGCTGGCGGGATTGGCGATTGCTATCCCGGTGCTGTTCCTGGGTCTGTCGCTTTCCGAGCTGGGTCCGGTCGGGAGCCCGGTTAGCGGCATGACGGGCATGCTGGAGGGTAATTCGATCTTTTATCTCATCGCCAAATATGTGGTTTTTGGACGCCTGCTCCCGGAACCGGTCAGCCTGGGTGGGCTGTCACAGGCCGAGTACTGGGTACGGTACTTTCTAACCGCTCACCCGATCCCTTTCAATGGTCTGGATGTCCAGCTCCATTCTGTGGCGCTGGCAGGCTGGGCGGGCCTGCTTGTGACCGCGCTTAACCTCGTCCCGGTGGGGACGCTGGATGGCGGGCACGTCGCCTATGGTCTCTTTGGGGAAAAGGCACGCCGTATCTTCCCGGTCGCCATAGGCGCCCTGGTGTTCCTCAGTGTCCTGCCGGTCATCCTTACCTTTTCACTGGCGGCCTTCAACTTCAGCTGGCTGTTGTGGATGTTCATCCTGCTCTGGCTGGGCAATGTCCGCACCCAGCCGCTCGATGATATTACCCCCCTCGACCCCGGCCGGCGCGCCCTTGGATTCCTGGTTCTCATTATTTTCGTGCTGCTGTTTACTCCCATCCCTCTGGTGACATACTAAATGATTTCCTCGCAGCGACCCGGGCTGGCGTTTCTTCTACTTGCTTTAACGGTTTCGGCGTGTGCCCCTCCCACCCGGGCTGTTGCCACACCCACGCCGCGGCCGGGTGTAACGGAGAACGCGCCGGTGCAGAATACGCCCGTTCCCGCGCTGAGCAGTCTGGAGGTCGATCCCGGGGCGCTGCGCGGGGCAGAAGTGAGCGTCTGGCATCCGTGGTTTGGAGCGGAGGCGAGCCTGTTCGAGACGCAGGTCGCCGAGTTCAACACGGCGAATGAATGGGGTATCGTGGTTCGTGCGGAGAGCAAGATCAATTATTCCGAGCTGTTCGCGCAGACCCAGGCTGCGCTGGAGGAACGGTCGAACCCGCAGGTGGTGATTGCCTTCCCCGAGCATGCCTATGGCTGGGATGAGCGTGTCATCGATCTGAATACGTACGTGAACGACCCGGAGTATGGACTGAGTGCGGACGATATCCTGGATTTCCCGCCCGCCGTTTGGGACCAGGAGAACGTGGATGGGAAACGCTACGGCGTGCCTGCCCAGCGGACCGCCCGCTTCCTGCTCTACAACCAGACCTGGGCGCGCGAGCTCGGGTTTGGCTCCCCGCCCGCGACCTCTGCCGACTTCGAGGAGCAGGCCTGCGCGGCCAACCGGTCCCTGGGTGCAGATGACGACCCGAACAATAATGCGCTGGGCGGCTGGCTGATCGACACGTACCCGGTCACGCCCCTCTCCTGGATGCTGGCGTTTGGCGGCGGCGTGCAGGAGGAGCAGGGCTACCGCTTCCTGACACCGGGCAATATCGATGCGTTCAAGTTCGTCAAAGTGCTGCAGCAGAGAGGTTGTGCGTGGGTGCCCTCAGCGGACCTGCCCATCTATGAGCGGTTTGCCGCGCGCCAGGCGCTTTTGGCCACAGCCAGCCTGGAGGAATTTTCCGATCAGGCTCGCGCCTTTTTCACCGCAGGGAACCGGGATGAGTGGATCATTTTGCCGTTCCCTGGCAGTGAACAGGATGCTTTTGTGGTCTATGGCTCATCCTTTATCGTCTTCGAATCGGACGATGTGACCCAGCTTGCCTCGTGGCTGTTCGTCCGCTGGATGCTCTCGCCGGAAAACCAGGCGCGTTGGGTGCGTAGCACGGGACTCTTCCCGCTGCGCACGTCCACGATGAGCCTGCTTGCCGATTATGCCGCCGAGCACCCGCAATGGGCGGCGGCCGTGGAATTGCTCCCTGAAGGACAAGGGACTCCCCGGCTGGCCTCCTGGCGCGTGGTACGGGTCATGCTTGGCGACGGCTTCCGCGATATGTTCGATACCATCCGCCACCCCGACCTGACCGATGGACAGGTTCCGCTGCTGTTGAGGCAAATGGAAGATACGGCGACAGACCTGGAGAATTAATGTCATTGCCCCTGCGAAAGTCCCGCAAAGCGGAATGGCGCCAACGGCGCTCACAGCCGGAGTTGCGAAAGCGTTAGCCCGAAGTACTCATCCGCTAATGGAGTAAATCTGGAGAGGAAATGGAATACACCCAACTAGGCCGAACCGGCCTGAAAGTATCGCGTCTGTGCCTGGGGACGATGAACTTCGGTCCGAAGACGACCGAAGAAGATTCGTTCGCCATCATGGACAAGGCTCTTGAGCTCGAAATCAATTTCTTCGATACCGCCAACACCTACGGCTGGAAGAAAGGCGAAGGCTGGACCGAGCAGATCATCGGCCGCTGGTTTGCCCAGGGTGGCGGGCGGCGGGAAAAGGTGGTTCTGGCTACCAAGGTGTACGGGCGGATGAGTGACTGGCCGAACCACTCGCGGCTTTCGGCGCTGAACATCCGCCAGGCGGTGGATGCATCTCTCAAGCGCCTGCAGACCGACCATATCGATCTCTACCAGATGCACCACATCGACCGAAATACACCCTGGGAGGAGATCTGGCAGGCCATGGAAGTCCTGGTACAGCAGGGGAAGATCCTGTATGTGGGTTCCTCCAATTTTGCGGGGTGGCACATTGCGAAGGCGAATGAGATCGCGAAGTCACGCCACTTCCTGGGGCTGGTCAGTGAGCAGTGCCTGTACAACCTGAAAGTCCGCACCGCTGAGATGGATGTGATCCCTGCGTGTAGGGACTATGGGCTGGGTGTGATCCCCTGGAGTCCGCTGGCGAGTGGGCTTCTGGCTGGACTATCCGGCAGTGAAGATGTCGGGCGGCGAGGGGAAGAAAGCGTCAGGAAGGAAATGGAGAAATACACAGACCAGTTGAACCGGTACGAAGAGTTCTGCAAATCAATGGGCGAGA
Organism: Anaerolineales bacterium; assembly: GCA_036276515.1. GTDB lineage: Bacteria > Chloroflexota > Anaerolineae > Anaerolineales > Villigracilaceae > Defluviilinea. Next base: position 3,746 of record DASUOS010000404.1, on the reverse strand, counting down.
GACCTGCGGATGTGGCCCTCGCCTGGCTGCTGGCCAACCCGATTGTCACTGCCCCGATCATCGGTCCGCGCACGATGGAGCAGCTCACCGACAGCCTGCGCGTACTTGAGATAAAATTCAGCCAGGAACAACTCGAGCGCTTGAACGAGATCTGGCCGGGGCCCAGGGGCGAATCGCCTGAGGCCTTTGCCTGGTAAGTGCGTATATAGAGTAGGTCAGGCTATTTAGCCTGACAGTTGCAAATAACACAAAAAATAGCGGGTTGGCTCCCTCTGAAAGCTTCGCGAAAACCCGCCCTACGAGGAAGATCGGAAGGATCTCAATGCCCGAATCCCAATATCGCGCCCGGCAGGTCAGTGCCAAGACCCAGGAAGTGGTCGACTATGACCACAATGAGTCCCTGCCCGGTAAGCCCCTGCATATCCTCATCCCTGGCGGGCTGGTGGCGCTGGCCTCGCTTGGGGTAATTATCCTCGTCGCTTACTTAACCTGGTACGAGGGCCGTTTCGAACAGGCGACAGGCCTGCTCCTGATCGGACTTCTGGCTCCATTCTACGTGGGCGGCGTATTCCTGTTCAGCTACGGCTACGAGCTATATAACATCCCGCGGGCCATCCGTTTGACCGCGATCATCGTTTTTCTGACCGTTGCCTCGGTGGTGATCGTAGCGGTATTGTTCTTCGTGCTCAGCTCAGGTAAGGGACTGCCGGAAACCAAAAAGAAATCCGGCGGCAGATCGAAGCCGCAGATGACCAAGACCAGCTCATCTGGAGGCGGGGGACTCGGCATCCCGAACGTTGGACCGGTGATCATGATGGGCGGACCCGGCCGCACGCACACCCGGGAGGTGACGCGTGAGGTGGTGAAGGAAGTGGAAGTGCCTGTCGCCCCGCGCTCGATCGACTGCCCGTACTGCGGGCGGTCCTATGTCCCGGCCGAGCAGAACTATGCCTGTCCTGCCTGTGGTGCGGCAACGCCGAAGGAATTGATCGAAGAATCGGAGGCTCCCAAAAATCGGTCCGACAAGTAACGAAATTTGTCTTACAATAAAAGAACATCCCGCAGGTGCCAATGACGCGTCATACATCCTCACTTGCGGGATGTCTTTTATGTCTGCTCCGTCATACTCCTATCCACCGGTTGTTTTCACAGGCCTGATCCGCGATCTGCTTCTGCTGCGCAGGCGGGATTTTCATCGGGATGCGCAAGCCTGTATGGCCAGGCTCCATCCGTCCCTCCAGGTATCCGATCCGGAAAACATTCCTCACCAGGGACCGTGTGTCCTCACGGTCAACCACTATCACCGCCCGGGGTTTAGTGCCGAGTGGCTGGCGCTGTCCATCTCCGCCCTGGTCCCTGTTCACGTCCACTGGATCATGACGGCTGAATTCATGTACGAGGGGAAGTGGTTCCAGCCGCTGGGTTCCTCTATTTCACGCATTTTGTTAAAACGAATTGCACGCGTTTATGGCTTCACCTGCATGCCTCCCATGCCGCCGCGCCCACAGGATGTACAGGCGCGGGCTGCATCCGTCCGTGCGGTATTGGAAGTGGTCAAGAATACCAGAGAGCCGGTGCTTGGTTTTGCGCCGGAAGGCCAGGATGCCAGCGACAAGGGCGTGCTCACGCGCCCACCCGCAGGCGTGGGACGGTTTGGGCTGCTCCTTGCCAAAGCAGGCCTGACGTTTGTCCCGGTCGGCGCCTATGAAGCGGACGATATTTTTCATTTACGATTCGGCAAAGGCTATATGTTGAGCGTCCCATCCGGGATGCGTGCAGAGGAAAGGGATCGCCAGGCCTCTAAGACCATCATGGAGCATATTGCCTTTCTATTACCGCCGCCGCTTCGAGGAGAATTTGCTTGAAAAAGCTCAACCTGTCACAACTGCTGGTCCTGAACGCCTACTGGGTCGGTCTGTCCTTCATGTGGAGTGCGCTGCACCCCATCATCCTGCCCGCGGTGCTGCTTAATTATGTGCCGGACGAGCGAAAGAACACCTGGTTGGGTTTGCTCACCTTCCTGGGCCTGCTGATTGCCATGATCGTCCAGCCGGTGTCCGGCGCTCTTTCGGATGGCTGGAAATCGCCTCTCGGGCGCAGGCGTCCGCTGGTGATCCTGGGGACGCTGTTCGATTTCGTTTTTCTATCGATCCTGGCCTGGGCCGGTGGATTCACCTGGCTCTTCGTTGGATATATCGGGCTGCAGCTCAGCTCTAACATCGCTCATGGGCCCATGCAGGGATTGCTGCCCGATCGCGTCCCGAAGGAGCAGCTGGGCACGGCTTCGTCGCTGAAGACCTTTATGGATATGCTTGCCCTGATCATCGCCTCGCTCCTTGCCGGACGGATGCTGGACCCCGTGACCCGCGATCCTACCGCGATCATGCTGGTGGTGATCGGCCTGCTGGCTGTGTCGGCGGCGATTACGATACTGGGTGTGCGCGAAGAACCCGCCCAGGCAGGGGAGCGGACGGACTGGACGGCTGTCCTCCGTCAATTCAGGATCAAGTTCAGCGACAATCCCGACTACTGGTGGCTGATCGTCGAACGGCTGCTGTTCCTGATCGGCATCTACGGCGTGCAGACCTTCGCTCAATACTATCTGCAGGATGTGATCCAGGTCGCCGATCCCCCCAGGCAGACCGGCGACCTGCTGGCAGTCCTTTCCGTCGCGATCGTGATCCTGGTCCTTATCGGCGGCTGGCTGACGGACAGATACGGCCCAAAGAAAATTTTATACGCCGCCACGTTCCTCGCCGGATTGGGGATTTTCCTGATGCTGTTCGCCAGTACTATGCGCGAAGTGCTTATCTTTGGGACAGTGCTCGGCTCGGGGATCGGCCTATTTTTGACGGCGAACTGGGCCCTGGCGAACACACTGGCCCCGGAGGCCGAAGCCGGAAAATATCTCGGTTTCACGAACCTGGCGACAGCCGGGTCGGCAGCGATCGCCCGCCTCGAAGGCCCTGCCCTCGACTGGCTGAACGCGGCCTGGCCCGGCGCGTGGATGGGGTACCGGGGCATGTTCCTGTTCGGCGCCCTGACCATGGTCCTGAGCGCCCTGATCCTCCGGAAAATTGCCGTACGAAGACCGGATTGATCGATATTGCAGGCGGCAGCTACTCTACAACCCTGTAAACTGTGGGTTAAGCGTAGGGTAGTCATAGGCAATGAGTCCAGCAGGCTTGGAGACCTTGTGTTAAAGTTGGGGTCGTAAGGTGATTTCTCTTCTCCTCCTTCTTGTGACAGAACCGCGGTCGGCGTCCGCGGTTCTGTCATTTAAGAGTGGTTGCTCCTGCTGCTGATAAAATACGCTCGAGCAAATCCATTGGAGGTGCAGCATGAGAGCGATGTATATCAACGGCGAGTTCACCAACGGCAGTGCAACGGAGGAGATCGAAGTTACCAACCCCGCGACCGAGGAAGTGCTGGACACGGTCCCGCGCGGGACGGCCGAGGATGTGGAAGCGGCTGTCCGCTCCAGCAAAGAGGCATTCCGGTCATGGAGGAAAATGGGCGCCAACGAGCGGACAAGCCTTCTGCACGATGTGGCCTCCCGGGTGCGGCGTCACAAGGGAGAGATCATCCGCCTGCTGACTCTCGAGGAAGGCAAGCCTCTATCGGAGAACGATGAGGAAGTGGAGTGGGTGGCGAACACGTTCGATTATTACGCCGAGCTGGGACGCCACGACCGCGGCCGCGTCATTCCCCCCGGCGAACCGTCCCAATTCAACTTCATTTTGAAG
>DASUOS010000403.1:0-10969 GCA_036276515.1 Anaerolineales bacterium | reverse complement strand
CGGCGTTGTCGCGGTCCATCTTGTTGATAACGAAGAAGCGGGGCAGATTGAATTCATCTGCATAGCGCCAGGCCAGCTCTGTGCCGACTTCCACGCCTGCCACGGCATCCACTAAAATAATCGCGCCGTCAGCGACACTCAGGGCGGAGATTGCCTCTCCCACGAAATCGGTGTAGCCGGGCGCGTCTATGATATTGATCTTGTGATCGCGGTGCTCTATGGGGATTACACTGGAGTAGATGGAGATCTTTCGTCGCTGCTCTTCCTCGTCGTAATCGGAAGCGGTGGTCGAATCTTCGACCTTGCCAAGGCGGGTGGTCCCTCCGGTTGCGTGCAGGAATGCCTCCGCCAGCATCGTCTTTCCCGCGCCTCCATGCGAGACCAGAGCGATGTTGCGAAGAAACTCGGTGGTATACTCTTTCATGGAAAACCTTTCCTTAATGTAGGTTAGTAAACCAGGTAGCTGCGTGATTGTAAAAGAACTCCACTGAATTGTCAAAGTGAGAAGTTTCACCTTCAAAAAATGACATCTTGGGCAAGATTTCGTTACCAAACGTGCAAAACCTGTTCCGCCGCCTGTCCTTTCATTACTGGTACTACGGTCAGCCGCCGTGGGATACGGGTGTCAGTCCCCCTGAATTGTTCGAATTTATCCAGCATCATCCACCGGGCCGGGCCATCGATATCGGCTGTGGCACAGGGACCAATGTGGTTACCCTGGCGCGTGCCGGCTGGCAGGTGACCGGGGTCGATTTTGCGCCTCGCGCTATTTCTCTTGCCCGGAAAAAATTGAAAAGAGCAGGCATCCGGGCCGATGTGCAGGTCAATGATGCCACGATCCTCAGGGAGATCCGGGGGCCATACGATCTGGCGTTCGATTTGGGCTGTTTTCACAGCATTCCTGCCGCCGGCCAGGCCCTTTATCTGGATCAATTAGAGCGCATCCTGGCCCCGGGCGGTTACTGGTTAATGTATGGATTCCTCACAGCAAACCCGGCTCCATCGCATTCCGGGCTGACCGAGGCGGATATCGATCTCATCTCCTCCCGAATGAAGCTCTATTCCCGGCGCGACGGCCATGATGATACCCGCGGCCGGTCGTCTGCCTGGTTCCTGTACCAGAAATAAAGCGTTTGGCATTATGATGCCTTTTCATCCTCTCGAGTGTTTTAATTTGACGATTATGGACCTGCAGAACCGTGATATCCATGACCTGAGTGAAACCCTGGTCTTCGATCTGACCAAAGCCTTTGCCCTCTCCCAGACAGACAGCGCGAAGACACTGGTCCGTTTGATGTTCGGCCAGGCAGTGCGCGCCGCGGCCCGAATGGGGATCGGGCTGGACTGCGCGGTTGCCGACGGTGGGATCGCGGCCGGGGCCCGCTGGCTGCTGCCGCGCTTCGTCAAATCTCATCAGGCGCGAGGCGTGGAGGATATCCCGCCCAGCGGTCCACTGGTGATCGCTTCGAACCATCCGGCGGGTGTCGATTCGATTGTCATCTCGGCGTACGTGGAGCGGCCTGATTACAAGGTGATCGTTGGCAACATCCCATTTTTCCAGCACCTGCCGCATGTCAGTAAACATGCCATTTACGCGCCGGAGAAAACGGACATTGCGGGACGGATGCAGGTTATCCGGGCCTCCATCCGCCATCTCCAGCAGGGTGGTGCACTGCTCATTTTTCCGCGCGGCGGGATCGAGGCCGACCCGGAGTTCATGCCTCATCCTGATGGGGAATTCAATCACTGGTCACGCAGCCTCGAGATCTTCATGCAGCGTGTTCCGGACCTGCAGATCCTGGTCACCATTGCGAGCGGTGTGATCTCACGAGCTGCGATGCAGCATCCGATTACCTGGTTCCGGAAGGCAAGGCCGGACCGGCAGAGGCTTGCATTCATCTACCAGTTCATCCGCCAGATGGTGAGCGGCAGACAGATCTTCGATCTAATCCCCCGGGTGACATTTGGTGAGATCGTCACCGGGAACAACCACGAACACATGCTGGCCGAGATTGAGCAGGCTGCCCGCCGGACGCTTCGCCAGCACATGACATGGACACACGTATGAAACCCCGGATCCATATCTTCAAGAACTTGGAAGAGATCAGCGTCCGCGCCGCGGTGATTTTTGTCGAGCAGTCTGTGAGAGCCATTGAAGAGCGCGGCCAATTCCTCGTCGTGCTTAATGGTGGAAGTACCCCGGAAGGTCTGTTCCGGCTTCTGGCGGCGGAGTTTCGCGAAAATGTGGATTGGCCGAATGTCCATGTATTCTGGGGTGATGAGCGCTCTGTGCCATCGAACGACCCGGGCAGCAGTTATGGCCAGGCACGAAATCTGTTCCTGCGCCATGTACCGATCCCGAAAGCAAATGTTCATCCTATGAACGGAGAGTTTCGGCCAGCAGAGGCGGCAGCAGAATATTCGAAGGTCTTGAAGGAATTTGCCTCTGTTCCCCTCGATTGGCCGCGATTCGACCTGGTCTATCTGGGGATGGGGGAGGATGGACACACGGCTTCGCTGTTCCCGGGGTCGTCCCTCGAGGCAACTGAGCCAGTCGCCGCGGTGACGGCCCACTACCAGGACCGGCCTGCAGAGCGAGTCACACTGACTCCCCTTGTTTTCAACACGGCCCGAATGGTTGTATTCATGGCAGCGGGAGAGAAAAAAGCAGCCACTCTGGCTGAAGTACTAAGCGGGCGATATCAACCGGAGCAGTATCCCGCACAGCGCATCGATCTCAAAGACGGAAAGCTGCTCTGGCTGGTGGACGAGGATGCCGCCAGCAGGCTGCCGATGGATCTGGTAAGACGGTTTTGTGAAGGATAACTTCTGACATTGCGAGGAGGGTCATAGACCCGACCACCGAGAAGCTTGCCTTTGGCAAGCAATCTCCACGTACTAGATTTTGTCGCCACGGCGCCACGGCGACGCTTCGCTCCCCTACGGTCGCTCGCAATCCCGGCTGTGAGCGTCTTTGGCGCCACCCCGCTTTGCGGGACGTTCGCCGGGGCAATGACATGTATGAACCTGGAGGCATGTATGGAACTGGCAATGGTTGGCTTGGGCAAGATGGGATTCAACATGACACACCGCCTGTTGCGCGGCGGACATAGCGTGGTCGGGTTTGCGCATTCCCAGCGCAGCATTCAGGCTGCAGTGGATCTCGGCGCCGTAGGCGCCAGTACGCTTAAGGAAGTGGTGGAGAAACTCCCGTCTCCGCGGATTGTCTGGTTGATGATCCCCGCCGGGAACCCAACTATCGAGACTATCAAAGATCTTTCGGAGCTCTTGTCCAGGGGCGACATCGTCATCGACGGCGGCAACTCGTATTATAAAGATACGATGCGGCATGCCGAGACGCTGGGAGCTAAGGGAATCCACTTTGTCGACTGCGGTACAAGCGGGGGCATCTGGGGTTTGAACGAGGGGTACAGCATGATGATCGGCGGCAAGCCGGACGTGGTGGAAAGTCTGCGCCCCATTTTTGAGACCCTCGCTCCCGCGCCCGATAAAGGCTGGGGCTACGTGGGTCCGCACGGGGCGGGGCACTTCGTCAAGATGGTCCACAATGGGATCGAGTATGGCATGATGCAGGCGTTCGCCGAAGGGTTCAGTATCATGAAGTCGAAGGAAGAGTTTGGGCTCGATCTGGCGGAGGTGTCGAGGATCTGGCAGCATGGGAGCGTGGTTCGCTCGTGGCTGCTTGATTTAACCGTGCGAGCTCTGAAAGATGACCAGCATCTGTCCGAGATAAAGCCCTGGGTGGCGGACTCCGGCGAAGGCCGCTGGACGGTGTTCGAGTCCATCGACCTGAATGTAGCCGCTCCTGTGATCACGCTTGCCCTGCAGATGCGCCTCGCCAGCCGCGACGAGGAGAATTTCACCGCCCGCATGCTGGCTGCCCTGCGCAACCAGTTCGGCGGACACGCGGTCAAAAAGGATGAGTCGCTGACAGGGTCCTGATCGTTTTTATCCATGGCTTGAAGGAGAGTTTATTCGTATGGCTACAAAAAATGATACCAGTACGCCCACGTCGATTGTTATTTTCGGCGCATCCGGGGATCTCACCGAGCGGAAATTGATCCCTTCCCTGTTCAACCTGTATTGCAAGAAGCGAATGCCGGACCAGTTCCGGATCGTGGGCTATGGCTCGACGGAGTTCAGCGACGATTCGTTCCGTGCTCACCTCAAGGAAGGGATGAAGGAGCACTCGCGGGCGGAGTATACCGACAATGATTGGATCGATTTCGCCTCCCACATCGAGTATGTCAAAGGTGGATACGATCATGAGAGTTTCGAAAAATTAAATGATTTTCTGGAGAAATGGCAGGGAGAGAAAGGCAACCGTATCTATTACATGGCGACCCCGCCCGGCGCCTTTCCCAAGATCATCGACCTGCTGGGCGATACCCATCATCTGCAGGAGACCCATGGCTGGCGACGAGTGGTGATCGAAAAACCGTTCGGCACCGACCTCGAGTCGGCGCAGCAGCTGAACGAACAGATCCACCGAACGTTACATGAGAGGCAGATCTACCGCATCGATCACTATCTCGGCAAGGAGACGGTCCAGAATATCCTCGTGACGCGTTTTGCGAACACGATCTTCGAGCCGCTGTGGAACCGCAACTATATCGATCACGTGGAGATCACAGTATCAGAGACGGTCGGCGTGGAGCATCGCGGCAAGTTCTACGACCAGGTGGGTGTGCTGCGGGATATGTTCCAAAACCATCTGCTGCAGCTGCTCTCGCTGGTTGCCATGGAACCGCCGGTCGCATTCGACGCCAGCGCGCTGCGCAATGAAAAAGTGAAAGTGCTGAGCGCAATCAATCCGATGAAGGCCAGCGAAGTGGAGCGGGCGACCGTCCGTGGCCAGTATGAGGGCTACCGTGACGAGGAAGGGGTCCGGAGCAATTCGGCCACAGCAACCTATGGCGCGGTCTGTTTGTACGTGGATAACTGGCGCTGGCAGGGTGTGCCGTTCTACCTGCGATCGGGAAAGAACCTGAAGGAGAAGCTGTCACAGGTGGTGATCGAGTTCAAGAAGCCGCCGCAGATGCTTTTTCACTCGGATGGCGGGATGAAGTCCAATATCCTAGTGCTGTTCTTGCAGCCCGATGAAGGAATCCATTGGCGGTTCGAGGCCAAAGCACCCGACACGGTAGCCCAGCTTCGCTCGGTGGATATGGAATTTCATTATGATGAATCGTTTGGTAAAACGGCGCTTCCGGATGCCTACGAGCGCCTGCTTCTCGATACGATGACCGGTGATGCGGCGCTCTTCACCCGCGCCGACGAGGTGGAGACTGCCTGGGGAATCATCGACCCGATCATGCAGGCCTGGGAGGCAGGGAAGGAGCCGCTCACCTTCTATACGCCGGGGACCTGGGGACCCAGGGAAGCGGATGAGCTGCTCGCCCGTGATGGACGCTCCTGGTCCATGTGGGATGGGCGGGAACAATAAAGGAACAGCCCGGCGATCAAAGCCGGGCTGTTGATTCAATCCGCAGGCGCTTCACGCTGCGCCGCAATCTTTTTTCTCGTTTCCGCATGCGAGTCGCGGCTGAGGGGATAATAAATTGCAAAGACGATGCCCGCGAGCAGCAGGACGGAGGGGATTGGCCCGATCAGGATGCGAATGGCCCAAACAGCCGATTCTGTCTGCCTGGGCGCATTCGAGACGAATCCGCTCCAGTCCAGCACGAGCAGGGTTAGGGGAATGGAGATTGAAGACGCAACTTTTTTAAACAGTGCCACGAGGGCGTAGAACATGCCTTCGTGGCGCGCCCCGCTTTGCAGTTCGTCCACCTCCACAGCGTCCGGGATGATTGCCCAGGTCAGCACATGAACGGCGGAGATGCCCACCCCGGCCAGCGACGCCAGCGCAAGTACGGCATTGAATCCGAGGGATGGATCGATGAATACCATGGTAAGCATGACCCCCGAAAGGAAGACCATCCCATAAATATAGGATTTTCGTTTATCCGTCCTGTGCGAAGCCCAGACCCAGAATGGCAGGACGACCAAGGCTGTGATAAAAACTGCACCTGCAACGATATCCGATTCGGCTTCCAGCTGCATGCGATATTTCAAAAAGAACAACAGCATGTTCTGAATGATCTCGATGGCCGTCCAGGTGAAGAGGAAGATACCCGCCGCAAAGACGAAGGGACGGTTGCTGCGGGCAGCCTTCAGGGACTCGCTCAGCCCTGGTTGGTGTTGGTGCTTGTATTCTTCCTTTTCGCGGGTTCCATAGAAGGTAATCAGGAGCGGAAGAGCGGAAACGGTAGCAAAGATCAACCCCATCCGGAAGACACGGTCGGCATTCTCCGGCCGCATGGTCCCAATGATCATCAGCGGCACGATAAAAGCGACGAGCCCGCCAAGCAATGAGAAGGCCATACGATAACTGGTCAGGGATGTGCGCTCATCATAGTCCTGGGTCAGCTCGGGCGTCAGCGCCAGATATGGCATGGAGACAATCGTCAGTATCGTGTCATAGATGAAATAGGCCATTGCATAATATGCTGTTAGTGCCAGAGGGCTTTCCAATGGCGGACGCCACCACATCATTGCAAAGGCGATACCAAAGGGAATGAAGCCGAATAGCAGATAGGGGCGCCGTCGACCCCAGCGCGTCCGGGTCCGGTCGGCAATGTGACCAATGAGCGGGTCGTTAATGTAATCCCATGATTTTCCAATAAACACAGCCAGTGCGGCGAGGCGGGGGGCAAGTCCCACGACATCCACAAGAAATATGGCGAATAAGACGCCCAGTGCAGTATCGTTAAAGGAGAATCCAAAATCCCCGGCTCCATAGGCCAGTTTGGTGAGAGGAGACAGGCGTCCCTGGGCTGTCTTGTTTCTTCTTTCGGGAAGCATATTTGGAATCCAGCTAGATTAACCCGCCTGGTACAAATTCGTTCCTGGCTCGCCTGGATTGTGGATAGCCAAGATCAGGGACCGACGGTGATCAGGTCCTTGAGCCGCTCGTAGGAAGCCGGACCGATACCCGACACATTCACAATATCTTCGATGTTGACAAAGGGACCATTCTGCTCGCGGTAGTCGATGATCTTCTGGGCAGTTGTGGGGCCAATGCCCGGAAGCGTATCGAGCTCTGCAATGGAAGCAGTGTTGATATTGACAAGTTCGGTGGTGATCGTCTCTACTTCCGGTAGAGGCGTGGCCAGGACGGGCGATGCTCCTTCGATGAAGGGGATGTCGATCTTCTCCCCGTCTTCGAGAGCCTGCGCCAGATTGATATTCGTCTTTTCAGCCTCGGCCAGGAAACCCCCGGCTGCCGAGATACCATCCTGTACACGGGCTCCCTGCGGCAGAGCGTAAACACCCGGGCGCGGCACGGCGCCGGTGATATGCACAATCATGGGTCTCTGGGTGGGGACCGGCCGCAGTGTCACCGCTTCACCGCTCGGGGTCCGGGCGACGATCCAGACCAGCGCGGCCAGGAATAATCCCAGGAGAATGCCGGATGCCATGTAGAGGACAGATCGAAGACTTTGCATGGCCTGTATTTTACTGCAACTTCATCACAAGAAGGTGTTCGCCCTGGTTTGCCAGCAGGAAGACCAGTCCTGCCAGTTTGCTGATGCGCTGGAAATAACGCGGCATATCGGCATAGTCCACGGCCTGAAATCCAAACTTTTCGTAGAGCGGTCCCAGCGAGGAGATGCAGGTGAGATACAACGGCCGCGGGCTGTCCTTAAGAAGTTGCTCGATGATCGCCCGGGCGAGGCCCCGCCCCTGGCATTCGGGTACCACGGCGATCGACGCCAGCTCGAGAACGTCTTTTCCGTGCGGCTTGATCTGCCCGGTGGCGATGACCTGGTCCCGATCGTCCACGGCGACGATGAATCGCCTCCAATCCAGGCCCATAGGATTGATCCCTGATGAATGGATGAGTCCCTTGATCGCGGCGTTATCGGTTTCGCGGGCGGGGCGGAGAGTGTATTTCATCATCTACTCCCTATTCTCTACTCTCGGTATACTACTTTCTACAACAATCCTGCTGAAACAATGATAATAAAAGTTGCGATGAACCAGTGGATCAGGAACGGCCAGACAAAGGACTTGGTCCGGTAGGCGACCCAGCCGAAGGCAAAGCCGCCAAAGATCGTGGAAAGCGTCTCGATTTCAGGCTTGCCGATGTGGGCGATCGCAAACGGGACTGCCTGCAGCCAGAGCGCTTCCGGCCCGAATCTGCGCGCATAGCCGAACAGGATCCAGCCGCGGAAGATGAACTCCCAGCCGATCAGGTCCAGGAACGTGGTCCACGGCAGCCCGACCGTGTGCGGCTTGTAATACTCCTGCATCGAAGCATCGCCCTGTCCCAGGAAGTAAATGATGGGCGCCATGAACAGGATCCCGACTCCCGTGATGACCAGCCCGGCCTTCCAGTCACCAAGGGTAAATCCAAACTCTTTCGGGTTCTCGCGGAAAAGAACGATGATAAAGAGCAACGGGATGATGAGATACAAAATCACCCGGTCCCAGTATTTGTAGGGCGTGATCCGGTGATAGTAATCCAGCATCAACAACAGCGTGGAAACGACCGTGATGGTGACTACTTTCCAGTCGAAATGGAGGCGTTCGCCGAGGAGAGTTTTCATAGATAGAGGGGTGAGGGGCAGGGGTTAGTAGGGGAAGTGGGATTGGTTGCCATTGGGGCCGAGTAATTGCGTTATTTTATCTGCGTCGCGGATGAGCTCAACGCCCCAGTTGGCTACAAGGAGGAATGCCGCCAGGACGGAAAACAGGACAATTGTTTTTCCGAGCTGTGATTCGTGCCAGAGGTCCTTCAACGGGATCAACCCTTGTAGCCAGACCTGGGCAGCCAGGATAGCCATGTAAGGCACGAGCGCCAGATGGAATCTGTCCTCCGAGAGGATAAAGATGTGGGGAAGAATGTATCCGACGAACAGAAGTACCAGCAGAATGTGTTCCGGCTTCCGGCGCAGCAGGGAAAGTCCCAGCGCAGCGGAGGGGGCGATGAACACGAACGGCAATAACAGAATGGCGGCAATGGCCAATAAAACGGGCAAGGGAACAAACCCAATGATGTTGTTCGAATAAAAGTACATCAACACCCGTTTTTCCAGGCCAAAGAAAAAGCCAAGCCGGTTGATCGCCAGCGGAAAGAATCTCTCAGGCTGGGCTTTTATGAACTCCATGGCTTTCTCAGTACCGATCCGGTCACGTTCGGCGTCGTCCAGAATGGTCAGCAGATCGAGCGAGGGACCGAAGACAAATGAACCATTTCCGTCCGGGTGGTAGCCAAGATACAGGTTGTAGCCCATGGACGTCTCGATACCGGTCAGCTTGCCATGCAGGAGCGAGTTGCGCACAACCCAGGGAGTGACAACGAGGAAGAAGGACAGGAAGGCCAGAAGCGCCTTGCTGCGATGCAGATAGAACAGGAGAAAAAAAGCAGCCAGGGCAAAGGGAAGTATGACAGAACGAGTGAGGGTTGTGAGAGCGAGGAAGAGGCCTGAAAACAACAGGCTCGCGGCTGCCGGTCTTTCGATGGACTTGAGAAGAAAGAGGGTGGAAGCAAGCAGGAGAACAAAAAAAGGATTTTCCGTGCCCAGCCCGAGCGGGTAGACGAGCAGCATCGGATACCCGGCGACGGTCCAGGCAGCGATACGGGCAGAGCGCTCCCCCTTGACCCCTACCCCCTGGCTCTCTGTTCCTGAGGGAAACAATTTTTTAGAGACCAGATAGGTCAACGGTGCCAGCGGCGCACCGAGCAAGATCGCCTGAGCCAGACGGGCGGCGAAGAAGCGTGAGAAATCCGTGCCATTGATAAAGTAGACCAGCGCCAAAAACGCGGGATAGAAGGGTGCCCGAAACGAGGTGGGGATACCGGTTTCAGGATCGTATTCCTCCACCGATGACAGGTCGAAATCCACGAAGGCTGCCAGCTGGTTCAAGTCCTCCTTGGCGTACCAGCGGAAGCCGTTGCCTTCTGCCAGGCTGCGCGCCAGCATGTCATACTGGAACATATCGTCGAGGCCGATCCCCAGCCCGCGCGCCAGGAGGACCGGGATCAGCCGGAGAACCAGGGCAGCAATGTAGATGCGAAAGGCAAATGACTTGTAAAACATAAACACGGATTGCGCTGATTGTACAATCATCCTCGCAATCCGTGTTTTGTATTTTTGGCTGGTGTCAGACGGCGGCGGGCAGCTTGGCTTTGATCGCTTCGATGCGCCGCGCCAGGTACGGCATGAAATAGCCGTCATATTTCTCCCAGAGCTCCGGGCGGGACCAGTCGGTGCCTTTGACGCGGCCGCGGCAAGTCTCACTACCGCAGTAGCAGTCGAACTCATCGTAATTCGACCCATCGCACATGGCGTAATCGAAATTGATCTCCTCGCCGGCATGGATGTCACGCATGGCAATCAGACCGATCTGTCCTGTGAAACCGACATTCGGCTCACACGAATGGTTAAAGCAGTCGGTGGGCTCCAGGGGCAGGGGCGCTTCGAGGTAGAGGCCCTCCTCGATCTGCAGGATGCGCTGGGTGAAGTAATCCATGTTCGGGTCGAGCTCGTGCTCTGCTACGATCCGTCCGCCCCACAGGCAGATCAGCTCGCCTTTCTTGATCGGCTCGCGGGCGAATACGCCGCAGCCGCCTTTTTCTTCAAACACGCCCGAGTCGCATTTCGGGTTGAGATGAGAGTAATACTGTCCGGTCATTCTTTCCTTTCGTTTTGGTCCACACTGCCGCATTGCGGCGTGCTTCGCCTGTGAAGGCAATTTGCCCAGGATACTCTTTGGCAACGAAGCACCAAAGCGACAACAATTGATTTTTTGCAAACAAAAACAGCCAAAGCACAACAGCTCTGAACCACTGTGTTGACTGCAATTGCCTTAAGCAGTCCCGCCGCCTCACCCAGGGGTTAGCTGGAGGGCGGCGGAAGCCAGATTTTATTCGTGGCGTATT
>DASUOS010000402.1:0-7224 GCA_036276515.1 Anaerolineales bacterium | reverse complement strand
TACTACCAACTGTTGTTCAATGAAAAGCTGGGCTTCGAGCGCGTTAAGGAATTCACCTCCTATCCGACCATTCTGGGAATGCAGATCAACGACCAGAACGCCGAGGAATCGTTCAGCGTCTATGACCACCCGCGCGTGCAGATCTTCAAAAAGACGGCCGCGTTCGATCCGGAAGCAGCCCGCAGGCTTCTCGGTGAAGGGATCCCCTGGGACTCGGTCCTGCACCTGACGCCTCTCCAGGCCAGTAACGCGCCAGGCATGTTGATGCTGGACAATCAGGAACAAGCGCTCTATGAAGAAGCAGCGCTGCGCTCCAGCGCCGGGGTGAACGAGAACAGCTGGGGCAGCCGCAACCCGGTCCTGGCCTGGTTCCTGCTCGTGGAGCTGATCGGGCTGCTGGCCCTGCCGCTTACCCTGACAGCCTTCCGGCGTCTCAAAGACCGCGGCTATATCCTCAGCAAATCGCTCGGGCTGCTGATCGTCGCCTGGGGCAGCTGGTGGCTGGCCAGCCTGCGGATCGTGCCGTTCACCTGGTGGGTGATCCTGCTGGTGGCGTTATTGTTTGTATTTGCATCCCTGCTGCTCCTCTCGCGCCCGCGCTGGGAGGAGCTGAAGACCTTCTTCCAGGCGAACTGGAAACTGCTGGCGCTGGAAGAGGTGGTCTTCTGGCTGTTCTTTGGCCTGCTGTTGTACATCCGTTTCCGCAACCCCGATCTCTGGCACCCGGGCATGGGCGGCGAAAAGCCCATGGACCTGGCCTATTTCACCGCCATCACCCGCACACCCTACTTCCCATCCTATGATCCCTGGTTCACGGGCGGCTACATCAACTATTACTACTTCGGCTTCGTGCTGGTCGCGACCCTGATCCATCTGACCGGGATCGTTCCGTACATCGCCTACAACCTGGCCGTGCCGACCCTGTTTGCCATGACGGCTGCGGGGGCCTTTACGGTCGCGTTGAATTTCACAGCCGTACGCCAGTTCAATTTCAAACGTCTGGTCCTGGCTGGGTTATCTGGGGCGCTCTTCGTGGCTGTGATCGGCAACCTCGGGCAGGTGAAGCTGATCGTCAACGGGCTGCGCGAGATGAGCGAGTTCCAGCCGGGAGGGGAAGTCTCGACGCTGGTGAAATTCACCCAGCTCAGCGACGGACTGAACCGCTGGCTGACCGAACGGGACCTGCCCGGCGTCCGCACGGAGTGGTGGTACTGGAACTCTACCCGCATCATTCCACCTGCGGAGGGCGAAGCGGGACCGATCAATGAGCTGCCGTTCTTCACCTTCCTCTTCGGCGACCTGCATGCCCACATGATGGCCCTGCCGCTGACGATCCTTGTACTGGCACTGGCATTGAACGTCATCCTCGACTGGCGGCGGGACAGGGCGCGGTGGTGGCGGGATCCGGCCGAGATCCTGACGCTGGCCCTGCTGGCGCTCACAACCGGGGCGCTGTGGCCGGTCAACACCTGGGATTTCCCGACCTATACGGTGCTTGTCGGCGCGGCGCTCGTGATCCGCGCCTCTACCCGGCAGGGGCGGCTCGAAGTCGATGTGCTCTGGACGGCAGGTCTCCAGTTCATCCTGATCGTCCTGGCCGGCCGGTTGTTCTTCCAGCCGTTCCACAGCCACTACGCCGGCAGTAATTTTGGCATCGAGCTGTGGAAGGGGTCCCAGACCCCGCTGTGGGCGTACCTGCTGATCCACGGTTTCTTCCTGTTCATGATCGTCTCGTACCTGTTCGATGAATTCATGCGTGGCCATGGACACAATCCGCTCATTCGTACTGCCCGGTTGAAGATCAAATACTGGCGGCAGCCGGCGAGGCTGAACAAACGGATCGAGCATTTGACCTACCGCCAGCCCTCCTATCAACTGGCCGTGGATATCGGCAAACTGGCATTTGCCATTGTTCTGCTGGTTCTGTTCGTCAAGCCGGTGATTGGCCTGGCCCTGTTCCTGACCCTGTGGAGCGCCCTGCTTTTATTCAGCCGGCCTACTCATCCGGCGCGGCAGTTGCTGCTGTCGATGATCGGCCTCGGGTTGATCCTGACTGCCGTGGTCGAGGTGCTGGTCATCAAAGGCGACATCAGCCGGATGAACACGGTCTTCAAGTTCTATCTGCAGGTCTGGGTGCTGTGGGCGGTAGCATCGGCAGTGGCGTTGTCACAGTTGGCGGAACGTTTCCAGAGGGAGCGCCCCGCCAAACGGATTCGCCTGCCGGAACCGGAAGAGGGAACCGCCTGGACCCCGCGCGTCGCAGCGGCGTATGAAATGAACCGCCGGTCCAATACAGGTACAGGTTCGCGTGTCTGGTGGATGGCATTCAGTCTTCTTCTCGCAGCCTGCTTCCTGTATCCCCTGACCGCCGCGCCGGTCCGGATGAGGGATCGCTTCCCCGAGAGCTTCTCCAGCACCTTGAACGGCACCGACTATATGCGGACGTCCGTCTACTTTGACGATGGCCGTCCTGTGACACTGGAGTTTGACAGGCAGGCCACAGAATGGTTAAGGCAGAACGTGCGCGGCATCCCGACCGTCCTGGAAGCCAGCACCCCTCTCTATCGCTGGGGCTCGCGTGTCTCGATCTATACCGGGCTGCCGTCTGTGATCGGCTGGGACTGGCACCAGAAGCAGCAGCGCTCCATCCTGCCGGGGCAGGTGATCGAGAGACGCATCCAGGATGTGAATGCCATGTTCACCACAACCGACGAGGAATATTTACAGCGACTGCTGGGTCAATATGATGTCGACTATATTTACGTGGGTCCCCTCGAGCGCCTGTATTACGCCGGGGATGGGATCAACAAGTTCGACCAGCCCAGCCTGCTGTGGACCCTTGTGTATGAGAATGCACAGGTGAAAATACTCAAAGTAAACCAGTAACAACCCAAACCATCCGGCACCTGGGAACAGCGATCAAGGAATTAATCCAGGAAATCATCCAGGATAAGAATCTCGGTAAGGGATTGTAGTACGGATAAACGGCGATCGTTGGTGACAAAGCCATTTGCACCCATCGCCAGGCAGGCTGCAATCTGTATGGCGTCAGGCGGGCGAACGTCGTAGCGGGCTCGTAGTTGGGCCGCCAGCCGGGTAATATCGCGGTCGATGTCGACGATCTCCAGGTTGGGGAAGTTCATCAGTAACGTCTCATATTTTCGGGCCACATCTTCACGCCTCATTCGCCAGGGATGAACGCTGATTTCCATGAGTGTGATCACCGATGTAATCCCCCGCCATTTTCCGCCCTCCAGACTTGAAAAACATTTCTGCGTTAACGCTGAGTATGTTTTGTTCGCTTCCAGATGGTAGATGAATAAAGGTGTATCGATACCGACCAGGCCCAGCCTGGTCAGCTTTTGGACGAGTCGGTCCATGCCTGCCGCTCCCCGAGGATATACTCGCCTGTTTTTTCCCAAATCTCACTATGCAGGCCTGCAAGAGCCTGGCTGTAGTTTTGCGGCTCGGGCATTAACACAATCATGCCATCCTGAACGTCTACCAGCAGGCGGTCGCCGCTCTTTATTTTGAGCCGCTTCCGTGCATGCTGGGGAACGGCAATCTGGTAGCGATTGCTCACTTTTACGGAAGGAAGCGCCATAGTCTCTCCTTGCTTAGCAAATAGGCCTTTTTGCTAAGCATTGTACCGCCGAAGCAAAATTGTTTCAAGTGAGAAGGAAAAGAACGCGTTATACTTCCCGTATGGCACGGCAGCAGATCGGTCTGTTTGGCGGGACGTTCGATCCTCCCCATCTCGGGCACCTGATCCTGGCCTCCGAGGCACAGTGGCAGCTGGGGCTCGACCGTTTGTTGTGGGTCCTGACACCCGATCCCCCGCACAAACAGGACCAGTCGATTACCTCCATCGAACACCGGCTGGCCATGGTCCATCTTGCCATTGCCGATAACCCGTCCTTCGAGCTCTCGCGCCTTGAGCTGGACCGGCCGGGTCCGCATTACACCCTGGATACCCTGGAGGCCGTCTCCGAGCAATATCCGGATGCCGACATCACGCCGATCATCGGCGGCGACTCCCTGCGCGATCTGCCCACCTGGCACAAGCCGAAGGAACTGCTGTATGCCAGTCACTGGGTGGGAGTCATGCGCCGTCCTGGTGAGCAGCCGAACCTCGAACATCTGGAGCGGGAACTACCCGGGATCAGCTCCAAGATCCATTATGTGGATGCGCCGCTTCTCGAGATCGCCTCGCGCGAGATCCGCAGCCGCATCGCCAATGGACAACCCTTCCGCTACTATGTCCCGCTCCCCGTATGTGACTATATCGAGCGGCACCATCTCTATCAACAATCTGAAATCATCGATCGAAAATCGTAAATCCAAAATCGAACATCGCTCATGTCTTTAATTTTTGACTCGCTCTTCTCCTCCGTGGCGTTCAGTCATTTCATCGTGGATGTGTTCAACGCCAGCCGTCCGGTCCTGCTCACCTATCTTGGGTTAACCGAAACACAGATCGCGTTGATTTCGACGATCTACATCTGGGCCTCGGCCTTGACCCAGCCCTTCTTCGGCTGGATGTCGGACCGTGTGGGACCGCGCTGGCTGGCAGCCGGCGGCGTGCTGTGGATGACGGTCTTCTACTCCGGTGCGGTCCTCATTCCCGGTGCGGGCGGGCTGTTCTGCCTGATCGTTGCCGCCCTCGGTTCGTCTGCCTTTCATCCGGTCGGCACGGTCCAGGCCACCCTGCAGGGACGCGACCGCATGGCCGGCCGGGAGACAACGGCCACCTCCCTGTTCTTCATGGCCGGGCAGCTCGGACACTTCATCGGCCCTGTGATCACCGGGTTGATCCTGGCGCGGCTGGGTTTGCCCTGGCTGGTGATCCTGCCTATTGTCTCGATCCCGATCGGCCTGGCCGTAGCCTACCAGCTGCGTGCCAACCGTCCGCATCCCCGGCCGGCGCAGGGAGATGGCAGAATCCGTTTGCAGGCGAGTATCGGCTTTATTGTTCTCCTGGCGATCGTAGCGACCCTGCAGTCCTGGTCGCAGGCGAATATGATCAATTTTGTTCCCAAGTACCTAAAGGACCTGGGATTAAGCGCCGTGACCTACGGTAACATCGCAGGCCTGTTCATGGGTGGCTCGGCGCTGGGGAACGTGATCGGCGGTCACTTTGGCGATCGATTCACGAAGCGCAAGGTAGCCGCGGTTGCGCTGCTGCTGGCAGCCCTGCCCATCTACATCATGAGCCGGATCGGCTGGTCGCCGTGGCTGTACCTGCTGATCCCTCTCGCAGGCGCATGTACGGGTTCCGTCCACAGCATTATGGTCGTGCTGGCCCAGCGGATGATTTCCGGCGGTATGGCGCTGGCCTCGGGCCTGATCCTGGGCTTTATCTTTTCGTCGGGCGCGCTGGGTATGCTGCTGACGGGACCACTGGCCGAGAAGTATGGCTTTCCAACTGTCCTGCTGATGACAACCGGTCTGGTCCTGGTGGCTTCTCCACTGGCCTGGATGCTGCGGGAAGGTCCCAGGGTGGAATTGCGCAAAGGTTTGGAACTTTCACAAGGTTCTCAAAAGACATGACAATTGTCACTCTGGAAAACGTCTGTACTAAAAATTATATATAATATATAATGGCATCCAACCCAAAGGTGTTCGATGCTAAGTACCCCCCCGACAACCGAAGAATCTGAATTAATCCAAAAACGGCCTCTTAAAGAGGATATTTTCGATGTTCTGCACGAGAAGATCATCTCGGGCACATATAAACCCGGCGACTGGCTGCGGCAGGACGATATTGCCACACAGCTGGGCGTCAGCATGACCCCCGTCCGCGAGGCGCTGGACTTGCTCGTCTCGGCCGGGCTGGCGGAGCGTGTCCCCTATCGGGGCGTGCGCGTCCGGGAGATGTCGACCCAGGATGTGGTGGAAGCCTATGGTCTGCGGCTGGTGCTCGAAGCGGTCATCGCCCAGGAGGCGGCTCGCAATATCACCCCGGAGCAGATCACGGCCCTGGAACGGGTGCTCGAGAGGATGAAGCGGCATGATACCCTCAAGGAAGTCTCCTCCGAGCGCCAGTCGAGCCGCGAGTTCCATTCCGCCATCGCCGAAGCCACGAGAAACGACCTGCTGGTCAAGCTGTACGCGGTCGTCTCCAATGCCTTCCCGGACTGGCTGCTGTATGAGGCGCTCTTCCGCTATCCCGAGCTGATCGAGGACAGCATGATGAGCACGTATAAGGAACATGTCGCCATTGTGGAAGCGCTCAAGAAGGGCGATGCCGACCGCGCTGCGCAAAAATCCATCGAGCATGTCATGGAGTCGGGCAAGTGGCTCGAGGAATACCTGGGTATTCCGTCTGAACTATTACGTGATAAAGAAGAACAGGTCTCACCCCTGCTGAAGAAAACAAAGAAATAAGGAGATTGCACGATGATCGAAAACGTTCAAATCGATGAACTATACAAGCAGATGGCACAGAGCATTATCGACGGCGAGTCTGAGATTGCCGTGGAGCTGGCGCAGAAATCCATCGAGCTGCAGATGCATCCGCTCGAGACGATCACCAAGGGATTCGTGGTCGGCGTCAATTACATCGGCGACCAGTTCGGCAAGGGCGAAGCGTTCCTGCCGGAGCTGGTGATGGCCGGCGAGGCGATGAAGGCCGCAGTTGCCACGCTGGAGCCCGAACTGCTGAAGCTCGGCGAGGCACGTGAGACCATGGGGCGCGTCGTGCTGGCCACCGTCGAAGGCGACATCCACGAGATCGGCAAGACCCTGGTAGGGACGATGCTTGCCGCTTCCGGCTTCGAAGTCACCGACCTGGGGGTGGATCAGCCCGCTGAGAACATCATCAGGAAGGCGCTCGAGATCGACGCCCAGATCATCGGCATGTCCGCCCTGCTCACCACAACGATGGTCCGCCAGCGCGAAGTGATCGAGGAGCTGGACAAGGAAGGACTGCGCCCGCGCATCAAAGTCCTGGTCGGCGGCGCGCCGATCACCAAGGACTGGGCCGAGAAAATCAAAGCCGATGGCACCTCCGAAGACGCGGTCGGCGCGGTCAAACTGGCCAAGCAATTGTTGGGGAAGGAATAGGTTTCATGTCACTCTGATGGAGCGCTCTTACGCGATCGAAGAGTCTGGAATGTTAGTGAAGAAGACTCTTCGATTCGCTCAGAGTGACCCGGGAAGACCAGCGATGAGAGAGTAGAGATATAGTCCTCGGGAGGGCACTATGTCTAAATGCATCAAGTC
>DASUOS010000401.1:0-7938 GCA_036276515.1 Anaerolineales bacterium | reverse complement strand
GCCAGCCGGACGGGAAAAGCCGGGTGGCCCGGCAGGCTATAAAACACCCGGCCGCTGGCGAGATCGGAATAATCCTGGCTATGTTGTACAAACTTATATGGCATACTATTCCTGCCGCATGAAGGGACTCTGTCCGAGTGTACTTGCAAACTAAAAACTGCGGAGGTGTGAGCCCTCCGCAGTTTTAACTGATGACCTGCTCGTTAGCCGGTTACCTGATATATCTGGATCAGGTTGCCGCAAGTGTCATCCAGGACTGCGGCAGTGGCCTGGCCCATATTGGTCGGTTCCATGGTGAACTCGACGCCCAAGTTTCGCATGCGCTCATATTCCTCCTGGATATCCTCGACCTCGAAGGCGGTAAAGGGCATCCCATCCTTGACGAGGGCTTCTTTGAGAGCTTTCATGGCCGGGTATCCGGCGTTGGGCTCGAGGAGCAGCTCGGTGCCGTCCGGCTCCAATGGCGAGACCACGGTGATCCAGCGGGCGCCCTCACCAAGAGGCATGTCCCGCTTCTTCTGGAAACCCATAACCTCCGTATAAAATTTCAGAGCCTTGTCGTAGTCATCGATCGAGACACTGGTAAGTTTAATTTTGATCATGTCCTATCCTTTCCTCAGAAGTTGGGTGGCTGCGCTGCAGCCCAGCTGGCGGAACTCGCTGGGACTCATGCCAAACTGCTGTCTGAAGGCCCTGCTGAAGGCGGCATGCGAGTCGTAGCCGGCGGCCAGCGCCACCTCGGTGATGTCCACAGCTCCCATCCTCAGCTTGCGGGCGGCGCGCTCCAACCGCAGACGGCGGACGTAGGCGGCCGCGCTCTCGCCAACATGGGCGGTGAAGACGCGGTGGAAGTGGGGGATGGAAAACCCGGCCACCGCCGCCAGCCTTTCCCGCTCCAGCGGCTCGTGGATGTGCTCCCGGATGTAGCGCTTCACCTCCTCGATGCAATCGGGCATGTCCGGTTTTGTTTTTGGTTCCGTCAGCATGGGTACATCTTAGTATATCAGAACACTTGTTCGCTATTCCGAGTGTATCATTTTGTCTAGCTCAGGCGGGTACCTTAAATTTTGTCGATTAATTGTGTGTAAAACCTGCACGCGTCCAGGATCTGGGTGACTTCGCAGCGCTCATTCCGCATATGGGCCAGCTTGTATTCTCCCGGGCCGAAGCCGATGGTGGGAATTCCCAGGCTGACCGGTGTGACGGCGTTGGTGCTGAAATCCCAAAAATCGAAGTTTGTGGGCGCCGCGCCAAACGTTTCCTGGTAGGCGGCCCTACAGGCCCGGGTCAGCTCGTGATCGGTGTCGATCTTCCAGGCGGAATGGAATGGCTCGTAGTGGATGTCCAGCCCGCTCCAGCTTTTGCGGTGGAGCGTGCCCACCTCCCAGGTGGCGTGTTTGCCTTCGATGAGCTGGTCCATTTCGCGGCGGATATCGTCTTCCGTTTCGCCGGGAACTGTCCGTCGATCCAGATACACTTCACACTCCGCTGGGACCGCGTTGAGAGAGGCGCTGACACTCGAGATCCTTGACATAACCAGCGTGCCGCGTGGCTTTCCCTTTTTCATCAGCTCCAGGTTGGCCTGCTCCACGCGCCGGATGATCTCAGCCATTTCATAGATGGCGTTGACCCCTTTTTCGGGCGCCGACCCGTGAGCGGACACGCCGCGGGTCTTGATCGATATCTGGGCCTTGCCCTTATGCCCGATGGCAATCTGGTTGTTGGACGGCTCGCAGATCACGACATACCCCGGCTTGAGATCGAGCTCCCGGAACAGGTGCTTCAGGTTTTCGCCATCGCAGTCCTCCTCGAACACGGTGCAGGAGACGTATACTGTTTTATCGGAGGCGAGGCCCATCCGTCCGGCGACCGCTCCCGCATAGATAGAGGCGGCGACCGAGGATTTCATGTCCACGGAGCCGCGGCCATGCAGGTACCCATCCACGATCTCCCCGCTGAAGGGTGGAATTTCCCATTCCTTCTCGTCGTTCACCTCGACCGTATCCACATGTGAGTCGAACAGGATCGATTTCCCGCCATTGCCTATCCTTCCAAGCAGGTTGCCCATCGAGTCGATGATGACTTCATCGTAGCCGAGAGCTTTCATTCTCTGCTCGATAAATCGGATGATCTGCTCCTCCTGGCCGGAATAGCTTTTGATCCGGACCAGGTCTTGAGCGAACTGAATCATTTCCTTCTGCAATTCCGGTCCAAACACATCCGATGGATTCATGGATTCCTCTTTGTTGTACACAGATGGATCAGCCCCGCACGAGCCTGCCGCCAAACGCGACCCGCCCGGCGCCTTCCGGCTGGTAGATGATATGAACGTTTTCCCTGGGCCGGTCGCAGACCTGTGCCACCGCGTCGGTCAGTCTCGCCACCTCTTCCTGGAGATCTTCCGGGACGGGCAGCTTCGCTTTCAGGACAGATACAAACACAGGGAAGCTCTCCTCGGTTGTACCGTCATTTTCCGCATATCCGTCCCGGGTCAAAAGATGGACTTTGACCCAGGTGCCGCCGGGTTCCGAGCCAAAGATCTCGCCGGTACGGTATGCCAGTTCCCGGGCGAGCCCCAGGCGGAGGGATTCCCCAGGACGTGTCACGATCTCAACAGAAAGGATGGGCATGCTGGGATCTCTTCTCCCTGGCGACCTTTACAATGTCCTGGGCAACGAATTTCGAGTTGATGATGAAGGTATGGACGATGGGAACGGTTTCCATGGGAACACTCGGTAGAACGGTCTCGTCGACCGTCAGCACCCCGTCGTTAAGTTCATCCCCGAACGGCGAGTAGCGACCGCGCGGGCCCCCGGTCCCGGCATAGATCTTGGTGGGTACCTCCGGCACTGGCAGGGAGTCCATGAACTGCTCGCTGGCGAGGAGCTGCCCGATCTCACCGCCTAAAATCCGGGCGATGGGATGCGGCGTGATCATGCGCGCCGCCCGGCAGGCACAGGTCGGGGAGGTGAGCAGGAAGCAGGCTGCCGGCTTGTGGACCAGGCGTGGCAGCGTAGCCCGTGTCAATACACCGCCAAACGAATGCCCGACGACGATGTACTCCTCTGTTTGGATCCGGCGCCTGATGAAGCTCTCCAGCCTGCGGACGCACTCTTCCAGCCGCTCGAAGGTCACCGAGTAGCCAAACAGGTGCGGACGGATGCCCGCTCTCTGCAGGCGGGCTGCCAGGATCGACATGGCAAGCGGCGAGCGTCCCATGCCGTGGATCAGGATCGCGTCCAACGGCGTTTTTTCGTTCATTTCCTATCATTTCTCTTTCTGAGGGTCACCGGTTGAATCAGCCAGAATGTGACATGCTAGCAAATCATAGCCTGCGTGCAACCATGCCGAGAATATCGTTTACATTTATGCCTACAGTTCGATCCCACAGGCTTGTTTTCCGCAGCAGGTTTTGAAATGTACCCGCGATGGATGCAGGCATGATCGAGGGAATCCAGCGTTCGAACAGGTGGCGAACGCTCATGCGTCTTACGGGATGATACCGGTCCATCACTTTAAATCCGTTCTTCTCCAAAAGCCTGCCGAGAGTCCTTTCAGAAAAAAAGTTAATGTGGTCCTCCACGAAATGGCGGTGCCGCGCCTTTGAAAGCCGTACGGTCCATGTCTCGATGTTGGGCACTTCGATCAGGATGATGCCGTCTGGTCGAAGTGCCTTGCCGAGGATCTGTATATCCCTTTCCGGATATGGCAGATGCTCGAATACCTGAAAGGAGGTGATCACATCGAAGGAATTGGGGGGAAGTAAGCCTTCACGGAGCGTGTTGGTGACAATATCAAGTCCAAATGTTGCGCGTGCATAGACGGAGCATGTCGTCAGTGGCTCAAGGCCGAGAGTGATCCACTGGCGTTCCTTGGCAACGGCAAGAAAAAATCCCCAGCCTGAACCAAAGTCGAGGATGCTTCGTTCCAAGGGCGGCTTTTGAATATGAGATTCGATCCGCTGCATGGCATCCAATGCGTTTTCCCGCAAGGCGGGCCATTCAGCTTCTTTATTTGGCAGGAACGTAAACTCCCACAAGTCCTTCACATCTTCCAGATTGGAGCTTGTTAGAATCTTTGGGGATACATCACCGTACGTGACCGGACCATCAAAAATTAGTGAATGATCTTCTTCGATACTTGCAATGTAAATCATGCTGCAATGCAGGCATTTTGAAACAAGTCCAGGCGAACGTTTCGGTTGAAACAGAGCTCTCGCATTTTGCTGACCGCAAACCGGACAATGACGTTCGATACTCATCAAATCCTGCCCTTCTTTGGATCATCCGCGGCTAACGGACGAGTAATGGCCAATTCAACCCTTATTGCTGAGAGCATCCATCTGCATCCCGGGAACAAACGGGATGCTATAGCAGTTCACAATTGTGGAGATCACGAGTGGCGTCGGGATGGGGAACCGGAACAGAAGGTCCCTCGCAACCGCCAGAAAATAGGTGGGATCATTGTACTTTCTATCGCGTAACCTCTTTGCTGCCAGGCGAATGAGATGGCAAAGCTGCTCAAGCAAATTATACGCCTCCTCGTTGTGAGGAGTCACACCAATTAATAATGCATGCTTGATAACCGTGATCGTACTTGTCACAGACCATCTCCATCTGCGCGGTGCATCGCGAAACAGGTAGTCTTGTGAGGATATCTACTTGAGATTGTATGGGTGGCCGGGTTAGCGAGCTGTTTATCACAAAGGCTGCGGACTTGTGAACCAGGCGCGGATGGGTAGAGCGGTCAGCACACTGCCGAACGAATGGCCGACCAGGATGTATTCTTCGAACTTAATCTGCCGCTTAATGAAAATCTCCAGCCCTTCAAAGGTCACCCGTGCTAAGCCTTTGATTAACGTCTCTAAAGCAACCCGGGAAGCGCCTCTGCGGCTCCACCCAGAGTTCCTCCTGCCTTCGTGACAGTCTCTTCATCCCGATGCCTCGAAGCCCAGATGAATGCCGTCGCGGCGTGCATGACATCATACACGTGTATCCGGTACCTCGAGCCTGAAGGATCTTCCGGCGGCCCGTATGCCTGCCAGAAGCGGGAATGACCTTCCTCCTGATCGGTGTGAGCCAGGATGAACATGGTCCAATCGGCCATGGGATCGCCCCACCATGCCCGGTCGGCATCCAGGATGCCTGCGATGGAGGGCCCTTTTTCTCCACGCGAAATCAGGATATTGAACAACCATAGATCTCCGTGCAGCAGGCGCGGAATACGGATTTCATCCAGCGGTTGAGGATGAGAACGAACGAATTCCAGGAGGGATGCAAGATGGGGGATGTCCAGCCTGTCCTCCTGCGCAGTTCGCAGTGTGCGTTCCAGGCGCTCGATCACAAACTGGCTCCAGGTGGTGAAGAGAAGGGCAGGGAGCGGCAGACCGAAGGCTTCTCCCTGCACCGTATGGATTTGCCTCAGGATATTCCCAAATTGCCCCCACAAACGAAAATTTTCCTCGTCGGTCAGCTCCTTCATGACATTGTCCCAGCGCTCGCCCTCGATGAACGACTGGAACATGTAGTCACGCTCGATGATCTGGTGCGTGAAATCGATCAGGAGGGTTTTGGGCATCCACGCTGCGATGGGAGCAAAATACGGCTGCATGGCATGCTCGCGACGCATCAGGAAGGCTTCCTCCCAATAGGTACCAGCGGTTTGCCGGGGCGCCACGCGCAAGACGATCTTCTGGTGATCTGCAGAGGTAATGAGATACACCGTATTGAGTGTTCCACCCCCGAGCGCCTGGATCGACTCGATCTGAAAACCAGATCCAAACCCGCGCTGGCACAAGAGTGCGATCTGTCCATGGGTAAGCGCTGTTTCTGATGTTTCCATGGGGCGCTCAGCTCTTTTTTGAGGAGGATCGAATCATCCAAAGGCTCACAAGCCCGGCAGCCAATGACCCGATCGTATCCAGGATCAAGTCGATGATGGTGTCGGTCTTGCCCAGGATGGCGTTCTCCGGAACCCACTGGTCATAGCCCCATTCGGCGATCTCCCACAGAGCGCCAATGCCTCCACCCAGGACCGCAACGGCCAGCACAAACAATACGGAATGCGTCCGGGCACCGTCGAGCACTCTGCCATAGAGCAGCAGGGCGAGCAGGAGGCTCAGGGAAAAGCTGGTGTAGGCATGTATGGCATCGTCGAACCACCAGAAGCGGTCATACAGGTCCAGTATGTACCCGGCAGCATTTACAAGAATTGCTACAGTCAGGGCTACCCAGGTGATAATCCATTCCTTGGACGATATTTTCATCGGTTCACTCCATTTTCCAAACCCGGTTCATGGCTCATCGACCAGCAGGCCATTCTCCAGCGCCTGGGCCTGGTTCTGGAAGATCGCCATGGCGGTCGCCATGCGCTTGAAGCCGAGCTTGAGATAGAAGGGTTCCTTGCCCACCGCGGCGTAAAGGATGATCTTGCGGTGACCCTTCGAGAACTCGACCAGTTTCATGACCACCTGCCTGCCCAACCCTTTTCCCTGGTAGTCCGGGTGGACGGCCACATCGCAAATATAGGAGCAGTCCACGCCGTCGGCCAGCGCCCGGCCCGCGGCGACCAGTTTCCCGTCCTCGTACACGAAGCATTTGAACATGCTGTTCGAAAATGATTTTTGCAGATCGGCGGGAGATTTCTGTCCGAGCGGCGCTATGAGATATAGGTGCGAGAGCTCGTGCCAGTCCATATTCTCGTCTGAGTACTGCCAGTCGTATTCCATGTGAAACCCTCTTTAGACGTTGAAGCTCACTTTTTCCTTCAGGGCATTCGGCAAAGAAGGACGCCTGCTCCTCTCGATCAGGAACGTAGCCACTTCGGTGATCTCCCTGAAGGCGTAGTGCTGGCTGAGCGTCCCTTCGAGGTAGCCGGCGCCGCTTGTGCCGCCGGTCCCTACCCGAATGCCGATCATCCGACGAACCATCATGAAATGCCGGTAACGCCAGTTGGAGAGCAGCTCGTCGATCTCGGAGAGCGTGTTCAACAGCTCGAACGGCATGTGGAAAATCGGCAGGTTGCGATAGATCGTGATGAACAGGGCCGCCCGCATCGCGGCAGGAGAGACGTCGCCGCGGCCTTCATCGAAGAAGACCCTGTCGAACTCGGCCAGCCGGCCGGTTTCATAGTGCGAGAGGCTTTTCTGGTAGGCAGCCCGGTAGTCCACCCAGAACGGGTGGCGGCCATCTTCGTTCGGTTCACTGGAGCGCCTGTACTCGTGCCAGTAGGCTTCATCGAAGAATGGCATGCGCTCCAGCCACTCGACGATCAGATCCTTGAGTGTGCTCTCGCTTTCGGCCCGGTCCACCTCCTGCAGGTCGGCCTCTGACAAACTGCCGCGCCGCGTGGCCTTGTAGTACTCGGACTTGTAGCGCTGCTGCATTTTCAATCCGAGCTTCGCTTCGATCAGGCGGAACTGTTTGCTCTGGAAGCCGGAGGCAGGCAGCAGGTGGTTGCGGAATTCGAGGAAGTCGAGCGCTGTCATCGTCTCCAGTACGCTGACCTGCTGGTTGATCAATTCCAGGATTTTCACCACGCGCCGCAGGCGATGCACCACGCGGCTCATGTCGTCGGAGTTGTCGTTGATCATGCCGCGGATGAAAATGTTGCGCACCAGGTCCAGCTCGAACAGGATCTGCTTGAACCACAATTCATAAGCCTGGTGGATGATGATGAAGAGCATTTCATCATTTCCATCCTCCATCGACGAGAAACTTTTCGGATGCTGGCTGTTCAGGATTTTGTCGAGCTCGATGTAGTCGGAGTAGTATAGGTCGTCCATATTTCTCTCCTCTCATTCTGCTCTCCAAGCCCCCGGGTACGGCGGCTTGAGTATAAGATGAGTATAGCATGGGTTAAAATTTGCATATGATACAAGCCTTGATATTTGATTTCGATGGTCTCATCTTAGACACCGAGACCCCTGAATTCGTGTGC
>DASUOS010000400.1:0-4461 GCA_036276515.1 Anaerolineales bacterium | reverse complement strand
ACGCGCCTGGAGGCCCGTCTTCGCACCGAGCCTGACCTGCGTTCCGTTTTACAGGATCTGCGCGGGGCACGCACTGTGCTCCGCCAATTGCCCATGCGCAAGGCGCCGCGTAACTTCCGGCTGACCCCCCAGATGGTGGGGAAAAACCCGCCGTTGCCGCGTGCCTATCCTGTCTTCCGGTTTGCCTCCACACTGGCCACGTTATTGCTTTTCTTTACTCTTGGTATAAATCTGATCGGCCCGCAGCTGGCCTCCCAGCCGCCCGCCTTTGGGATGGGTGGTGGCGCTCCCGACACCTTTGCAGCCGAAGCGGCTTCGCAGGCCGCAACGGAAGCTCCGCTGGCAGAAATGCCCGCTACGGAGGCCCCTGCCGAGGAACCTTCCGTGGCGATGGCTCCCATGCCAACCGCATCCGTTTCTGCTGAAGAAGCCGCCCGTGCTGCAGAAACAGAGACCACGCAAAGTGACGCGGCCGAGAATGCGGGTGATACGGCACTGGTGCCTCCTCAAACCCCCGCAGATGAAACGATCACACCGCCTGTTTCCCCCGTCTGGCAGTGGATCCTGGCAGGGGTGGCTCTGGTCAGTGCATTGATCATGGCGCTCATGCGGCAGCTCGCCTTCAACCGCTGGCGAAACAAAAAGTGAATCAAGAGATGCAGGAGCAAGCTCCTGCATTTTTATTTAACTCACCTTATGCAGAATATCTTGAAGTGGCCCGTAGTATGAGTTGCTTTGATTGCGTAACAACAGTTATTTAAGTGTCATAATAGGGAATATGGCGAGAAACGAATTCAATTATTGTCCCCGCTGTGGGACGTCTGTGGGTCACGAGCTGCGCTTTGGAAAGATCCGCCCGGTCTGCCCGCAGTGCGGGTGGATTCATTTCGTGGATCCCAAGGTGGCAGCCGCCGTACTGATCGAACAGGATGGTCGTGTGCTTTTAGCACGCCGGGCAGGGGAGCCCTTCCGCGGTATGTGGACCCTGCCGGCCGGCTTCATCAACGGAGGCGAGGATCCGGCTGAGGCGGCTGCACGCGAATGCCTGGAGGAGACCGGTCTGAACGTCCGGATCACGCGGGTACTGGAGATCATTTCCGGCAGGGAACATCCACGCGGCGCAGATTTCATCATCGTTTACCAGGCCGAGGTGCTTGGAGGAGAATTAAGACCCGATGACGATGTGGATGCTGTCGAATGGTTTGCTCGCGACCGGCTGCCTCCACTTGCTTTCCGGGCCACACAAAAAGTGCTAGAATCGTTTTATGATTGATTTACGTCCCTCGCCGATCGCCGGCCAGTGGTATGAGGGGGACCCGGATATTCTTGCCCGGGCCGTCGATCAATACCTCGATGATGCGCAGCTCCCAAAACTGGAGGGGGATGTGATGGGCGTAATCGCGCCTCATGCCGGGCACCGCTATTCCGGCGCGGTCGCGGGCTATGCGTTTTCAGCGCTGCGCGGCCTGCGCCCGGACCTGGTCGTGGTAGTGGGTCCGATGCACCATCCCTACACCCAGCCCCTGCTCACCACCACTCATGCCGGGTATTTCACCCCACTGGGGAACATTCCGGTCGATAAAACAGCCCTAAACGACCTGGATGTTCTCGTCCAATCCGAGCTGGGTTTTGGTTTCACACCTGTCGCCAACGATCCCGAGCATTCGCTCGAGATCGAGCTGCCTTTTTTGCAGCGGGTCTTTCAACATCCCTGGAAGCTGATGCCCATTATGGTCCGTGCATTGGACGAGAAGGTTTCAGAGGGGCTGGGGAAAGCACTTGCTACAGTCCTGCGTGATAAAAACTTCGTGCTCGTCGCCAGTACGGACTTGTCTCATTTCTTCAAACAGGATGCCGCCCTGGCCTATGACCGTGCCATGCTGGGCGAGATCGAAGCCTTCAACCCGGTTGGAGCCTTTGACCTGGAGCACGCTCGCAAAGGGTTTGCCTGCGGCCTGGGAGCCTTTACCGCGGTTCTGTGGGCCTGCAAGAAACTTGGTGCAGACAGAGTCAAAGTCCTGCGGCATGCCACCTCTGCAAACGTGACCGGTGATTTTTCGTCCGTGGTTGGATATGGGGCTGCGGCGATCTTGAAAAGCTGACTTGTCGCTTTTGGGATAGATAAAGAGCCTTGCCATCGCAAGGCTCTTTTTTTTATGCTGTTTCAGAACGTTCCGGATCAGCGCTGGTAGTCGATGAACTCAAAATTCGCCACGAAGTTGTTATCGAAGTCGTAGGCCACGATGCCCACGGCATACTGGCCATCCACTGGATAGCTGGCGTAGAAGGAAAAGCCTTCCGCACCCCAGGTGAACACATCTTCACTCAACTCATAGCTGAAGATCGGGTTGTCGTCGGCGTCGAAGGTGTAGAACTGCACATAATCGGTGAACTGGTCGCCGATCTGCGGGGTAATCTCGACGGGCGTGCTGGCTCCATTCTCATCCGTGTCCGGGAAGGCGTAGGCGTAGAGGAAGTTGCCATCGGCATCGAAGTACAGGGACGCATCCACTTCTGTGCCGCTGTCTAAGTGAGTATATTGGCCATAGACCTGGTACACCGTCTCACCATCGGAGCTCAGGTATTCGGCGGGTTCCAGAAGCACATAGGCATCGTGCTCCCCGTCCGTCAAGCTGTACAGTGTTGGAGACCACTCATACTCTATCTGGATGGGACTGGGGCCGTAATCAGGGACATTGACTCCGTCGATGGTGACCATGTTATCTGCAATATAGTAGGACACATCGCCGATCCAATACGACTCAGCCTCGGGATCCCAGAAATACAAGGCCGTGTGGATATAAGCAACATTTCCCTCCGCCGTGCTGGTGACGGTCACCGTTTCATCGCCGCTGATCTGGGTATCGGAGATCTGGACCGGACCCACGCTCATCTCGGATGCGCCCGGCGCGACGATCTCTGCGGTGCGGGACGGGGCCATGGCCACTCCATCCTGCGGTGCAAATGCTTCGCCGGTGTAATGGTAGGCCAGGAACTCGTCCCAGACCGATTGTTCGAGGAAACGGGCAGACGATTCGGCATAGTACGGCGGGAAGTCGGAATTGTACTCGGTGTAATAATACAGGTCCGAATCAGGGAAATGGAAGGCGATCCCGTTCGAGCCAGACATGTTCGGTCCATGTTTTTCGGCTACGACCGCCGAGGAAATGGCCGTTTGCAGCTGGATCGCTGCTTGTTGGATTTCGGCCTCATCCGTCAGGGTTGTCAGCACTTCGGCGAAGTTCCCCAGGTCGATAAACGAAGGGGAGACCTCCTCCCCGAAAAGCGAAAAATAGCTGCGGGTGTAGGTGCGAGCCTGGGCAACCAGGCTCTGATCCATTTCCGTGATGGCAGAAAGGAATAGGTTCATCGCCCCGATCACATCCGGGACCTTCGTGCTCTCGACTGCGCTGAGTGTGGTCGTGGATTCCTCCTGGGCGATCTCTTCCGCCGAGGCCCTGCCTCCGGTGAGGAGGACATCGTTGATCACATAGGTGGAAATGATGGACTGTGACAATCCGTCTCCGTTAACCGTTGGGTTT
Source organism: Anaerolineales bacterium (assembly GCA_036276515.1). GTDB lineage: Bacteria > Chloroflexota > Anaerolineae > Anaerolineales > Villigracilaceae > Defluviilinea. Next base: position 919 of record DASUOS010000400.1, on the reverse strand, counting down.
TGAACCAGCTGTTCCAGCCAGGCAGCGTAGGACCAGCCGTAGCCGGGCTCCACCTCTTCCGAGGCGACCATGTAGTTCGAATAGGGATACAGGGAGCCAAAGACTTCGATCTGTCCCATCAGGCAGGCATCGAACCCGATCACCTCAAACTTGTCGACGCCGGTATTCTGGCGGACCGTCTCGAGGGAGGCGACGATCTCCGGGATCGAAAGCTCCGAATAGGAGGAGGCAGACATATCGGAGAAGCCTCCGGTCCAGCCGCCGCCATGGTCAGACATCACCAGTGCAAATTTCTTTGCAGGGTAGTTTTGGACGGCCCAGGTGACAAAATCGATGAGTGTCTGCGGCTGGCCGGTATCCACCTCGCCGACCGATTGGACAACCGGTGAGGTAATGCTTTCGAGATTATTATCCTTCTGGATCAGGAAACGGCGTGTATCTGTCCAATCCCCATCCCCGCTGAACGCACCCTGATAGCGGTCCATCTGCACGACAATGTTTACCTGGGGTGTGGACCCAACGATCTCCATCTCATTGACATCGAACCACATATTTTCTTCGAGCACTTCATCGTCCGCGGCCGAGTAGACGATGATCGTCCATTCAGGAAGACCCGAGCTGTTCGAACCCGGTGTTTCCTGCACAGGGACAGGGGTCTCCACAGCGACTGGCGGATCGGGAGAAAACAAGGCCAGCAGGGCATCTCCAAAAAAGTAAAGCAGGATCCCGCCTGTACATACGATTGCACAACAGATCACAACAACTGCCAGAATGCCGGGAACAACGTATTTTGATCTTGTCCTTGCCATTATGTCCTCTTCAATGTCAATGATAAATGAAATGTTTCCAAACAAACGTGACGATTATAATCCCCGCTTCCCTTTCCATAAAATTGCTATTCCAAAATAAAACAGCGCGG
>DASUOS010000399.1:0-3586 GCA_036276515.1 Anaerolineales bacterium | reverse complement strand
GGCTGGCTGTATCTGCGCGACCGCAAAAGTGTTGAAGAAGAAGGCGAAGAGAATGAGCATGAATTCGACTCCTCCGAGGATGTCCTCGATGCCATCGTGGCGCTCGACGATCTGCACCGCGCCAGGAAGATCTCGGATGAGGCCTACCAGAAACGGCGGGCGGAGTTGAAGGAAATCTTGAAGGGAATGATGTAAGGGCGGGCGGCTGTCCGCCCCCACAGAAATTACCCATGATCACCGTAAAGAAACTCGTCAAACGATTTGGGTTGAAGGCTATCCTGCGCGGCGTGGACTTTGAGGTCCAGACGGGAGAGTTCGTCGCGCTGCTGGGCCCCAACGGCGCGGGGAAGACCACCTTCCTGCGCATCCTGGCATCGCTCTCGCGGCCCTCACTTGGCGAGGTGAATGTGGCAGGCTTCCGGCTTCCCAACGAAGCGGCAGCGGTCCGGTCGAGGCTGGGGGTGGTGTCTCACCTGCCCCTCCTGTACGGCGACCTGAGCGCGGAGGAAAACCTGCGCTTCTACGGACGCATGTACGGCATACCGGGCCTCGAAGGGCGCATCAGCGAAGTGCTTGAAATGGTCGGGCTGGATCACCGCCGCCGCGACCTGGTCCGCACGTTCTCGCGCGGCATGCAGCAGCGGCTGGCCATCGGACGGGCTGTCCTGCACGACCCGGACGTGATGCTTTTCGATGAGCCTTACACCGGCCTCGACCAGGATGCCTCGTCCATGCTGGATGAGGTGCTCAAGACCGTCGCCGCCCGGGGACGCACGGTGGTCATGACCTCCCACGACCTGGCCCGCGCCGAAGACCTGGCGACCCGCTTCGACATTCTCTCGCGCGGCGTGATCAGCGCCTCGACCACGCGGGCGGAATTGCAGGGGAGCAACCTGCTCACATTCTACAAGGAAGCGCTGGCCGGCTGATATGACAGACCCTTTTGAAACCGTCATCGAAGAGACGACTGGGCGCGCAAAGGTCAGCACCCGTCCAAGGGCCACTTTTTTCAAGGCTGTTTCGGCGGTCGTGTGGAAGGACCTGCAGGCGGAATTCCGCTCACGCGAGCTTTTTTCGGCCATGCTGGTCTTTTCGCTGCTGATCATCCTGATCTTCAACTTTGCGCTCGAGCTGGACATCAAAACCCGCCAATCGGTGACGGCCGGTGTGTTGTGGGCGACCTTTGCCTTTGCCGGCACCCTTGGCCTAAACCGCTCGATGGCCATCGAAAAAGACCGCGGCTGCATGGACGGCCTTTTACTGGCCCCGGTCGACCGCTCGGCCATCTATTTCGGGAAGGTGATCAGCAACCTGGCGTTCATGCTGATCGTGGAGCTGATCGTTCTGCCGGTCTACAGCGTGCTGTACAACACCAACCTGTTCCAGCCCGGCCTGCTGCTGGTGATCCTGCTCGGATCGATCGGGTATGTGGGCGTGGGCACGCTGCTCTCGGCCATGGCGGTCCAGACCCGCACCCGCGACATCCTGCTGCCGATCCTGCTCTTCCCGGTCGTCATCCCGGTCCTGCTGGCGGCGGTCAAAGCCAGCAGCGGCTTCCTGACCGGCGCGGACATCTCGGAAGTGATGCTGCCGATCAATTTACTGATCGCCTACGATATTATTTTTATCGCTGTCGCCTTTATGGTGTTCGACAGTGTGGTCGAGGAATAATTTTTTATTCGCCAAAATTCTTAAAGGAGCCTCCATGGAATCCAAACCATTGACACTTAAAATTCTCGATGTCGTTGCCATCCTGGTCCTCATTGCAGCCACGTACATGGCGCTCAATGCACCGACCGAACGCGTGATGGGTGAAGTACAGAAAGTATTCTACTTCCACATCGGCACCGCCTGGACTGCCCTGCTGGGTTTCATCCTGGCCGGCCTGTTCAGTGTGGTCTACCTGGTTACCAAGGATCTGAAATGGGACCGCTACCAGGTCGCGGCGATCGAGGTCAGCCTGGTATTCTTCCTGATCACGATCGTGCTCGGCTCGATCTGGGCCCGTCCTGCCTGGAACACCTGGTGGACCTGGGATCCGCGCCTGACCACCGCGGCGGTCACCGAGCTGATCTACGTGGCCTACTTTATGCTGCGTCAGGGCATCGATGACCCGGACCGGCGTGCCCGCTTTGGCGCGGTCTACGCGCTGGTGGGCGGCCTGAGCGCCCCGATTACCTTCTTTGCCATCCGCCTCTTCCGCACCATTCACCCGGTGGTCATCGGCGGTTCGAACGCGGAGGCCGAAGGCGGCTTCAGCATGAGCGCCGATATGCGCACCGCCTTCTTCTTCGCCCTGTTTGCCTTCACCATTATCTTCATCGACCTGTTCTGGAACCGCATCCGCCTGGGTGACCTGCAGGACAAGGTGGAACAGCTCAAGCTCAAAGTTACGATGTAAACGGAGAAACCATGTTCTTTCAGGATGTCACCCCCGATACTTCAGGCTATATGATCGCCGGCTTCGTGATCTCGTTCGTCGTGATGGGATTGTATGTGGCCAGCATGTATCTGCGTACCCGCAGCCTTCGCCAGGACCAGTCTCTGCTCGAGGAAATGGACAGGGAAGCCAGATCCGGATCCCTAGGTGAGAAAAAGTACACAACTGTAACCAAAAAGAGTACCCAAAAATAAGGCAAACGACAGGGAGTCCGCTATAATCGAATAGCGGGCTCTTTTTTTATGCAGAGACTCAACGGGACACGGTACCAGTGGAGGGCATGGCTCATTTCGTTGAGCCTTCTTTCTATGTGCGCGGGCATCGGCCTGACCTCCTCCACTCGAGGCAGGGCGGCCCCCTCCTACCAGCCGCCCGGACCCGACCGTTTTGCCGTTACAACCGTCGATTACACAAGATATTTCTGGTGGCTGATCCGTTGGGGGGAGGATGACCACGAGTGTGAGATCGAGATCGACCATGAAGGCCTGCCCACGCCCGGGGACGTATACGTGGACTGCGGCGAGGATATTTATGAAGAATGGGTGGAACAGGGTCCCTGCCTTGAAAAGGACGTCTCATTGTGCAAGGGTTTTTTTGCAGTGCTGATGGGAAGCAAGCCCGCCCAGAAACAGGTCTCCACAAAACTGCCTCCCCCCACAGTCCAGGTCTCCCTGGAGAACTGCAACCCGGTCTACACCTCATCCACCAGTATCTGTGAATATGATCCCATTCTCGTTCTCACCGGTATCGAGCCTTTGGCAAACTACCAGATCATCGGCATCGAAGGCCTGTATGAAGATCAGCCGTTTGCCTGTGGACCCATATGTCGACTGCAGCTGCCGGTCACGGGTGAGAATGTGTTCACCCTTCAATTCTGGGCCTACTCGAGTTATGGAGACAGCAGCGACATCTTCGAGGCGCAGATCCGTGTGGCCGTGACCAGCGCCGGGGACCCCGACCGCTCCTATTGGTATGTGGATGTACTGAGCAGCCAGTGGGTCGGTGTGCCGCTGGCGAGTTGTGTGGGTGCCTGGGGAACCCTGCCCCCGATCGGGGGACCGCCCGAGTGGCTGAGCACACCCACCGATAGCGAAAGCCTGGGGACGGATGTCCCCTACAATTACCTAGCAGCCCAGCTAATCATTC
>DASUOS010000398.1:0-15097 GCA_036276515.1 Anaerolineales bacterium | reverse complement strand
ACAGCAACAGCTCGGTCATGGACTGCGGCGCCGACTTCACGGAAGGCCAGTTTGGAGGGGGCGGCTTCGGCTTTGGATTTGGCCAGGGGGGCGGCGGTTTCCGGCGCGAGATCGACGAGGTGACCCTGCGCCAGATCGCCGACCAGACCGGCGGCACCTACCATCTGGCCTCCAGCGCCAGCGAGCTGGAGGAAGTCTTCCAGAACCTGCCCAACTACCTGGTGACCACCCGCGAGACCGTCGAGGTCAGCGCCTTCTTCACCGCCATCGCCGCCGTCCTGGGCATCCTGGCGATGATCCTCTCCTTCCTGTGGCATCCCCTATCGTAAGTCACGCTGAAAGCGTGACCTACGATATCTCGGCCAGTAGGTCACGTCTGCGACGTGACCATCCCATGTGAACCTAATCTTCATTGAAACGGCACGCTGAAAGCGTGACCTACTTTATCTGAGCCAGTAGGTCGTAACGTCTGCCGCGTAGCGCCCCTGTGGGGCGACGTGACCATTCCATGTGAACCTGATCTTCATTGAAACGTCATGCAAAAAGCGTGACCAGTTTGGTTATAATCGGCCAATCTCATTGGGAGTGAGGAGCCGATTTCCATGAAGTCAAATCATCGAACCGTGACAGTTATCGGTGCGGGGCTGGCAGGCTTGAGCGCCGCCTATGACCTGCAGCGCGCCGGCTGGGACGTCACTGTGCTCGAAGCACGCTCACGGGTGGGCGGCCGTGTCTACAGCCTGCGCAGCTTCCTGCACGGGCAGGTGGCCGAGGGCGGCGGCGAGTTCATCGAAGAGAGCCACACACGCATGCTGGCCTTCGCCAGGGAATTCAACCTGCCCCTGGGCCGGGTGGGCAGCTGGCAGGGCCAGGATGAAGACTGGGGCTGCTTCGAAGGCAAGGCAGGGCACCTGTCGGATCCATCCATCTGGGGCGTCAATATCCACCAGGAGCAGGCCCGCATCTGGGGCGCGCTGGCCGAGCTGGGGAAACTCGTCCCCGAGCCGGAGCGGCCCCAGGCGGCGCGGGATGCGCAGCGTCTCGACCGGCAGTCGGCCCTCGACTGGCTCCGCTCCATCGACGCCCATTCCCTGGCAAAATCCCATTTCATCCAGCATATCCGCTCGGAATACACGACCGAGCCCGAGCGCTTCTCCCTGCTCGACCTGGCGCGCAATGCGGCCATGTATTACATGAGCGGCGAGCGCGGCGATAACTTCCGGGTGATCGGCGGCAACGACCGCATCCCCTGTGCGCTGGCGGAGGCCCTGCCCGATGTGCACCTGAACGCGCCGGCCCGGGCGGTGCGCCTGCTGCCCGATGGAGTGGAGGTCACCTACAGGCAGAACGGCTCCTATCAAACGATCTACTCAGCCTTTGCCATCCTGGCCGTCCCGCTGACGACCGCTCGCTCGATCGACTTCCATGACTCTCTGCCTCCCGCGCACCGGCGCATGGTGGACGAAGTGTCCTATGGGGCGGTGACCAAGGTCCTGATCCAGTATAAGCAGCGCTTCTGGAAGGCGCTGGGCTGGAACGGCCGCCTGGCTACCGACGCGCCCATCGTGCTGACCTGGCACGCCACCAGTCACGTCGAGAGCGAGGATGGGATCCTGACCGTCTACACCGGCGGCGATTCGGCGTCCCGGCTGGCGGCGCTCTCGGACGAGGAGCGCATCCGCCTGGCGGTGGGGGAGATCGAAAAGCTCTTCCCTGGCTCTTCGGACCAGGTCGAGCATGCTGCCACGGTGGCCTGGCCGAATGAAGAGTTCACCCGCGGCTCGTACATGGCGCTGGCCCCGGGGCAGGTGACCGCCCACTGGGAAACGTTGATGAAGCCTGCCGGCCGCCTGTTCTTTGCCGGCGAGCACGCCACCCCCATCCAGGGCTTCATGGAAGGCGCCGTCGAAAGCGGACAACGCGCAGCCCGCATCATGTCATTGCGAGGAGCATAATTTGCGACGAAGCAATCTGCTCTTAAACGGGAAGCGCTCCTCGAACAGACTCACCTTACGGCGTGGAGATTGCTTCGCCTTCGGCTCGCAATGACAGATACCACTCGCAGCTTCTGGGCCGGGGTCCGCTCCGAGATCCCGCTCCTGATCGGGGTCTTTCCCTTTGGATTGATCTACGGCGCCCTGGCCATCAACTCCGGCCTGTCGCCTCTCGCCGCCCAGCTCATGTCGTCGATCGTGTTCGCCGGGTCGTCGCAGTTCATCGCCGCCCAGCTTTTCCACGAGACGGCGCCGGGACTGGTGATCGTCCTGACCATTGCCGTGGTCAACCTGCGCCACATGCTCTATTCGGCCTCGCTCGCCCCCTACCTCTCCAGGCTGACGCTGGGTTGGAAGGCCCTGTTGAGCTACCTGCTCACCGACGAAGCCTACGCCCCGACCGTTCTGCATTATGAAAAGGAAGGTGAGACCCCTGCAGGCCACTGGTTCCTTCTGGGCGCCGGCCTGTCACTCTGGTCCACCTGGCAGGCCACCACCGGCCTGGGCATCCTGCTCGGCTCGGCCATCCCGGATTCGTGGTCGCTGGACTTTGCTCTGCCGCTGACGTTCATCGCCATGGTCGTCCCGGCCCTGAAGAACCGACCGGCGGTTGCCGCGGCCCTCTCGGCCGGTGTCACTGCCCTGCTGGTATATTCACTGCCTTACCGGCTGGGCCTGATCCTGGCCGCACTGGTGGGAATCGGGGTTGGGACACTATTGGAGGGGAGAAAAAAGTGACAGAATACGTAGGTCACGCTTTTAGCGTGACATTGAATAGAGTCCGTCACGCTGCCCTGCTCGCGTGGGATACCCTGCGGGCACGATGTCTGCGACAAGCGTGACCTGCTATTTATGAATATCTGGCTCGTCCTTCTTCTCGGCGGCGCGATCACGTTCCTGATCCGCTTCTCGTTCATCTACCTGTTTGGGAAATTCCACATCCCGGAAGGGGTGCGGCGGGCGCTGCATTACGTCCCCCCGGCGGTCCTTTCGGCGATCGTCTTCCCGGAGCTGTTCCTGCACGAGGATGTGCTGGATCTCTCCCTCGGCAACGAGCGACTGCTGGCCGGCCTGTTCGCCATCGCCGTGGCCTGGTTCAGCCGGAACACCCTGGTCACCATCCTGGCCGGCATGGCGGCGTTGTTCCTGTTGCAGTGGATATTTTGATTTATGTCATCCTGAGCGTAGCGAAGGATCTCTACCCTTTGAAGTACGAGACTCTCCCCTGCACCCCCCGCAGGGGCGGTGTCGGTCGCGTAAGAGCGCTCCCTCACACCGCCCCGGTGCCTTTTGGGGGAGTGACATGGAACTACACAAACACCGCTGCGGACTGGTTGCCGCCTTCGCGCTTAGCCTGGCCCATCGCTCCGATGGCCTGCTCGATCAGCGTCTCGATCTCCGTCGCCGCTGTGATGCGGACCGCGCAGGCGATCCCGGCGCTGAGCTGCACCCGTACGTTCGTCCCATCCAGCAGGGAGATCTCGGTGTGGAGGAGGCTGTTCAGGATCCGCCCGGCCACCTTCTCGGCGTCCTGGGCGATGACCCCCGGCAGGATGATCAGGAATGTATCGGCCTGGTAGCGGCCCACGCCGTCGTACGGGCGGCTCTTCTCGCGGATGCCCTGGGCGGCGACGATCAGCACGTCGTTGCCGATGTTCTCGCCGTAGCGCTCGTTGATCGCCTTGAAGTTGTCGATATCCAGGGCGATCAGGCTGAGCGGAGACTGTGTGCGGCGGGCCCGCTCCAGCTCGCCGCGCGAGAACTGGATGAAGGCCTTCTGGTTTAGCACCCCGGTCAGCGTATCGTACATGGCGACCCGCTCGAGCGTGTCCCGGGCAACGGCCGCATGATCGGTCATGCCCAGGATGCGCTCCCCGATCCGCAAACGGGACAGCAGCTCGGCCGGCTCGACCGGCTTGCGCAGGAAGTCGTCGGCGCCGGCGCTCGGCTCGGTGACGTCCGCCTCCTGGACTCTGGGGGTGAGTAATAAGATGTAGATGTAGTAGGGGGGCTGGGCATCACGGATGCGGCGGATGAGGCTCCTTCCATCCAGCCCGGCGGCGGCCCGGTCGGCGATCACAAAGCGGATCTCCCCCTCCTGGAGCGTCTGGAAGGCGATGTCGCTGTCCTCCACGACGGCCACCTCATGCCCGTTGGCCTGCAGCACCTGCTCGATCAGCGAGCGTTCCGTCACATCGTTATGCAGCACAAGGATCTTCATCGACCGGCACGCCTCCGGGCTTCATTATATAGGAGTATCCTGTCGTTGCGAGGAGCCCGGAGGGCGACGAAGCAATCTCCTCGCCGTAAAGCATATAGTATTGATTTATAAGAGCTTTACAAAAAATATACACGCCTCTGTTGACAAAACCCTCCCTCCCATAGTAATATAACCGGCGCTCCCCCGCCAGAGACATGCGGGACAGGCACCCACGCCGAGGTAGCTCAGTGGTAGAGCAGGGGACTCATAAGCCCTTGGTCGGGAGTCCAAATCTCCCCCTCGGCACACTTGGCAGGCCACCGTAAGGTGGCCTTTTTTATTCTCCTGTCCCGCCGACCTGTGTGGGGCAATTTTGTTTGTATACGATTAAATCGTACCCATCTCAGCTGAGCCGGGTAGGGATGACCAGCGCCGAATGAAGTTTTTCCGGCATGCTATAGTTGCCTCTATGGACGTTGGCAACATCCGCCTTTACAAGGACCGCTGGAGGGCCGTCGAGGAAGTCGAGCGGCAGGAATTACGCGCCATGACCCTGGAAGACCATTGGCGGAAACTAAACGCTATTGTCCGTTTTGCTATCGAAACCGGCATGGAACTCGACCGGGATGAGAGTGAAATGGAAGTCATCCTGCGCTGGGCAAAATTGAAGACGAGCTATGAAGCTGGATAATAGCCTTGAACCATTTCGAGCAGTCATTGAAGCGTTGCAGAGACTCCTTGGAAAGATAAATGAACAGGGCGTAATTATTGGGGCAACCACGTTTTACCGCCGATATCAATGCTGTATTCTTACTTTCCACACAAGATATCCCTCAATTTCTCGACCTCGCTCAAGCGGAGGGCATCTTTCCTCGTATTTCGGACGCTGCTGACTTTGCGCGAAAAAACCGGGTCCTGTTACTGCAGCATCGCCCAACAGAAATTGGTGTGGATATATCCCTGGGTATACTTCCTTTTGAAGAAGAGATGGTCAAAAGAGCCAGCACCCGCTCCTTCGCGGGTTTGGCGATCCGCCTGCCGGCCCCCGAAGGCCTGTTCATTATGAAAGCGATTGCTCATCGTCCCAAGGATTTGGACGACATTCGCACGATTGGTATGAAATATCCAGCTTTAGATAAAAGCCGGGTAGAGAAATGGGTGAAATCCTTTGGAGAGGCGCTGGATGCACCGAATTTGTGGGACCAGATCGAACCGCTATTAAGCAAAACATCATAATCCACCTGGCTTTAAAAGGCCCCTTACTCATCGTTACTATTTATCGATTCGTACCATGACAAAGAGCGGGGCACTCATTAGCCCTGGGTCGGGAGTCCAAAACTGCCCCTCGGCACTCCTTATAGATCATCTGACAAGGTGGTCTTTTTATTTCTTTTCCTGCCCTCGTTCCGTACTTCGAATGAGAGAAAATTGTCCACTCTCGCTCATCACTTCTCGAGACTCTGAAGCCAGTCTATCCGGGCCATAAAGCTTTTCATATATAAAAGATAGCATGGAAGAGAATTATATATTCTTTGGCTCGACAGGTAATTAATAGGCGTTCAGAAGCCAACGTGCCGAACTCGTCCTAGACATGGGGTTGCAAGTCCGGTTGCATCACACCATATCCTGCTGACTTTATAATGACGGCTTTACCTCCAGTGCCGACTTCAATACCTCTGGCAGCTCACCCGAATACGTCAGCACCAACCTTTGCCCGGCCCTCGTGGCCGCCCTGTAAAGCTTGCGGGTATTGTCACGCATCAGTCCTTCCCGTTCCTCGTCGGATAATCGCAAGGATTGTTCTTCTTCGAAAAGCAACCGCAGCCCGGCCAGGAAAACGATCGGGCTTTCCAGTCCGGCGCCGGCATTGATCGTGGTCACGCGAACGTAGTCACCGGGATAATTATCCTTTGGATCGAGCGCGGCGTTTTTTCCGAGCCGGTCATCGATGGCCTGGATGAGATTTTTCACACCCCAGCCGTCGCTGTGCAGCAGGAGCAGGTGTTTCTTTGGAAATCCCTGTTTTACCAGGCCGGTCACCTCATTGGCGACTCGGGCGATTTCATCCTGTGAGCTGGTGAGGGTAATGATCTGCGGGAACGCTCCATTCGGCATATTGAGCAGATCGGGAACCAGAATATCGTCATCCTTTTCCTCCGCCAGGCGCAAACGGTAGAGCAGCGTGGCAAACTGCAGGATCTCGCGCGTGGTGCGATAACTATGAAGAAGATGATGAGTGTGGCCACGTGCTGCCAATCCAAGCGATTTCCAGGATGTACCGCGACCCAAAAATCCCTGGGTTGGATCCGCCACCAGGAAAAGATGCCCGTTGCGTGGATTGAGCAGCTTCTGGATCAATCGCATCCAGAGCGGCGCAAAGAATTGCGCCTCATCGATCAGGATGATGTCATACTGGGGAACGTCCACCTGACCGTTTTCTGAGAACTGCCAGAGGAGCCGGGGCACATCGCCCCAGTCCAACGCGCCTCGCTTCTCCAGGGACAGCTGGTACGCCTGCGAGGCATCGAACAGGCGCTGACGCTGTTCCACATTTAACCCAAACCCGCGCCCGCGCCGGTCGGCAGCCAGATATTCTTCGCGAGACAATGGGAGCTGATCCTTCATCCAATCCACTTCGCTCTGGAACATGTGAGGAGAGATCGATGAGTTTTGCAAATAACCCCGCCAGGTCTCTTCGATGAGCTTCCTGCGGGCGCCAAGCCTGAGCGGTTCGATCCATTTGGGTTGTTTCGGCCAGTGATGGTAGCACCAGCCATTGAACGTCCGCCACTCGATGTTTTTCGGCGAACAGCCTTCGAGGCGGGCGAAGCGTCCTTCCAGATCGCGGTTCAAGGGGCGGTTGTGCGTCAGGACCAGGAATTTTTTGGTTGGGTACAAATGGTACAGGAGGCGCAGGCGATACAACAGGATGAGCGTCTTGCCACTGCCTGCCACGCCGTTGATGATATTGAGTCGCAGATCGTTGGGTAGAGTCTGGTCGTCGGCCGGCAGCTCCAGGTCCGATTTGACCGCCGCTTCCTGATCGTAATCCAGCAGGTAATCAGTCAAGCCAGCTTGAATCCTCCGCTCAAGTGGCGGGCGGACCGTCATCTCGGCGGGGACGATCACTTCAGGGGTGAAGCGATGCCGAACCTTTTCCAGCCAGATCGAATCAAGCGGGGCAGATGCGAAATACTCATCCAACCCAATATGGGTCTCCGATTGAAGCGGTTCCTTTCCGATCCAGTGGGCTTCTCCGGCCTTGCGCTCCAGCCGGCTCGCCAGAACCTGTTTGTTTGGAATGTTCGGGAAAATGACCAGCGTTTGAATCTGCTGATTCGCAGGCAACCTCAACTCACGGACGAATTTTTCAAGCAGCGCATTTTCTTCCTGTCCCAACGGCTTTCGCTCATCCTGAATGAGCTGCATCTGCGCAGCAGTACTACTCTGATCCGCCGTAGCGGAACTGACTTTGATCAGCAATGCCTTGCCATTTTCGTCAAGGACCAGAAAATCCGGCGCGTCGGCTTGCCAGGGCGCCAGGTGATGCCAGATATAAAATGAATCCGGCAACGATTTGAGCGCCCGAAACATGCGCAGGACTTCCTTCGGGATGGACTGCGGCGGGGTTTCAGGAAGGATATGCGCCATGAGATTCAGTCCAGGATGCCATCCGGGACCGTGATTTGATGACAACTGCCGATCAGGTCGCGGAGCATGTCCATTGTTTCTTTCTGGCTTTCATCGTATTGATCCGCAGCGAGCATGTGATGGCTGCCCACCAGGATCAGCTTGGTACGCGGGCGCGTCACGGCCACGTTCAGGCGCTGGGGCTGGAAGAGGAAGTCCGCCATTTGCGCGGCGAACTTGGCGCTGGCGGTAGCAAAAGAGACGATGACCACCTCGCGTTCCTGTCCCTGCATGCGCTCGACCGTATCCACGACGAGACGGTTGGCAAGCTCACTGTCGAGCAGGTTCCTGCGGATCAGACTGCGGATCAAACGACTCTGGGCACGATAGGGGACCACCACCCCGATATCCTCGGGCGAGACGTCCCGCATGAACAGGGAAAGGATCAGCTCCATGACGACATCCGCTTCGGTCCGGCTGCGCACGGTGGTGTTTTGATGGCAAAGGTCGAGAAATACCGCCGGTAATTCGGGGTCCAGGACCACGTCCCAGCGAGTGGCTTCAGGGGATAAGTTCAAGCGCCTCCTGGCGGCCTCTGCGCTGGGCTTGAGTTCGTTGCGGTAGAACGTCCGGCTCGGCCATTGGGCCAGGACATCGTTCAGACGATAGGTCACATCCAGCATGGTTTCATGGCCGCGGCCTGAAAGATGGCCGAAAATCGATACCGGTTTCTCCCCAGAGGTCGAAAAGACCGTGACCGGCGGAAGCTGGTTTTCATCGCCGATAAAAATGTATTTGCTGCCTGCCAGCATTCCCATGACGGCGAGAGGCAGAGTGATCTGCGAGGCTTCGTCGAACAACACCACATCGAACTCCACGCCGGAGAGCCGGCGGGAATGCCGGGCGAACGGCGTGGCGCCGATCACATACCCGCCGTTGTTTTCGCCAAAGCGGGATTGATCGAATCTCTCGAAGTTTGGAACATCGAGATCCCCGGCATGCCGTCCCTCGCCGATTTTGCAGACGGGAACCGTATCGTCCACGCGGGGGATTTTGTTCAGGGCATTATGGATGGCGCGGTGGGTGAGGGCAGTGACGAAGACGCGGCGGCCATCTGCCACCAACAGGCGTGCCAGGTGGGCGAGCAGGAGGGTCTTGCCAGTTCCGGGTGGACCCTGGATGAGGTGGAGCAAGTCCGTCGCGTATGCCAGCGCCACCGCCTCCATCTGGCTCTCATTGAGCCCTGCCTCCTGGAGTTCCTGGCGGGCGCGCTCGTAGCGGGCGTAATCGATTTTAGGGTTGAGAGAATTCTGAAGTAAGGGCAGGATCGTAGATCGCCCCAATTGTGAATCGGCGACCGCGTTCAGGGCGTCCAGATAGAACGGGCTGGAGTCGAACCAGTCCTGGTCCATGACCCAGCCTTCCGATCGCGAGGTCAGTAGATATTCATTGCCGCGGATCAAACTCACTTCAAGATCGGTCTCCCCATCGTATTGCAGCTCGCAGTGCAGGGCATCCGGATCGTGGGGATCATCCTGATGCAGGAGGACCAGATCGCCTTCCCGGAAGCGCGAGTCATTTGTGTTGCACGAGAGGCGGATCATGCCATTCTTCATCTGCCCCACCCGTAGTCCTTCGATTGCCCAGCCTTTGGCCACCCGCTCCTGAAGCGGATGGGACCATTGATTTTCTAAAGCGCGATGCTGGGTATCCGCTTCACGCTGGACGAACTTTCGAAGTCTTTGTAGGAATTCCGAAGGAGACCCGTTCATATCATATGGAGAGCTCCATGGCAACAGCAAGATGTCCTACCTCTTGCGTTGAGCATCCCGCCTTTTGTCTGCCGGACCCCAGCCTGCCGGGGTGTAGTGAACTTCCAATCGTTCCTTGAAATCGTGCACGTGATCAAGCACATTTTCCATGAGCAGCGGCTCTTTCTCTCTTTTGCGCCAGCTGGACGGCTCAAGAGTCCCCAGCACAAGATATTCATTGCCGATGACGTCTGGCTGGCGTTCCTCAAAGGTCAAGGCCAGCATTTGCTCAAGCTCATCCTGGTGGACGATCAGAAGATCGCATTTCGGGCAATAGCGGCAATGCTTGTTGATTGTCGTGGGATAGTGCGGCTGGACGTGGATAAAGAGGGGCACTTTGCGGATCGACATTTTCCCTTCACAGCTCGGGCACGTGGAAAAGCGCGCCTGTGCATGCGGATTCAGAATGAACCGGTACATTGGCGGCAGCTTGCCAATTTGCGGAAGGGTAGGCTTCTTTGTCATATCATTCGGGCGTATACTCTGTATAAAGTTTATCATCAATTGAAGAGCTGCAATGAGCGAATACCAATATTACGAATGGCAGGCCCTTGAGCACCCGCTGAGCGCGGCTGAACAAGCCGCGGTGAACAATCTTTCCAGTCACATCGACGTCACATCCAGCCAGGCAATTGTTACCTACAACTGGGGCGATTTCAAACACGATCCCCTCCAGGTGCTGGCGGAATATTTCGATGCCTATCTCTACAATGCGAATTGGGGTGTACGCCGTCTGGCGTTCCGTTTCCCGAAGGGATTGGTAGATATCCACGCCATCGGACATTACTGCGATGAATACCACGTCCAGCTCAAAGCCGCCGGCGATGTTCAAGTGCTGGAATTCGAAATAAGCGAAGAAGAAGGCTTCGACGAGTGGATCGAGGAACGTGGCCTGCTCTCCACGCTGGGGCGCCTGCGTGATGATATCCTGCAAGGTGATTATCGTGCTCTCTACCTTGGCTGGCTCAAAGCCATGAGCCTGGAGTCCGATGATTATGATGAAGACGAGGATGACCCAGACAACTTTTTCAACGATCCTGAGCCACCTTTGCCTGCAGGATTGAAGCAACTGACTCCGCCGCTCAAAGCTTTTGCCGGCTTCTTCGAGATCGATCCGTTTCTGATCTCGGCCGCCTCTGAACAAAGCCCGGATCCGACTCTGTCACCACAGGCAGATTTCGCTTCGTTGATCGCCCGCCTCAGCCGCCAGGAATGTGACGAATTCCTGCTCAAAATCGTCAACGCAGAGCCGGGAGCGGTTACGGCATTGCGCAAGAGATTGCTCTCGTTTGAAACACCTTTGCCGAGGGTGGAGCCCAGGCCGCGCACCTTTGGCGAATTGCTCAAGGCTGCCGAAAGAGTACGTCAGGCCGAGGCCGGCCGCCAGGCGGAAGAAAAACGCAAAAAGCATATTGCCGAAATGCAGGAACTGGCAAAACGCGAAGCGCAAACCTGGCAGCAGATAGAAAACCTGCTACAAAACGGATACGCTGCCAGAAACTACGATGATGCCACAGCCTTGTTGAGCCAGCTTCAACAGTTGTCCGAATTCCAGGGAACGCAGGCGGATTTCAGGATTCGTGTGCGGGACTTAAGCGAACGGTACAAGAAACGTGCGGCGCTGATCGAGCGCTGGAAAAAGAACGGATGGATTTGAAGTATCGCGGATTCGATCAATAGGGAGGATCGGCAGGCCCTTCATACCCGCACACGCCCATGCGCGGCGAGTTGGCCACAGGTATGGGCTCACCGTATTCGTCGTGGGGGTGATCTTCGGCATGTTCCACGCACAGAAACCAGCTCCCGGACTCGTCCTCGCTTTGGTAGAGACATTCGATGCACAGGAACGCTGCCGGTCTGCCGCATTCCTTGCACAGCATTTCGGGCATGGTATTGCGCGCCATCAGCGCGATGGGATGCCGGGTCACAGCCCGGCCTGTGCGCGAGCCGATCACCTGGATCTCGGTTTTGGACGTCGTTCCAAAGTCATAAAGATGAAGCAGAGCTGGCTCGCTTAGGAATACATCGTCTGCTTTGCGCGATTTGGGGATATCGTACCCTTGCCAGCCGCCCACAGTGAATTTGCTCATATGACCACAGCATTCCAGCCATATGGCGCGCAGATACGAGTCCAGCGTTTCGAGCGTCGCCGAACCCCGCATTTCAAGATCGAGCCAGAATTCCTTGCCATAGGGTTCCTGGGCGCGCACATGCCACAGGTTTTCTTCGGGTTGTTTGCTCGAGCCGGCCTCCTGGATCGTCTGCGCCCGTTTGTCACACTTTGCCAGGTGTTTCGCCATACTCAGTCGGGTCGTTTCCTCGCCGCAGTACTGGCACGTTCCGCGTGATTGTGGTTTTCGTCCCATGTGATGATCCTTTCGCACCAGCTTGTCCTTTACGTCCTGCATGTGGGAGCAGGGAGGATTTGTCCATTGCTGCGGATTTGTACGTATTCAGACATAACTCTCTCGCTCTCCTGGAACTGGATGCCCTGATTTCGCATATATCTTAACAGGGATAACTCACAGATGTCAATCTGAAAGAGTGTCCTGCGGGTGATGGGCTTGCCCCGAATTCGTGGACACAGAAAATGACGCAAAGTACACTACATCAGGAGCAGAACGATGGCAGAGGAAAGAAAAACGCCGCCGGTCGGGAGGACGGGCGGCGGGTCAGTCGGTTTCGGATCGGGCGTAGATCTTAGCAGGCCGTTTCTGGAAAGTAAGTGGCTGGCCTTCTTTTCACGACTGGCACAGTGACTCTCTGCATCCCCATCCCTCCCAGGCGATCAAAGACCATCGCCTGGATCGTCAGGGAACGGCAGTTGCCGGACTCGATCTCGATCGCATAGGCCCAGCAATGCAGCATCTCTTCGTTTGGGAAGGCGTACTGGCTCTCGATGACCTGTCCCTGTTCGTCGAGCAGCGTTACCAGGACGTCCAGGGGACCAAAATCCCCCCAGGTCCAGAACTGGATAAAATCCTTGATCTTGCCGTCCTTATCCATAAATTCGTCGAAAATGACGATTTCGATACTTGGCGGCTTGAGCAGGCCGGCCAGACGCGGCTCTGAAGAGACTGTATCTGAGGGGATCTGAAAGGGCGGTTGGTAACTGCAGGGCTCCACACCGGCAATATTCCATATGCGGCGGACCTGCTCTACCGCCCAAGCCATCTCCTGCCGGTACTCCAGGACTGAAGGGGAAAGGAACACTTTTGTTTTTGTCATCATTCACTCGTCGACAGGGGTCCGCTGGTTTGAGGCGAACTATTTTCTTCCAGCTGTAAATCCTGGACCCTGAAGTAACCAGAGACGGCCATTCGAAATGGCTGGCTATGCCTGTCTTTGGCGACCTGCTCATAATAGGCCCACATGTCGGGGTCGCTTTTCGCCAGGTGGGCATAGGCAACGGCCTGTTTGAATTTCTCATGGTGGGCGGTCTGGGCCGGGCTGGGCTGAACTTTGGACATATCCGGTTTTTTGGACATGAAGGTCTTGCCGGAGGCAGTGCGGCGGAAGACATAGCCTTCCAGCTCGCCCTGGATGCTTTCGAAGAGGGGGTTGAGTGTGACTTTTGGCATTTTGAGCTCTGCTTTCTTTTTTCGTTGTCTGTCCGGGATTCTCAGGGGTTCTCAGGGCTCCTCAGAAGAAATCAGAAGCGCTTAGGGATATCCTATAGTCATCTTGTATTGATCCTATGGTCTGGACCTGGAATTCCTTACAGTTTTGAAGTTATTTTTCGATTGGGGAATATTTCTGTTATAGTAGAAAAGTTGAACCCTACGAGACCTATCCACGCCATGGATTTGAAAGTCTCGTAGGGTTCGATGTTTCCATAACCAGTTCGGTCCTGTTGGCTCTTCCGAAGGGAGGTTATGGACCTACGCAGCCGCCAGCGGCTTGATCTCGGTGCGGACAGTGATGCCGCCGGGGAAGTCGGTGGCGGTCACCTGGACGTTAACGGCGCTGCCGGTGAAGGGCGTGCGAGCCGTGTAGAGCCACTTGTTGGAGCCGGGCGAGGTCTCGAAGGCCGTGCCGGTCTCCAGCGGGCTGCTGCTCTCCGTGTCGATCAGCGCCACGACCACTTTGGCCAGGCCGAAGTCGTCGCGGGTCTTGATCGTGATCACATCGCCGGGCTGGCCGTTGTAGGCGCCAGCGTCGATGGACAGGATCTGCGGCGGGTTGAAGAAGTCCTTGAGGCAGACGGCCATGACCGGTACACCGCGCTCGGCGGCAACCGCTTCATAGCGGACGCGCAGGGCGGTATCTTCCATGACCGAGCGGCCGAACTCGATGGCCTGCAGGAAGCGCTCCTGGTGGGCGGCCTGGGCGGGCGTGAGCTCGCCGTCGTGGGTGGCCTTGCGGCCGAGGATGGTCTGGCCCCTGACCTTGCGGAAGACGGCCTTGTCGACCTGGCCGCGGATGGCATTCACCATCGTATTCAATTCAATCTTAGCCATTTCAATTTTCTCCTGATGGATCGTTTCGATTGGTACGATATTCCCGTCATTGGGATCCCCAAAGGATATGTAGATGGTGCTCATTTTGTCTTCGGTTTCTGGATTCCTTTCTGTTTGAGAGGGTTTGAAAAAGACACCTCCGCAGAGCAAGCGAGGGTGGCCAACAGGCATGGGGGAGGGTTGAAGGGATAGGGTTGAAGGTTGAAGTGTTCATGCGAGGTTCCTGTTCGTAAAACAAAAAACGTGCCCGGTTAAGGTACCAGGCACGCCAAACAAGGCAAACATTGTTATGTTGTTACATCGTTCGGCGGCCTGGCAACCATACCCTGCGAAACATACCGGATAGAGCTTTCGGTATCCTTTGGAGGGGTTAGATCCAGAACTTTGCGTCGCCACCTTTCGGTGACTTTGCTATTATCGTGATGTTGGAAAGGTTCAGTCGTTCAACAGGGCGGAATATAACGGGTCCCTGTCCAGACAGCAAGGGACAAAGATCATAAACCAACTACAACACACCACCTGTCAATATTTTTCGTACCTTCCCTGCCAGGTCGATCACGGCATCGCCGACTTTGCCTAGGTTCTGGGCAGCGGCGACGAGGCCATCTATGCTGACACTGTACCACTTGGAATTTGGCTTTTCCTTGGTAGCTTCATCCGCCAGACGTTTCATATCGTCGGCCGTCTCTTCGGCTTTATCCTTTGGGAGCTGTTTCGCCATAGCATCCACAGCCTGGGCGAGCAGCTTGAGGTGTTCCTTGAGATCGGCCTGGGTATTCGAGTGGTTGATGACGTTAAGACTGTCCTGGATGGTCTCGGCGGCGATGACGCTTCCATAAATCGTGGAACCTTCAATATGGATATTCTTTTCTGTCATTTGCTTATCTCCTTCGACATATTCAACCTGCACACTGATGTTGGGACGTCCACCCCTCTCTGAAGGCTTGGGAAGGTCGATCACATCTCCCAGCAGCTCCATGACGCCGACCATGGTGTACGATT
>DASUOS010000397.1:0-9722 GCA_036276515.1 Anaerolineales bacterium | reverse complement strand
GAAATCGGGTGACCATTAAATGCGGGGTGCAACTGTGGGATGGAGTTACGCTGGAGGACGATGTTTTTATCGGACCCAATGCCACCTTTACCAACGACAGCTTCCCGCGCAGCAAACAATATCCTGAGAAGTTTGCCCGCACCGTGATCCGCAAAGGCGCCTCGATCGGAGCCAATGCCACCATCCTGCCAGGCCTGACGATCGGGCAGTATTCCATGATCGGCGCCGGAACGGTTGTCACGAAGGATGTGCCCCCTTTTGCAATTGTAGTGGGCAACCCCGCACGGATTGTCGGATATGTTCAGGCGAACCAGAATAGTATCCCGGCTGGCTTTGCCCCATCCAGTTCCACCGCGAAACCTGTGGAAGAGCTTGGGATTGGCAGGGCTGCATTGTATGAGCTGCCACTCGTCTCAGATTTGCGCGGCAATCTTACATTTGCCGAATATGAACAGTCCCTGCCTTTCCTTCCCCAGAGATACTTCTTGGTCTTCGATGTGCCAAGCAAAGATATACGCGGCGAGCACGCCCACCGAGAGTGCCATCAGTTCCTGGTCTGCGTAAAAGGCAGCTGTTCCGTTGTTATTGACGATGGCCAGAATCGGACCGAAGTCTTGTTGAACCGTCCAAACCTGGGGCTGCATGTTCCACCCTGGGTGTGGGCAACCGAATATAAGTATTCACAGGATGCCGTCCTGATGGTTCTGGCTTCAGATGTGTACAAGGCGGAAGATTACATTCGAGATTATGATACGTTTCTCAAAGAGGTCAGGCAAAAGTGAATCAAAGAATTCCATTTCTGGACATGAAAACACCCTACCGGGAGCTTAAAGAGGAGCTGGATGCGGCTTACCTGCGCGTCATGGATTCTGGATGGTACATCCTCGGTGAAGAGGTGGAAGCCTTCGAGCATGAGTTCGCCGAATATTGCAATGTCCAGTATTGTGTTGGTCTTGGGAACGGGCTGGAAGCCCTGCATTTGATCCTGAGAGCCTATGGAATCGGCGAGGGCGCCGAAGTGATCGTCCCATCCAATACCTACATTGCCACCTGGCTGGCAGTCTCATACGCCGGCGCGACTCCCATACCGGTGGAGCCCGATCCTCGAACGTACAACCTCGACCCGCAGCGGGTCGAGTCTGCCATTACGCCTCGGACACGGGCTATCCTGCCGGTCCATCTTTACGGGCAGACAGCAGATATGGATCCTTTGATGGATCTTGCCAGCCGGTATGACTTAAAGGTAATCGAGGATGCTGCCCAGGCCCAGGGTTCCTATTACAAGGGACGGAAGAGTGGCAGCCTGGGCCATGCTGCGGGGTTTAGCTTCTATCCCGGCAAGAATCTCGGAGCTCTGGGCGATGCCGGTGCAATCACCACGAACGACGGTGAATTGGCAGAAAAAGTGAAAGCCTTGCGAAACTATGGCTCCAAGGTAAAGTACTTCAATGAGGTCAAAGGCTACAATTCCCGCCTTGACGAATTGCATGCTGCATTCCTGCGTGTCAAGCTTGGTCACCTCGACGAATGGAATGCGCGCCGTGTTTCGGCTGCTTCGGCTTATCTGGAGGCGCTAACGGGCTTGCCCGATTTAATATTGCCGTATGTTCCCGAGTGGGCGTCGCCGATCTGGCATATTTTTACCGTCCGGCATCCCCGGCGGGATGAGCTTCAGGAGTATTTGAAAAATATAGGGGTCGGTACACTCATTCATTATCCCATTCCACCTCATCTTTCTGGGGCTTATTCTGATCTGGGAATGCAGGCGGGGCGCTTTCCCATTGCCGAAGAAATTGCCTCTACAGTTCTCAGCCTCCCGATGGGTCCTCATCTTAACGGGGATGACATTGAATATGTGACAAGCATGATAAGAGAATACATTCACGGGAAATAAAAACAATCTATATGTTCGTCACAGGCCAGCCTCCCATGTCATCTTCTTAATCCTGAGCGAACTATTACAGGGTACATCATGGGGTGGGAATAAGGGCTTGCAGTCTTGCCTGCACCGCCATTGTGGATTAATCTTGAACCCGGCCCTGGCTAGCGATAGGAACATCAATTCATTGAATCATCCATATCTGTCTTTAATAATCATCTCCTGGAACAGCGGGAAACACCTTCCGCGTTGTCTGGAAAGCCTCTCCAGGCAGACATTTCGAGACTTTGAAACCATTATCGTGGACAATGGCTCGACTGACAACAGCATTAACAGGTTGGAAGAACAATTCACTCACCTCAATATACAAGTGGAACGATTAATGAGAAACCTGGGTTTTTCAGCTGCCAACAACATAGGCGCCCGGATCGCGCGGGGGAAATGGCTGGTTTTACTTAATGCAGATGCCTTTCCAAAACCGAGCTGGCTTGCTGAACTGGTGACAGCTTCTGAATCCAACCCGGCCTTTACATCTTTTTCATCCCGCCAGCTGCAGGCCGGTAATCCTGGAATTTTGGATGGGGCCGGTGATGCCTACCATGTCAGCGGTATGGCCTGGCGCATCGGCCTTGGATATCCCTCTGATACGTATGGACGAGAACCTGCAGAGATATTCAGTCCATGCGCGGCTGCCGCAATGTACCTCCGGGAAGCTTTTTTGGAAGTGGGCGGTTTTGATGAGGACTTTTTCAGTTACTTTGAGGATGTTGATTTGGGTTTTCGATTACAGCTTAGCGGGTATCGCTGTCTGTACGTCCCTCAGGCAGAGGTGGAACACATCGGCTCTTCCACTTTTGGAGAACGCAGCGATTTTGCATTCTATCATTCACACCGCAACCTGGTTTGGACCTATGTCAAAAATATGCCATCAAAACTGCTTTGGCTGCATTTGCCTGAACATATTGCTGCCAATCTGATCTATGTGTTTTATTATGCTTTACGGGGGCGTGGAAAAGTCCTGATGAAAGCAAAATTGGATGCCCTGACAGGTTTAACAAAGGCACTAGGCAAGAGAAAGGAAATTCAGAGAAAGCGCAAACTTTCAAGTCAGGAGATCATAAGACGAATGGAACGTGGCTGGTCAAAACCCTATCTTTTAGGCTACTGTCTTCGAAGAGTTCAAAAAAGCAACTGAGGCAGAAATGACCATGCGTGTCCTTGCTCTTACCCGCTACGAACGGCTTGGCTCCAGCAGCCGGGTTCGTTTTTACCAGTATTTTCCATACCTTTCCTCCAGAGGAATGGAAGTTGTAAGCGCGCCTTTCTTTGAGAACAGGTATGTCGTCGATCTTTACAACCGCTCCAGGATTTCGACCAAGCTGGTTTTTACTTCATACGCCAGACGCCTTTCCACTCTGGCAGGTAAAGGAGCCTTCGATTTGCTCTGGGTGGAAAAGGAGCTTCTACCCTGGTTTCCGGCATTTATGGAGGCACTTTTCAGGGCCAGAGACATCCCTTATGTGGTCGACTATGACGATGCGGTTTTCCACCGTTATGACATGCATCCCCTATCGCTGGTCCGCACAATGCTGGGGAAAAAGATCGATGACGTGATGCGGAAGGCGGCGCTGGTCGTTGTTGGGAATGAATACCTGGCAGATCGCGCGATCCGCGCGGGTGCCCGCCAGGTTGAATATCTTCCCAGCGTGGTGGATGTCAGCAATTATTCCTTCAAGCGACACCAGAATAGCTCTGTGTTCAGCATCGGCTGGATTGGCTCTCCCGTAACCGCCGGATACCTGGGGCTGATCGGGGAAGTCGTCGATCAGCTTAACCGGGAATCGAGTATTCGCATGGTCCTTGTAGGAGCCGGGTCCCAATCTCCTTTCCCGGGTATCTCAACGGAATTGCTGCCATGGAGCGAGGAGGTTGAACGCAAATTCAGCCAGAAAATCGATGCCGGTATCATGCCACTGGTAGATGGGCCGTTCGAGCGCGGGAAGTGCGGTTACAAATTGGTACAATACATGGCAGGCGGGATCCCTGTTGTGGCATCCCCTATCGGTATCAATCACAAGATCGTCGAACACCGGGTAAATGGGTATCTGGCTGAATCGATGGAAGACTGGCTCACGGCCCTTCGTTCCTTACGGGATGACTTAGAGCTACGAGCAGCCATGGGCAGGGCCGGACACCAAAAGGCAAAGAAACTGTATAATCTTCATGCAACAGCACCCAGGTTATTTGATTTCCTCTCGGCCGCTGCCCGTTCGTAAAGAAACTTCCTTTCATGCCGAAGATCATTCTCTTTGCAAACACCGACTGGTACCTTTATAACTTTCGACTTTCCCTGGCAAAGGAATTACGCGCCCGGGGTCATGAAGTAGTACTGGTCTCGTCCCCCGGTCCCTTCGAGAGCCTTTTGCAGGAGGAAGAGTTTCAGTGGATTCCCTTTTCTCTCTCACGGCAGGGGATCAACCCCCTCTATGAACTTTGGACGCTCTGGAGACTGATCCGCCTCTACCGGGAGGTTAATCCCGATATTGTCCATCACTTTACCATCAAGCCCGTCCTGTACGGTTCCATTGCAGCCCACCTCCTGAGAATTCCAGGCATTATCAACTCAATCACCGGATTAGGCCATCTCTTCATCGATTCCGGGATTGTCACCCGCCTGTTGCGGATTCTTGCGGGCTGGCTCTACCGGCTCAATTTGCGCGGCACACAGGTTATTTTCGAGAATCCGGAAGACCGCAGTATTTTCATTCAAAGAGGTTTTATACAGGCCGAACACTCTCACTTGATTTTAGGCACCGGTGTGGATGTGGCAAAGTACCAGCCTACATTCGCTGTCAACGACGTGCCCATCGTTCTGTTTTCGAGCAGGATCCTCGTTACGAAGGGCGTGTTGGAATATGTGGAGGCAGCCCGGATCCTCAAACACAAGGGGATCGAGGCCCGTTTTGCTCTTGCCGGTAGAACGGATCCTGGCAATCCGGCTTCCATTCCGGAGGAACAGATCGAAGCCTGGAAAAAGTCCGACGTAATAGAATGGTGGGGCTGGCAGAGTGACATGCCATCGGCTCTGGCCAAAGCCGATATCTTTTGCCTTCCATCCTATCGTGAGGGAGTGCCAAACGCCCTTTTGGAAGCCACTGCCTGCGGTCTTCCCATTGTCACAACAGATACACCCGGCTGCCGTGACGTCGTAACTCACGGAGTCAACGGCTTACTCGTTCCGGTAAAAGATGCCCAGGCAATTGCCGACTCACTGGAAGTATTGCTTGCAGATCCGGATCTGCGTAAAAAAATGGGCAGTGCGGGGCGAGAAATAGCAGTCAATTTCAGTAATATCAAAGTCAACAGGGAAACGCTGGTCGTTTACAATAAGCTGATTCACTCGGGGAAGGAACGATAGTAATTTTGTTGCGCAATAACAGGTTGGCCTGCCCCAAAAACAAATTGATCCAAGGGTTAAGAAAGGTACATTGATGCAAAAAGCCGCAGGATCAAGGTTTGTCCTCGCGATCTACACGTTCTCCATAGCGCTATGCTCTCTCATTATCCTGGGAGCGATGCTCCTTTCTCCATCCGAGGCCGGGAACACAGTCATCCTGGGCCTTTCCCTGCCGCGCCTCGCCATCGTCGTTGGATTTCTGTGTGTATTCCTTCTGTTTTCGGCGCTTTCCTATAGGGCGATCAGGGACCGGGGATGGGCAGAGAGGCTCCTCGACCTATGGTTTGGCGGAGGACGATTCAGTGGGTGGCTGGCCGGGTCAGCCGGGATCGGCCTCGGGCTTGGATGGATCGGCTGCTTCCTTCCGCCGTACCGGGCAGGTGTTCTGGAGCCTCATTGGAACCGCATCCAGCCCGTGATGATCTTCCTCCTGTCCGTCAGCATTATCACACTTGCCTTGTTCTTTGTGATGAGAAGAGATCCTCAAAGCCGTGGAAAACACAGCAGAGCGATTTTTCGCCTGAGCAGTATCCTGTTTATCACAAGCCTGCCGGTCCTGGTCCTGATGCTCTCAAGTAAATATGATGCGTATAGGCTGGAGGACTTCTGGTATGGCGCGGGTGTGCCACTCTTGCCGACTCAGTTGATACTGACATTGCTGGCTGGAATCATTTTCCTGCGCATTGGGCGGCACGGTTTTACCAACCGGTCTGATGTGATCGTCTTCTGGCTGCTCTACGGGTTGACGGCTGCCCTGTGGGCTCTGGAGCCTCTGGAGAAGAGCTTTTTATTCATCGGGCCCCATGAGCCCAACGAAGTCCTCTATCCCTTTGCCGATGCCGCCACATTCGACCTGGCCAGCCAGTTCGGTTTGATCGGGCAGGGAATTTATATTTTCCATACACCTTTTTTTGAGCGCACACTCTATCTGGCATTTCTAATTTACCTTCATTCTTTCTTTGGGGAAAACTATGAACTATTAATGGCCGTCCAGGCGGCTGTTTTCGCAATTCTGCCGCCTATCATCTATTCGATCGGACGCTCCCTCGATATGCGTGCTGTAGGATTTACAGGGGCGCTCATTGCCCTGTGGCGGGGAATCAATTCGATCGCGGCCAGCAACCTGATCGACCTGGCAAACCCCAAGATGATCCTGACCGATTTTCCGGCTGCCATTGGGGTTGCTCTGATCGTGCTCTTCTGCTGTGAGTGGCTGAAGGATCCGTCCAAAAAGTGGACGTACGCCTTATGGGCCGGAGGGGCGATCGGGCTGACAATCATGCTCAGGACGAACGGGTTGGTTTTCCTTGCACTGGTGCCTTTCTTCGCGCTTTTCAGGTACGCGCCAAAGTGGAAGAACTGGCTGGTTGCCTCTGCACTCCTCGGTTTCGCCGTAATAGCGATCACACTCCCCTGGGAATTGCGGAATGTCTCGCGAGGGGCGCCTCTTTACGGCCCAATTGTCACCAAGATCGAGCATGTGATCCGGACAAGGTACCCGCTTCCTGCTGATGGCCCCGGGTCCCAAAACAGGAATGTTTCCCCGTTCACAATTCAACAAATCAGCCCTATAGCGTTCCTGATCGAGGACCCTGTCCTACAGGACCGACAGGCTTGTCAGACAATTGCCTGTTTTGCTCCGATCCATTTCATCCACAACGTAAATACATCGATCCTTCTCCTGCCCACATCCCCCGTCATGGACGATCTGTGGCAGACGGTCAAAAGGACTCACCCCTACTGGCGCCCGGCCTGGAACGGGGTCTTCACACCATCGTCGTTTTTTTTCTTTGCACTGAATGTATTTTTTATTTCATTGGGGATCAGCATGGCCTGGAAATACCAGCGTCTGCCCGGCCTGGTTCCCCTGGCGGTTTTCGCGATCTACAATATATCCAACGCTTTTGCTCGGACGTCTGGAGGCCGCTATATTGTCCCCGCGGACTGGATTATCGCACTTTATTTTATAGCCGGTGTTCTCTTCCTGATCACGGAGGCAGCCAGGCATGTCAATGTCAATCTGGGTTCTGTGATTGGCCCTGCTTCAGAAGAACACAGCCAGAGACAGCGCCAGGCCTCTCCTGTAGCAACTACTGCCCTGCTCCTGCTACTGCTTTTTGGACTGGGTTCCATCGTTCCTCTCTCAGAAAAACTGCATGCTCCGCGGTATGCAGATTTCGATTTTGCCGGCGCCATGCAGAAATATGAAAGGCAGATCACTGAGGCTGGTCTGACAAAGTTTCAAATTGAGACGTTTTTGGGAGAGCCGAATGCCGAGTGGCTTATTGGGCGGGCCTTGTATCCACGCTTCTATAAAGCGGGGCAGGGCGAAATTGCATTTCCTCCTTATAAACTCATGGAGTTCTCACGAACGGGGTTCGTGCTGGCTGGGCCGAAGGGTTCCGATGCCATCATCCTGCCCGGCGGCGTACCGGCTCACTTCCCACATGCGCAGGATGTACTGGTGGTTGGCTGCCGTGAACAGGAATATATGGATGCCCTGGCCGTAATCCTGCTGGATGGTTCGAACGCGGTGTATACCCGTTCTCCATTATCTCCCCTGGCCTGCCCGCTCGAGCAGCCGGTTTGCGAGAGCGAAGGTGAATGCCAATAAAAAAAATGGAGCGCAGGAACTAAAATCCTGCGCTCCATTTTTTATCCAACTTATCCCTTTAGGGAACCTGCCAGCAGACCGCGCAGGAAGTAGCGGCCAAGGAATATATAAACCAGCAGTGTCGGCAATGCGGCCAGCAGGGAACCGGCCATCTGGACATTCCAGGCAATAATCTGGCTGCCTGCCATATTGTTCAGCGCCACGGTGATCGGCCAGTCCTGGTTTCCGGTCAGGACGACTGCAAAGAGGAAGTCATTCCAGGCAGAAGTGAACTGCCAGATCAGGACCACGACAAAGCTCGGCAGGGAGAGCGGCAGCAGGATATGACGGTAGATGCCCAGCATGTCCGCACCGTCTATTTTGGCGGCTTCCAGCAGCTCCTGCGGCAGGCTCGCATAATAGTTCCGGAAGGTCAGGGTGGTAATGGGAATACCATAGATGATATGAGCCAGCGACAATCCCGGCAGCCCTGTAATTCCGATCGCGTTCATAAACTGGACGAGGGGGATCAGGATGCTTTGGTATGGGATGAACATCCCGAACAGGATGATCGGAAAGATAACATCGGCGCCGCGGAATTTCCACTTGGCCAGGATAAAGCCGTTCAGCGATCCCAGCATGGACGAAAGCAGGGCAGATGGGATCACCATCATAAAACTATTCCCCAGCGCAGGCGCCAGCTTTGAAAACGCTTCAATGTAGTTATCGAAGGCAATGCCGCGTGGAAGGTCCCACATCGTTTTGAGGTCGATCTCGTCAAAACTTTTGAACCCGGTGATCAGCATAACGTACATGGGGAGCAAATAGAAGATCGCCATGATGATCAGGGGAATGTACAGCCAGTACTTGGAGAGACGGAGTCTGCTCATGATTGCGCCTCCGTCCGCAACGTGTAGCGGATGTAGGGAATGATCAACACCGCCACACTAATCAACAACAGGATGCCGATGGCCGCACCGCGTGCGTAGAACAGCCCGTCGAATGTGGCCTGCCACATGTAGATAGCCGGCACATCCAGTGCCAGCTGCTTGCCTGCAATGGCGACAATGAGATCGAACACTTTGAGCGACATATGGCCAAGAATGATCAATGCCGAAAGTGTAACAGGCGCCAAAAGGGGAACCATGATGCGGCGGTAGATCTGGAATTCGCTCGCGCCGTCGATACGGGCCGCCTCCTTCAACTCCTGCGGGATGGCACGCAGGCCGGCCAGGTACAGAGCCATCGTGTATCCCGACATTTGCCAGATCGCCGCCAGGGCGATCGCTGCCATGCCCCATCTGGGCGTGGTATGCCAGGCGTTCACCCAGGAATCCAGGCCTAGATTCGTGAACAGCAAGTTAAACCCGCTCATGCGTGACCCCATGGCCGGGTTCATCAACCAGCGCCAGACCACACCGGTCACAATATAGGAGATCGCCATGGGGAATAGAAAAAGGCTGCGAAAGAACCCCTCGCCTCTCAACCCCTGATCAAGCATGACTGCCAGCAGGAACCCCAGAATGAGACTCCCTGCAACAAATACCACAGTGAAGATCAACGTATTGCGGATATCAACAGCAAAACGGGGATCCGCAAAGAGATCTAGATAATTTTTAATCCCGTTCCATGTGTAATCCGGCGTCAGCCCCTTCCATTTGCTCAGAGAGACACGCACAGACCAGGCGATAAATCCATAGATGAAGATCAATACTGCGATGATGGATGGAGAGATGAGAAGGATAGAAAGATAACGGTCTTTATCTCTGAACATGGGGACCTCTTTTGGATCG
>DASUOS010000396.1:0-11745 GCA_036276515.1 Anaerolineales bacterium | reverse complement strand
CATCACCAGCCCGCGGATCAGGAAGACAAAGGCGTTGGCTTCCTTGACCGTGATGACCAGGCTGGCAAAGGCGAACCCCAAACCGTAAATGGCAGGGATGGCTGCCAGCATCATCAAAAGGATCATCCAGACACTGCCATTGAGCCGGACGCCGAAGAGCAGCCCGAACTCCAGGGCGGTGACGCCTATGAACATCAGCATCGAAATGATCTGCGGACCGGTCTGACCGAGCAGGAAGGAAAAGCGCCAGGTGGGGGAGAGCCAGTTGGATTCGAGTGTTCCGCGCATCTGCTCGTTGCGCAGGGAAAAGCCCACATCCCAGAGCACAATGTTCTGCCACATCCAGACGGTGGTGCCGATGACGATGTAGCCGATGAAGTCGGTCGCGCCGGTGGTCTGGCTGAACACGGCCAGCCCGCTGCCATCCGGACCCGCCAGGGCGCGCGCCGTGAGGATATACATCATCGGGAAGATCAGCGGCCAGATGAACAGGGCGATGATCCAGCTTGGATAGCGGCGGAAGATCGTCCACTCGCGGCGGACGACCGCCATCAGGGCGCGGGCATCGGATGCCAGGCCAGCTTCACCCAGGGACCTGGGGGAAAATGTTGTATCCATCGAATTCTCCTAGTCTCTGAGAGCCTTGCCTGTCAGGTGGATGAACACATCCTCGAGCGACGGCTTGACGATGTTCATGTTGACAAGTCGCGTGCCGTTGCCGCTGATGTGCTCCACGATGCGCGGCAGGGCGGCGCGGCTGTTCTGGGCATGCAGGTTGACCTCCCATAAATCCGCTTCGCCTTGCTGGCGGGTGGTGATGTTCTCGATGCCTGAAATGCTCTTGAGCTTTCCGGCGATGTCGTCGTGCCAGCCGGTCAGCTCGAGGCGGATGATCTCCTGCTGGTCGATACGGCGCTTGAGCCCTTCGGGCGTATCGAGGGCAATGACCTTGCCCGTATCGATGATGCCGATGCGGTCCGAAAGCAGGTCGGCTTCCTCCATGTAATGGGTGGTCAGCAGGATGGTGTGGCCCTCCTGCTTAAGCTCGGCGATCAGCTCCCTTAAATTGCGGGCCGCCTGCGGGTCCAGGCCGAGGGTCGGTTCATCCAGGAGCAGGATCGGGGGACGGGCCAATAGGGCCTTGGCAATGGCGATACGCTGGCGCATGCCGGTTGAATACTTCTCGACCAGCTCGTTGGCGCGGTCCTTGATCTCCATCCGCTCGATGAGCTCCTCCACCCGCTTCTTGGCGATCGCCTGTGGGATGTGGTACAGTGCGGCAAAATATTCCAGGTTTTCGCGGCCGGTCAGTTTCCAGTAAATGCTTCTCTCCCCGGCCAGAACCGTGCCCAGGCTGCGACGGACGTCATTGGCCTGGGCGACGATATCAAAACCGTCGACCGTCGCCGTCCCGCTGGTGGGCTCGAGCAGGGTACAGAGCATGCGGATGGTTGTGGACTTGCCTGCGCCGTTGGGGCCCAGCAGGCCGAAGATCTCACCGCGCTCGATCTGCAAATCTACGCCGTTCACGGCGGTGAATGTGGCCTTTGGCTCACGCTTTCCAAAAGGGAAAAGCCTGCGCCGGGGGGCAGGGGAGGTATCGCTGGTCTTATCGCCGGTTCCAGGCCGGGCGGGGAACTTTTTGACCAGTTGTCTGGCATCTATCGCAAAATCGGACATGGTTTCTCCTTCATAAAGCCGATATTAAGAAACGGGAAGTACTTCTTGATTAAATTTATATTTTAGTTACCATTTTTTACATATTACAATAAATACTTACAAATGTCAATAGTTACTTTTGAAAAAATGATATTGGGATTAAGAATTTCAATAAAAATCCCGCTCTGGGGCGGGATTTTCCATTTGAGCCATTAATCTGCGCTTGGAGTAGGCTCCAAAAGCGGCTGAGTTCGCAGATTGATAAATAACAAAAGCACCAGGAGAAAACCGATCAGTGTGATAAGCAGCACGGTCGTCATGGCCTGCGGACCGGTCAGGACGAATACCTGGCCGATCAGCCATGGCAGGAGCATGCTCCCCGCACCCGAGCCGACCAGGAACCGTCCGGTAATCGTGCCGGTGATCTGCATCTGTTCCCCGGCCAGCATGATCAGGGTTGGGAAAATGGATGCCATCGATATTCCCAGGCCGATCGTCCCCACCCAGAGTGCCGGGCTGGAGTCATGCCAGATCATGATCACAGCAATGCTGATCGCACAGCCAATGACGTCCATGAACAGGATTGGCTTCGAGCGCATGCGGGTCGAGATCCACACGCCGAGCAGCCGGCCAAAGGTGAACGATCCCCAGAATGCAGATGTGAGCTGGGCGGCGGTGATGTCCGTTTCCAGGTTGAGGGTCAGGGCATAGGTGTAGATCCAGTTCCCGAAACCCAGCTCGAGGCCGACGTAGAGGAAAAATAAAACCGCCATGATCAGGACCGGAAGGGCCGGGAACGGTGCACTCTTTGTCTCCTCGGTCATCCCATGTTTGGGCTCCGGCAGGAACCAGAGCCAGGCTGCCATCGGTACGGAGACGATCGCGAAGGTCCAGTACAACCAGTGGATATCGCCAGTCTGCAGCAGGTACCGGGCGAACAGCAGCGGGGCGAGCAGGGAGCCGACGCCAAAGAAGAAATGCAGTCCATTCAAAAACGGACCGCCCTTCTCGCCGTGCGTCCAGAGCAGCAGAGTATTGCATCCTACGTCCAGGATGCCGGCGGCAAACCCGTTGAGGAACATGGAAAGCAGGAGCAGGCTTAACGATTGCGAGAGTGGAATC
Organism: Anaerolineales bacterium; assembly: GCA_036276515.1. Classification (GTDB taxonomy): domain Bacteria; phylum Chloroflexota; class Anaerolineae; order Anaerolineales; family Villigracilaceae; genus Defluviilinea. Next base: position 8,964 of record DASUOS010000396.1, on the reverse strand, counting down.
GCGACACAGGTCACTGCCATCACCACCAGGGTCATGGCCATCAGCCTGTGGCTGGAAAAGCGGTCATAGGCGCGCCCGCCAAAATAGGAGCCGATCAAATAACCCAGGGAGCTGAAGACAAAAATGTAGCTGATGATGTTCAGCTCACTGCCGGTATGCTCGGCCAGCTTCAGCAGGCTGGGACCGCTGGCGGCCGTGGTCAGGCCCAGGATGATGAAGGAGAGATAATAGGCAGCCGTGGCAACCAGGCGGTGAGTGGGACGGGTCGGTGACGAGGACATGGATGGACTCTTTCGGATTGGATTTGAAGTGCTATTATGGCCAGGGGATTTCTGCGGGTCCGGCATAGCCGTGTTTTTCCTGCACAAAGACCCGCCCATGGGAAGGCTCTGTGCAGCCGGATTCATCGACAAATGTTACGAACGGAAGACGGGTTGCGAGTGGATCGAAGATGAGCTGCCCGCCTTCACACCTCCATAGCTCAATGATGTACGTCTGCATCGAGTCATCCTCATAATCTCCAAGGGAGACCGGGATTTCCATCCAGCTGACGGTGACTTCATCGTTAAATGGATTCCGTTTGGCCTCCAGCACGGCTGTGGGCGGATAATAGGGCGTGACTGGCAGTTTCACGCCGTCAGGATACATGTGGGGCAGGCTTCGAAAATCACCTGCGATCTCGAGATAGCGCGTACTGACCCAGCACGGGACCTGGTTCTTTACCAGGACCCATTCCCAGTTGTCCGCATTGACACGGCCGATAAGCTCGATGTTGGCGCCCGCGCGAAAGGCGAACAGATATAAATACTCGGGGCCGGGGCCGTAGCGGCAGCTCAAGCGGTCCGCGGTCACTCGGGCATCGAGACTCTCCACCACCGGGCGCGGGCTCGGGGCGATCGTGTCTGTGGGCAGGGGGGTAGTCGTCAGCGTGAGTGTGGGGATCGGGGTAAACGTCTCCGTTGGCGGTGGCAGGGTCCAGGTTGCAGTTGGGGGAATGACTGTAAAGGTGGGGCTGGCTGTGGCTGGCGGAGGAGCGGAGGCTGTAGGCTGCTGTCCGTTGCCCGCTGTGCAGGAGATCATTGCCAGCAGCAACAGAAGAACAGGAATCCCGGATCTGAATTTCATGCCCCGATTGTACTCAATAAAAACCCCGCCGGGCGGCGGGGCCTTGACTAGCGTAGCGCTTTGTCTTCGCTCTGCTCATGTTCCTCTTCGGTGATCAGCGCTTTAAGGAGGGCGACTGCGGTTGCCTTGCGCTGGGCACTCCGGATGCTTTTCAACACATGGATCGCCTCTTCGATGGTTTCATCGTTATCAGGGCTGATGGGCAGCAATCCGGCGGCACGGTAGGCGCTTTCGATCGGGAGCTTGAACGCCCGCGAGATGGCTTCCAGTGTTGTAGGCTGAGGATGACTTTTGCCGTTGAGGAGCTTGTTGATCACTGCCCGGTTCAACTCGGCGGAGCGCGCCAGATCAGACTGTGACCAGCCACGCTTATTCATTTCTGTCTGAAGCCATTCTGAAAAGTCTATTCTTTGACCCGCATCTGACATTTTGTCACAATCCTTGTTTCTGATGGGAGCAGATTTGTTGCGATTATGTGCCAAAGTGCCAATTCATTTTGCAAACAAACCCCGCCATTGTCCCTGTGGTGTCAGATTCTGGGCCTTCATCCTATAAATACCCATCACCATATAAGTAATACCCCGTGCCTCTGACATTTAATATTATAACCAGAACAGGATAAAAGAAAAGTACTCAATTCTCCTCATACAGGGCTTGCGCAAAGTTCAAAAGAGTCTGCAATTCACTTGTTCTTGAACCACTGAGACACGAAGACACTGAGAAAAAGCTGCAAGCACTCTGTGTCTCTGTGTATCAGTGGTTAGGTGTAGTGTTTAGAGCGCCCATGGCTAGGTTTAGAAAACCTCCTCCGTCCGACTTTGAGAAAGCCCTTTCTCCTCATTAAGTAGCTCTGTCCAGCCTGAGGGGGGCAGGCTGGACAGAGCTAACCGGAGTCTAGCATAGTTGCCGGTTTTATTCAATCTCCATACTTTAGAAAGTACTCATCTTAAGTTACCTCATCCGGGCGAACAACAGCCAGATCAGGCGGGTAATGATCCACGCCAGCAGGGAATACACGGCAATGGCGATCAATGAAAAGAATTCGATCTCAACGCCGCCGAATGCCGGTGTATAGGTAATGCCCTGGAACGGCCAGAGGAACGGTGCGGTAAAGAAATAGACGAGCTGGGCAAAGGGACTGGCCGGATTGGCCGCCATCAACTTAAGGACGAAGCGCAGGGCGATCATCCCGTTCAGGATGACGAAAGCCAGCTGGATCAATCCGATAATACGGCGCAGGGCGCTTTCGCTGATGGTCCAGCCATATACGGTATAGGTCCGCTCGGTGACGGTCCTGACAGGTTCCTGACTATGGTAATGGGTCATTTCGATCTCCTTTCCTCGTTGCGCGAGAATATGGATTTTCTCCCCAAAGCTGTTGTATTTAACGAGGCCAGGAGACCCTTGTTACCTGCCGGCCTGGGCCGCGGAGGCGTTGCCATGTCCTTCGGGGAGGCCAAGCAGCAGGGTAATTCCCTGCACGAACAGGCTGCCGCCGTACATGAACATGTAGTATTCCATGTCGCCGGTCAAGAGGGCGCGGTGCAGGGTCCACACCGCGGTGGCCGGGCCGATCGCCACCAGGAACAGGCTGCCCAGCAGGAGGATGCCTGGCCGGACCGGGACTGCGGCGCCGATCCAGGTGAGCGCGCCGATCATGATCACGGCCAGGGCAAGCAGGATGCGGGCCATGGACCACCAGGTGGCCGAGAACCGAAAGTCGACGCTCGTGACCAGAAAACTGATCAACAATCCTGCCAGCAATGCATTGACCAGGGCCAGAAAAATGGATATTGTCTTCATCCGCATACCTCCTGTTCGATATGCATTCAGCATAGAGGAGGCAGGCTCTCAGAGTCTACGAAAATACTCTCAATCCCTATAAAAAGAGAGCGACCTGATCAGGTCGCTCTCCAGATCATTCACTGCTGACCTTCACAGCAGCGTGTTTCATATGGGCCAGCACCCCCGTAAACCCGTGCAGCCTCTGCTGGCTGACCGCTTCATCCAGCTTCATCGGCAGGAAGAAGTCACCGGGCACCGAGAGGATCTCCTCCAAGGAGGAACCGTTCAAGCCGTTAGCCAGGATCGCGGCCAGCCCGCGCACGGTGGGGGACTGGGGAGGGATGTCCAGATGGAAGTGGATGCCTCCCTCCGCTCCCTTCTCGGCGGCCAGGAAGACCGGGGTCATGCATTCGGGCACGGCCTCCATTTTGTCGCGCGCCGCCTTGAATCGTTCCGGCAGCGGCGGCAGGGATTCGGCATAGCCGATCAGCGTTTCCAATTTTTCCTCGCGCGACATGCTGGCGAAGTCGTCCACGATTTCCTGAAGGTTGGGAGGTAAAGACATATGTTTTCCCGTAGGGGCGGACGGCCGTCCGCCCCTACAATATTACTTCTCGATCGGTGCATCTACCAGGTTGCCCCATTCCGTCCAGGAACCATCGTAGTTCTTGACGTTGGGATACCCCAGCAGATATTTCAACACGAACCAGGTCAGGGAGGAGCGCTCTCCGATGCGGCAGTAGGCGATCACCTCCTCGTTGGATGTGATCCCTTTTCCCTCGTACAGAGCGCGCAGCTCCTCAGGGGTCTTGAACGTGGCGTCCGCCTCGTTCACAGCCTGTGCCCACGGGATGCTGACCGCGTTGGGAATATGCCCGCCGCGCTGGGCGCCCTCCTGGGGGTAGTTCGGCATCGAGATCAGCTCGCCCGAATATTCCTTCGGCGAGCGGACGTCCACCAGAGGCTTTTTCGCGTTGGACTGCTGCAGAACTTCATCGCGGAAGGCGCGGATCGACTTGTCGGGGCCTTTCGCCTTGTACTCTGTCGCCGGATACGAAGGAACTTCCTTGACGAGCGGCCGGCCCTCCTGCTCCCATTTCAGGCGGCCGCCGTTCAGGATCCTCACGTTCTCATGGCCGTAGTACTGGAACAGCCAAAGGGCATAGCAGGCGAACCAGTTGGATTTATCGCCGTAGAAAACGACGGTCGTGTCGTTGGTGATGCCGATCTTCGAAGCCACCTCCTCGAACTGCTCACGGGTCAGAAAGTCCCGGCGGACCGGGTGCTGCAGGGTGCTGAACCAGTCCACCTGCACGGCGCCGGGGATGTGGCCGATCGAGTACAGCAGCGGGTCCTCATCCGATTCGATGATGCGCACGTCGGGGTCGTCCAAATGTGCGGCAACCCACTCGGTATCGACAAGATATTCGGGATGTACGTATGACATGATGGTTTTCCTCTTTGGTTGGTATTTATAAATCCAGTCTTCCGAAACAAAAGCAGCCAACGGACGAAATGATCCCGAGAAGGTCCGGGACAGGCAGGACAACGAATCCGCCTTCGCACACGGCAATTTGTGCGCGGGGGCCGTTCCACTGTCCTGAGTCGTTGACTGCTTGCGGATGTTTTGTCTCAGGCGGTGGTTACGAACCCCGCCATAGACAGGAGCAATAGTTATAGGAAGTCATAATAGGGTGATGGCGGCTATTTTACAATTCTTACCAATTCTGTCAAGTTAAAAATTCGAGCTACGGCGCAACGGTTACACAGTTCTTCCCCTTCTGTTTGGAAGTCTTCAGCGCCGATTCTGCGGCTTCCAGCAGCTCGTTTGCGGTGTTGCCATGTGCCGGATAGCAGGCGATCCCGATCGAGACGGACGTGGGGTAGAGCCATTCCCTCGACGCGGCCTGGACCGAGGCGCGCAGTCTCTCGGCGACGACAGCTGCCTCCCGGATGGAGGTGGATGGCAGGATCACAATGAACTCATCCCCCATACGCCAGCGTCCGAGAAAATCGTCCGGGCGCAGAATGCTGCTGAGTGTGGCGCTTAGCTTACGGATGACATCATCCCCGGCTTCATAGCCCTTGTTGTTGTATCTCTTCAGCTCATCGCCATCGATCAGGCACAGGGAGAGCGGGGTCTGTTCCATTATGGCTTCGCTGAGGGCAAAATCCAGTTTGCGCTGGATGGCGAGCATGTTCGGCGACTGGCTGACCGGGTCGGTATAGGCGAGGCGAAAGGTGTATTGCAGGGTGCCGCCCAGGGTTTCGATCCGCTTTGCCATCAGCTCGATCGCGTGCAGGGTCGCGGTGTCTGCTTCGGAGGTGTCTGCATCAAAGATGCGCAGGGGCTGCCCGGCATCTGTCAGCTCGAGCTTTTCATTGATGTTCTTCCACACCACGGGCGGGTTGAGCCGCGTGTTTCCAGGGAAATGGATGACCGCCATACGCACCACCGGCGCAGCCAGGTCCAGCTGCAGGGCTTCGCCGTTCAACCGCTCGAACAGCTTGCGAGCGGACTCCTGATGCGCCTCGTGTGAGTCGCCGATCAACGCGGTAACGAAGTTATCCCCCGAGATGCGGTAGACCAGCGCGCTGGTTTCATCCTTGATGGCGATGCCCATCCAGCGCAGAATGCTGTCGCCGTACTCGAATCCCTTGATGCGATTGATATCCCTGAGCTGGTAAACATCGATGACGATCAGCGAGAGGGGCGCCAGGGTTTTGTTCCCGAAATTGTCTCCCAGGGACCTGGAGAAGCTGACAAGGTTATTACAGCCGGTCAAAAGATCCACCCGGAAAAACAAGCTGGGCGTATCGAATTCCATACGACCCTCCATCGTACACATTCTATGGATGCATTATAGAACAAACCGTTCCGACTCACGGATCTATTTTATTGAAAGAGGGAAGCCAGACAAATCAGGGAAGAATTGCCTGGCTATCCTCCACTTCTGGATTTTCTGCATGGCAGAAGCAAAATTCCCACTCCATGGAACCACTTTTCATACTGCTGTAGAAGCCTTCTCTTCCACAGGCACAAATCGCGTCTGGTGTCCCAGCCGTATGTGCAGAAGATAAAAACTGACCGCAGATGCTGCACACAACAAGCCGCCGATGTACCAGAGCAGGTACGGATTGTAATGATCGAGGATCAGCCCCGCAGCCGCCGGACCCAGCGTGGATGGGATAGCCCATCCCAGGTCGTAGATGGCCATATAGCGCCCGCGCATATCGGCAGGCGCGAAGTTCGAGGCAATGACCCGGTTGGTGGGAAAGGTGATCATTTCACCGACAGTGATGATGACAATGGCCAGGACGAACATCAGAACACTGCGCACGAGGCCGATCAGGATAAAGCCGGCAATGAAGAAAAGCGTGCCGAACAGCATGGTCATGAACGGCGGATACTTACGGATGGTCCGGCTGATCCAGAGCTGAAAAAGGATCACTTCCAGACCTGCAATGGAAAGCATGACTCCATAACTTTGCGAGCTGATGCCATGCACATCCCGCAGAAAGACAGGCAGCGAGCTGTATTGCTGCTGATAGACGATCAGGAATAACATTCCCGCCACAGTAAAGCCCATGTAGGCCAGGTCGCGCAGGACCAGGCGATACCCCGCCAGCGTCTGCAAAAGGGATTCCTGCTGTTTCTTTTCATCGGGTTGGATGACCGGCCGGGTCTCGGGCAGGAAGCGATACAGGATCACCGCCACAGCCAGGCTGAGGACCGCGTCGACGATGAACAGGGTGAGGAAGGAGCGGGAGGCGATCAGACCGCCTGCAGCCGTGCCGATGATCCAGGCGTAATTGAAGGCCACCCGCGTGATGCCGAACCCCTCCTGTCGTTTTGCCTCAGGCAGGATGTCGGCCAGCAGGGCATCATAGGCCGGGTTTGCAATCCTCGACAGCAAACCCACAATGACGATCAGAATATAGAGTGTGCTGAGAACGCCTGCAAAGCCAAAAGAGAGACTGCTCAGCGCGCTGAAGACCAGCCCGAACAGGATCAGCTTCCGGCGGCCGAACCGGTCGGCAAGCGCCCCGCCAATGACGCTCCCGATCAAACCGAACAACGATGACATCCCCAGCAGGATGCCGGCCTGGGTCATGCCAACGCTGAATTTTTCCGTGATATAGAGTGCAAAAAAAGGGAAAAGTAACGTGCTGCCGATGGCATCGATGAAGAGTGTCGCAACAATGATCCAAAAGAGTGAGGGGTACTCGTTGTAGGTTTGCTTGAGACTCTTGATCATGATGCTCCTGCTTCGATGAGATGATAAACTGTTTCATGCCTGAATCTCATTTGATGAAATGATAATTCAATTTTGAAAGAATGCAGTCGATAAAATTGAGAGGTCAGACAATTTCCAACGCTACTGCTGGCCCGTATTTCTTCCGGGCGGGCGAGGTACAGGGAAGTCCATTCTCGACAGGTTCCGTGCTGCCACCTTGATATCGGGTAGAGGATTATTGGGTGGTGTGGAAGCGATAGATTCCAACGCGCCGGGCAGATTTGTTCTAGAACAAAAGAAACGCCCGCTATTCAGCGGGCGTTTTTCCAATTACCTTGCTCTGACTGGAACTTCTCCTTCTCCATAGAGCTGTTCATATAAGACAGCCAGGTCATGTGCCTTGAGGGGCAGAATTCCATGAGCTTCACACTTCCTGTGAATAGGATTCTCGACGGACTGCCTGAATACTGCCAGGAGCGTCGACGAGTCGTCGTCGGCGGCGATGCGGTTGATGGACAGGGCGCCGCAGTCGGTACATTCGTGGACCAGCATCAGCTCGCCGCGTGCTTTCATTGCATACTTATTCCTGCCTTTCTTCATGGTCAGCCCGATGGGCCGCATCTGTCCCTTGCATGCGGACAGACGGTCACCAGAAGCGTACAGGTCGAGATGACACGACCACAGGCAATAAGGGCAGTGGTTGCGGTTGTTGACCCCGGAGAGGAAGTGAGCGCTCGACACGATGGCGTGACAGTGGCCGCACGTAAAGTCCCCGAAGGTGGAGGCGCTGTGTCTCATAGCTCCTCCCGCAGTTTCATGTAACTCTGGTAACGGTACGGGCTGACGGTCCCGGCCATGACCGCTTTGCGGATCGCGCAGCCAGGCTCGCGGTCGTGCCGGCAGCTCAGCCCAAACTTGCAGCGGCCCACATGATCGGTCATCTCAGGGAACAGGGAGGCCAGCTCGTCGCTGCTGACATTCCACAGGCCGAATTCCCGCATGCCAGGGGTGTCCACCAGCGCGCCGCCCATCTCCAGCGGGAACATTTCGTAGTGGGTGGTCGTATGGCGCCCCTTGCCCTGCTCTCCCGCACTGACGGCTTTGACGCGCAGTCCCAGGCCCGGCTGGATGGAATTCAGCAGAGATGTCTTTCCCACACCGGATTTCCCGACGAGCACGGAGGTTTTTCCCTGCAGGGCCGATGTGAGTTCTTCGAGGCCTTCGCCGGTTGCTGAGCAGACCTGCAGAATCGGGTAGCCGATCCGGCGGTAGGTTTCGAGATCCTGCTCAAGCCCGCGGTTTTTCCAGGCCAGGTCCAGCTTGGTGATGACGATCAGGGACGGCAAACCGGCTGCTTCCGCCGCGACCAGGTAGCGGTCCAGCAGACCCCAGTGGGGCGTGGGATTGGCGACCGCAAAGATCGGGACGATCTGGTCCGGGTTCGAGACGATGACCTGCTCGAAGACGCGCCGGCCCGGGACAGGCGCGGGGCGCGAGAACTTCGACCGGCGCGGCAGTACTTCCACGATCATGCCGCGGCCCGGACCTGCATCCGTAAAACGGACGCGGTCTCCGATGGCGACCGGGTCGGTATGCTCGATCTCGCGCACCGCCTGGACCCGCGTCCGCATGGAGGTGGGGTCGGCCGTGGAGTAGATCAGTTGTTTATGGATCAGGGACGAGAGCGTGCAGTCCAGCTCACGTCCATGGCTGCGGACCGTGTAATGTCCGAGATGTTTTCGAAAGACGACACCTGTGTCGTCGGGTGGTTCTGTAAACATTGTCAGGGTTTCCTGTAGTCGTGCTCGTGGCACGG
>DASUOS010000395.1:0-7278 GCA_036276515.1 Anaerolineales bacterium | reverse complement strand
GCCAGCCCGAGCACGGAAATAAACAGATACCAGATGACCAACCCCACCACCGGGTAGCGGTTCTGGACCCAATCGTAGTCAAAGAGCTCCGACCAGGTTCCCCCGGCTCGCTGCTTTGCCAGCTTGTTTTCAGGCAAGAGGAGGGTGGAGAAATCGTCGAACTGGCGCGGGTTGAGCCGCACCGCTTTGGTCACGTCTACGCTGCTCAGGATCGTTTGCAGCCGCCCGATATTGAAGTCCTCATTCTTCTTGAAGATCATCGCCTTGGGGTGATCGTAAAAGGTGAACGCTTCTTCGGCTGCCTGGTCATTGATCACGATCGGTCCCAGGGTTGGATAGGTCTCGAAGACTGCCACCAAATCGTATCCGAGCCGGCCTTCGAATGTGCCCGGCCTGGCAACGCGGTAGCACCAGATAATATCCTTATCAGCGGGACAACCGATCAGCTCACGATAATACAGGGTGGTCAGGGGATAGCGTTCTGGCAGGCGCGTGATCTGCGCGTACTGGTGGTTGGTGGGGATCAGGATGTAATCGGTGTCGTTGAGGAACGTTACGAAGCGGTTCAGCTTGTCGAGGTTATCGTCCCAGTAGACCTCGAGAGTCAGGTCGCCTCGATAGATGCCGCTGAAGGCATCGTAGTTATCCACGCGGAAGGGCAGTGGATAATCATAAGTGGTTTCATTCGCGACCGAGGCGCCGGTGATCTGCAACACCCCCTCGTCGATCTCCATGTGCAGGTAATACTGCGAGCCGCGTTCGAGGATCACGGGCTCATCGAGGGTGAGGGTATACGAGTCGCCGCGCGGATCGTTCTCCGAATCGAAATTCGAGGTCAGGGTGGCGGTAGCCAGCGCCTGTTCGGGATCCGAGCCCGGTTTATCGGACAGGGTCAGGGTGAGGGTCGAGGTGTCCGCCAGCTTGTTGACGGCGTGACCCAGCGTGATCTCCTCCAGGGCGCCCTCCCGCTGTGCAAAAAATATCGCGTCATACGGCTGACCCGCCTGGATAAAGCCGTCTACCGGGAACGGTACAGGCTGGTTGTAGGCGCCATCGTTACTGGATTCAATCTGAAGGTTGATCGGACCCGGAATGTTTTGGTAGATCCAGCGCGAGGCCGCCATGCGCGGTTCATCGCGCAGATAGATCGAGTGGAACGCAAATGCCCATGCCGCCGTGAGAGCCAGAACGGTGATCCCCAGGAGACTGGCTGCAACGGCTCGGAAGCTTGAACGTTTGAATGCTGCAACTTTTGAACCTGCAAGCTCATAGACGAACCAGGCTGCCATCATTGCCAGCAGCGGGTAGACCGGCAACTGGTAGCGCATGGTCGGGTTGAACTGCAATGATTGCCAGGCGAAGTAGGCCGCCGTCCAGCCCCACAGCAGCGCGTGACGCCATTCGCCTTTGAGGATGCGCCAACCCATATAGAGGAAGCCTGCCCAGGCAAGGATGCCCAGAGGCAGCCCAAAGCCCCAGAGGGTCAGGTTCTCAAATGAATAAAGGTGAGTACGCCGCGCCCACTGCAGCTCCCAGGGGACATCCGCGCCGCCGGTCGCCTGGAGGCGCTGCTCGCGGATGTTCGCCACCCACTGCGGGTTCAGCCCAAGGCCCTCGAACGCGTAGGGCTGGAAGATGCGGAAAGACAGGATGGTCGCCACCCCGCCCGCGACCAGACAGAGGGTTACCAGCGTCCAGTAATCAGTGTTTAGTGACCAGTCCCGAAAGATCGGCTTACCATCTTCCTTCTTCTGGATGAGATAGCGCAGCACAAAGGCCGCCGGCAAGGCAACCGCCAGCGGTGCGATGTTGATCTTGGAAGCCATCGCCATACCGAGGGCAAATCCGAAACCGATACTTAAAAGAAAAAGGGGATTGGTAAGTAGTAATTGGACGCTCCGCGTAGAGATTGGGCGCGGAGATTGAGGAACTGGAGCAGAGTTCTCTGCGTGGTTCTCCAAAGATTCAACAGACTCTTCCCTAGTTTCTACGCCCAGCGTCTGTTCTTCGGTCTCCAATCTCTGTTCTCCACTCTCTATTCTCTTCTCTTTGTATTCCAGGATCGCCACGGCAAACCAGAGCGCCAGGAACTCAAATGTGTTGACGAATAGATCCCCGGTGAAGAAATGCGACTGCTGGATCTGCATCACGGTCAGCGCCGAGAATAGCGAGGCAAGCAGAGCAACCCGCGGACCGTACAGACGCGAAACCAGCAGGTACAGGAACAGGATCGCGAACAGATCGGCTAGCGCCGAGAACTGCCGCCCGAACAGCCGCAGGTTGGAGGGCTCGACGATGTCTGCGGCAATGCGCGTCAGGGTCATGGGCAGGTTGCCGTAGACGTAGAATGAATAGCCACGATTGTACGGGCTGAGTGGGGAGGTCTTGTTGTCGAGGTACTTCCCAATACTGATCCAGCGCTGTTGTTCGGGCGGACACTGCTCCACGGGAAACGCAGGATCGGCGCATTCACGCGCGCTCAACGCCTGGAGAACGCTGCTGAAGAAATTTTCATCCGGATGCTGGTGCTGCCCTTCGCCCCAGTCGACCCCGGTTAAGCGCAAATAGCCTGCCAGCGCGAGCACCAGCAGAAAGAGCAAATCATAAAACCAGAGGCGGGTACGTCTGTTACCCATTACAGTAGACATTCTCCTCAGCGACTCTCTGTTGTCTGTGGCGGCGCGAAGAACAACAGGAAATTTTTGCCTTCATACTTGGACTGGTATTCGGTCAGCCAGCCCTCAGGATACTGGGACTGCAACGCCTCCGCCGCGGCCACGTCCTCGGGATTGAGCAGGAACAGCTTTGGGCGCGCATCGCTACGTGTCTCCGCGAAATTCTCTGGCCAGATGGCGTTATCCCGGGACGGGTAACCGGCGTTGATCATCACCAGCCGGCTGTCTGCCCAGTGAGGGTAGCCCACCAGCCAGGCGGTATCCACGCTGCCGGTCAGCTCCGCGAAGTTGCGCACCACCGCTCCCATTTCAGTGGTGTTCCAGGAGGACGAATCATACAGTTTTCTGTATTGATTAAAGACCAGATCGTAATTCTGCAGGGCGGCCCACAGGAACAGGAACGTTCCCACCGCCCATGCAAAACGCCGGTTCCAGCGCGAGACAGTCGCCGATTCAAGCGCACGGAGAAAGCCGTCGAATGCCGCGCCCACCACCAGGAAGACCGGCACAATTGCCCCGGCGGAACGGTTGAAGGATGGGTTCTCTCCCGGGAAGCTCAATGAAAGTATGGAGGGCAGCATCAACAGCGGGATCGAAACCAGCGTAAAGATATCCAGCCAGTGCCGCTGCCGAATATAACGCACAATCATCAACAGCACGCCCAGGTGGAAGAACACTGCAGAGACCACATCCAGCGCCGGGCGATGAGGCACCGAGATCGGCCAGATCTCACCATCGTCCCAGGCGAACATGGTCAGGGAGTTTCTCAGATTTATCAGGAAGATCTGCCAGGCGGGGCCAGGTAATGGGCGTTCCAGGTCGCCCAGGCGGGTCATGGCGCGGTAGAACACGACGTTGGGGTTGTCGACCATGTAGCGAAGCAGCGGCAGAAAAACAATAAAGGAAACAATGGCAATCATGATTAAGCCCCAGATTGCCTGCTGGCGGTAGCCTTCGGACTGTCTGTGAAGCAGGTACAGGCCGATTGCCAGAGCAAGCACGAGTGGGACGATGCGGAAAGGACTATAGCCGTGCAGTCCGAGCCCGAGAAATAATCCGCTCAGGAGGAAACCGAGCCGGTTGCGCCTGTGCAAGCCCCAGACAAGATAGTACAGGGCGGGTGCATAGAAGAGTGGGTAGATCGGAAACCGCAAACCGAAGCGCGAGATGATATTCGGCCAGTAGGCAATCCCTGCAAAGAGGGCGGCCAGCAGCCCGATGCGCTGATTGCCCATTTCCTTGCCAAGCAAGTATATATAGATGAGCGTGACCAGTCCCGAGAGCACGGTCCCGAGCTTCAGGCTGAGATAGGAGAGTCCGGTATCGAACAGCTTGATGATGGCGGCCGTGAGATAGAACTGGAAAAATTCCCGGCCCGTGTTGCGCTGGAAGAAGACAAGTGTCTTGCCGCCCAGCACATCGCCGACATCCAGCAGCTTCTCGGCGTGATCGCTGATCATCTGGGAAGGAACATCCAGAAGACGGTAGACCCGAAAAAAGAGAATCAGCGCGATCACTGCCACCGCCAGGAGCGCTGCCGGCTTGAAGGAAAGCTGCCAGCGCGCACGCGACACATCCCGGACCCACTGCAGGGCGCTCCGCCGCGGACGCCAGAACGCCCGCACCATGGCAATGATGGCGATCAGCCAGGCGAGCACATTGAAGGTATTAAAGCGACCTCCGCTAAACGCGATAAAGGCGATCAGCGCAAAGACCAGGGCGATCACAAATGCTACCGAGGACTGCAGAAATGTCGACTCCTGAGAGCCCGACGGCACATCATCAGTCCATGCCTGCAGGCTCCATCTGTGGCGGGCGCTCATCACCAGCAGAACCAGCCCTGCCAGTAGATAAAGGACAAATCCGCCCTGCCAGGCGCGCGCGGCTCCGGCGCGCGGCTCAAACACGATCTGCGCCCACAAGCCGATGCCCAGGGCCACGAAGATCACCCATGGGATTTGAAACGCCGCCTCTGAGATCACCGGAGCCGGGGCGGACTGAGGAAGAGCGACGGTGGCTACAGGCTCCGTCAAAAGTTCCGAGCGGGTATCGTTTTCTTCGTCAGCGCCGGAGGGATGCAGGATGTGCTCCCGCCAGTAGCGCGCACGGCTCTTCACAAAATCCAAAACACTGGGCTCCTGCATTGACTGGCTCTCCTAGTTCGTCCGGATTGCGCGTAAATACCCGAGATGAGCGTGGACCGGGTTGGGGAAGATATCCACTCGATACCCTCGCTCACTTAAGAAACGCTTCAGGTCCGTGTGGTTGTAGGGAACAGTATTATCGTGATATTCCATAACGATCCGCTGAATGTGCTCCAGCACGGGCTGAGGCGCGCCAAACAGGATCTCGTACTCCGCGCCCTCGCAGTCCAGCTTCAAGAGGTCGCACGAGTCCAGCTCCAGCATGGCGAAAGTATCTGACAGCGAAAGAGCCTGGACCGTGAGCCCTTTTTCGAGAGGTGTGGCATTCGTGGCATGGCTCTGGAATTGTAAAGGCTCGCCGCTCGTCAGGTCGAGGACCAGCTCGCCGGTCGATGCCGCGATCGCCCGGTCGAACGCTTCTACATTCGTCAGCGCGTTGAGGCGGATGTTTTCCTGCATCAGGGCAAACGACTGCGGGTATGGCTCAAAGGCAAAGACCCGCGCCCCGGGCTGCATGACGGCGACGTATACAGGATACTCCCCGATCCCGGCGCCGATGTCTATCACCTTCCAACCCGGTCCGACGGCAAAACCACGGGTCTCATAAAAGCGATCCAGGAAGGTTTCCTTGATGCTCCAGACGTCCATCACGCCGCGCACCTTGAACTGCAGCCCCTTGCCGCGCAGGCAAACCGTTTCAACAGCCGTCTGTCCCCGACCCAGGAAGATCTTTACGATCAAGAACGGATTCTCGAAGCCCAGCAACAGCCTGAAAACAGACGCAAGGTAATAGGAGTACTTGCGGAACAAGCGCACCACGCTCACCTGCCCTAGCTAACCCGGCGGGTAATATAGAATGTACAGACGCCATCTTCTGCGGCGACAGCCTGTGCATACGGCTGCAAAAGACGATGTGTCAGCGCTAAATTCCAGTGAGCAGGGACGAGGATCCAGCGCCCCGTGAGCTTGCGAACGATCAGGGAGGGCAATCCAAAGTAATGACCCCACTCCAGCACCCTCAACGCTTTGGGTGGGAAGTAATGCCACCATTTCTCCACCACGAACCCGGCCTCTGCGAGACGCTTCTCCCAGACCTCGGGGGGATCCAGGTGGCGATGCCGAGCAATCAGCGTGAAGAAGTCCCGATAGCGTTTCGCCAGCCCCTTGAGACCCAGCTTCTCCAGCGCGCGCGAAAGGGACAGGGACCCGTTAAACTGGTGGTTGGGCACACAGAAGACGAACAGGGCCCCGGGTTTCAGGACGCGGGCAGCCTCAGCCAGCACCTGCTCCACGTGAGGGATATGCTCGAGCACGGAATTGCTGAATGCGCTCTGGAAATACCCGCCGGGATAGGGCATCTGCCCGCCATCCGCCTCGGTCAGCAATCGATAGACCTTTCGCGCCCCTGCTTCATGTAACGATGTGTAGGAAGGGTCAAGCCCTACATCGATTTTGCCATTGAACGTAACTTCCGCGAAATGCCCTTCGCCACAACCAATGTCGAGGATGGGAGCCTGAAGGTTCACCCGTTTATAAAACTGCGCCTCTACGGCGCGCAGCAAGGAACGAAAATAGGGTAGGTCTTTGATCTGTAGCCACAGGAAGTCGTTGGCATCCCCGCTTCTCACCTCTGGATGCCGGTCCTGTATTTCAGTAGAGAGGGAATTCATAAGGATCGGATAAATTTCTTTCGCACAAAGGATAAAACCATGAAGCCGCAGCCTCACGGAAAATTACAGAGTGCCGCTTAAGTATTTGAACTCAAACATTGAAATCTGTCCTACAATCATAATCAAAAGTTCAATTGTTTCTGAGACAAGCGGTAATTGTACCATTAGGCAATCGACGACTGAGACAGGCGTTTCTACGGGATAGACGTAAAACAGGCAGGAACGCAGCCTGCCTGCTTTTGCGTGTTTTGGGCGAATTGTCAGTACGTCTACTCAAGGACCAATATAAGACCGCCTGCGTGACTCGAAGGCATCGAAGTAATAGGTGCCGCGCGTGCCTGCGTCGACGCTGGCCAGGGCACCGAGCAGGACGCGGTCGATCCGCCGGGTGTCATTATCGATGCCGACCAGCTTGTGTCGTTCCACGCCATCGACCCACAGCGTCAGGCTTCCATCGTTTGCGCCTGCCCCCGCTGCCGCATGCCAGTCCAGCTCGATCACGTGCGGCGCGTCCGTGAGCGAGACCCAGGTTGTGTCGGTGAATGTGCTGCCATCGTTCGCCAATCCCGCCCGGACCTGGTAGCCACCGGCGGAATATCCGATCTCCACCCGCAGTACCACTGTGGAGGAGCCGCTGTACCCGCGCAGGATGATATGGGTATCGCCACTCGCCATGCTGATCGAATTGGGGTCGAAATAGAAGCGTGCACGGTACAGTGGTTCGGCATTGGGATGATCTGAAGTCAGTGAAAGCACATTGGCATCATTGATCATGGCTTGCAATCCCTG
>DASUOS010000394.1:0-2726 GCA_036276515.1 Anaerolineales bacterium | reverse complement strand
CCCCGTATCGCCCTCGATATCGGCGAGGATCCCGTATTCTTCAACAATCCCGACCTTCCCATGACCCGTTCTGAAATAGCTTTGCCGCTGATCGTGCGGAACAAAGTACTGGGCGTCATGGATCTGCAGTCGGATCGACCCCAGGCATTTGGTTCCGATGATATTGATATATTCCAGACGCTTGCAGATCAGATTGCCATCGCCATTGAGAACGCCCGATTGATGGACGAGACCCAGGCCGCGCTGGTCCAGCTTGAGGCGCTCACCCGCCTCCGCACCCGCGAGGCCTGGAGCCAGAAACTTAACGAGGGACATCGTGCCTTTACGTATACGCCTCTGGGTCTGCGTGCAGAAAAAGTGACCCAGGATCCCGATAAAACTGTAAAAGCTGCGATCATGCTCCGCGGACAGAAAATCGGTGATATCTCGATTGCACGAAAGGGCGAGACGACGTGGAACAAGTCTGACCGGGAGTTGATTGACGAGGTTGCCAGTCAGGTGGGACTGGCAGTGGATAATATCCGTCTCCTTGAGGAAGCCACCCAACGAGCCCGGCAGGAACAAACCGTAGGCAGACTGGCAAGCCGGTTCAGCCAGTCGCTCGATCTGGATACCCTGCTACAAACGGCAGCACGTGAATTGGGGCAACTGCCCGATATTTCGGAAGTGTCCGTGTTTATTGGAGACGACCCTGACCAGACGGTCCCGCCCAAATCACCTCTCAAGCGCAGGGTGAGCTAACATGAACGAAATTAGCCATCCCCGTCTCCATCTCCGGGCCGCCGATGAGCGGCTTGCCAGCTCCTTCTATACCGGCCGGCGATACCTGCCTTTGCTGCTTGGGGTGGCTGGGGCGGGCTTCCTCACAATTTATCTCCTCGCACGCTTTGGCGCTCTGGGAGAACCTGCTCCTCAGCTTCTGTACGTTGCAGCCATCACATTCCTGGCTGCAATCGCAGAACTTTCGGTCCTGTCGCTTGCGCGACAGAAAAAAGGTATTCTTGCACACTTATATGGTGTTGCCCTTGTAGCCATCTATGCAGTCCTCCTGGTGCTGTTCTGGCAGGGAATAGCCATCCTCTCAATACCGTTCGTGCTCGCTCCGGCCCTACAGGCGCTTCGGAACGGTTTTCCTCGAAAGTCCATTCCTGCATTGCTCTTGCCGGTTATCACAGCCATCCTTGGAATACTCTATCTGCATTTCAATCCGCCTGTCGATCGCCTTCAAAGTGGCTCGCCGGCAGCAGTCGCAAGTCTGGTCTTTTTGCTTGCCAGCGGTATTCTCCTGGCGACCATTATTATCATTTCACAGAACCGAAGATTTCGAAGCCTTCAGAGCCTGCTGCTGACTGCTTTTGTACTGATCGTGACCGTTTCAACCGTGATGACGGCAATCCTATCAGCGGTCGGAGCGTATACAAACAGCCAGGCGCAGATCTTCAACTCACTTGAAGCCGTTACCAGTCTGAAGATGAACCAGATCGAAGGCTTGGTTGCCGACTCGCGAAACGACACAGACACACTTCTTGCAGATCCTCGATTCATGTCAAGCACGTCACAGGCGCTACTGGCGGCAAACTCAGACTTGGCGGTTGAGGAGAGCGTGAAGCGGACGGCCCGCTCGCGCATGGTGGACGTCCTGGGGGCTGAGGAGGAGTCCTATAACGAAATTATGGTGCTGGACACAAGCGGCAATGTGATCGTCTCAACAGACCCGGGCAGAGAGGGCACCAGCTTCGCGGACAAAACTTTCTTCGCAAATGGAGTTTCAGGGTTCTACGTTGAGTTTGCCGAGGAAACCTTGTTTGGCATCGAGAACTTGATCATCGCATCCCCCATCGCGGATTCAGCTAAGAATGCCAATCAGGGCGTTCTGATTCTGCGCTCAAACGCTGCCCACTTGAAAGAAATCATGGAGACCACGGCTGGCTTCCCCGAGCTCGAAACATACCTGGTGGACACACAATTCCGCCCTATCACCAGGACTCATGCAACGGCCGAGGTCATCGACTCGCAGGCGGCTGTGGAGGCGGTAACCGATCGCGTCTCCGGCATCAGAAAGATGTATTCGAACTATGCCGGTCAACAGGTCCTCGGGTATTATGCATGGTTTTCACCGATGCAGGCAGCCATCATTGCAGAAGTTCCATTGAGCTTCGTCGTCACCAGTTCACTTCAATACCTCGTGGGGAGCGCGCTGCTTGCCATGTTTGTGATCGCTGTGTCGATCGCCGCAGTAGTGATCTCAGCCCGCGCCATTGCAGACCCGATCCGGCTACTCGTTGACACGAGCGAGAACTTCGCGGCAGGGAAATTTTTTGCCCGGGCGACTCTCGACCGGAGCGATGAGATTGGCGTGCTTGCCCATGCCTATAACCAGATGGCAGATCAACTCCAGGAGATGATTGGCAAGCTTGAACAGCGTGTCATGGACCGAACCCACGAGCTCGAAAGCCAGACCTTACGTCTACGCGTTGCTGCCGAGATCGCAAGGGACGCGGCCGCTGCACGGGATCTGGGGGAGTTATTAGACCGCACGGCTGAGCTCATCTGCAGCCGTTTCGGCGTTGACCATACGGGTATTTTCCTTCTCGATAAGAACAGGGAGTATGCTGTTCTGGTCGCCTCGCCCACAGAGGCTGGACGGAAAATGCTTGAGAACAACCACAAGCTGCGGGTGGGAGAAATAGGGATTGTGGGGCGCGTGGCAGCCACCGGAGAACCAC
>DASUOS010000393.1:0-5135 GCA_036276515.1 Anaerolineales bacterium | reverse complement strand
TTCACGTCGTGTGTATCCCCGAGTTTGCGGATGTGACCATCGACGAAAAAGTCCGGACAGCCATCAAGCTGGTGATCGAAACACGCTGACAAATTTGTGCGGCTCGGTTTCTTGAGGGTGGTTTATAATCTCGCTGGGATGAGCTGATTCCTGCCGGCTCCCTTCTTTATGCAACAATCGAAACGACTCTGGCGTGCCTCCCTGTTCGTAATTCTGCTCGCCGCCCTGTGCGGGAGTTTGGCATTCCCGTTTGTGAATGCGCCGGTCAATGCGGCGCCGAGGATGCAGGCGACCTCCTGTCTTGGTACCACCATCGCCCAATGGACGTTCGAGAATGTAACTACCCCTGCAATAGGAACAGGGACATTTAATTCTGGTTCCGGGTTGTCAGCTCCATCCTATGCAGGAGGCGATCCGGGTCAGGCGGTCAGTTTTACGAACTGGACTACTGCAGGAGCAATCGACACAAACGATTATGTTGAGTTTTTGGTACCAACAACAGGCCGGAACACGATCGCCATCAGCTTTGATTACCGAGCTACAGTCACGGGACCGGCAAATCTGGAAATGCATTATTCAGTGGATGGTGGATCAAACTTTGCTCTCTTCGGATCTCCCTTCTCCCTTACTCGCGATTCAGCCTTCCATACGTTAACAGTCGATTTCAGTTCAGTACCGGGGCTGAATGACAATGGTAGCGCTATATTTAGAATCTTTGCATATACTGCGGGGGGCAGCACAGGAACGCTTCGTCTTGACGATGTAATATTTATAGGAAATTGTATTTTTCCAGCGGACACAGAAACTCCAAGCCCCACTGTTACTCCCTCATTAACATCTACATCATCACCTACTATTACAAGAACTAGTAGCCCTACAATAACACCTCCTCGTTCGGTTATTATCAACGAGATTGCTTGGGCTGGAACTATTGCTTCAAATCGAGACGAATGGTTCGAACTGCATAACACGACTGGAAACCCTATCAACCTAACGGGTTGGAGAATAGAAGCGGATGATGACAGCCCTAGTCTTGTATTGAGTGGGACCATCAATGCAGGTGATTATTTTGTTGTGGCTCGTTCCAATTCGGTTTTTAATGATCTAATCCCGGACCTGACGTATTCCAGTGGATCATTCAGCAACGACGGCGAGATCCTGTACCTGCTCGACCCGAACGGCAACCAGGTGGATACCGCCAACCTGGACGGCGGCGCCTGGCCAGCCGGGCTGGGCTCACCGTCGTTTGCGAGTATGGAACGCACCGGCGCAGTTCCGGATAGCGCGACAGCCTGGTTTACCTACAATGGAACAACGCCCGTAGCTCATGACCGCAATGGAGGCAACATCCGCGGCACGCCGGGCCAGGGGAACTGGATCACGACCGTCACGATCACTCCTTCTCCCACGATCACGAACACACCGACTCGTACCAGTACACCCGGACTGTGCGGTGCGGGCATACCTCCTACGTCCGTAATCATCAACGAGGTGGCCTGGGCGGGAACCGCGGCGTCCACCTCAGACGAGTGGATCGAGCTCTATAACCCCACATCCAATACAATCAATTTGAACGGGTGGATCCTGAAGGGACTGGATGGAACCCCGAATATTCCCCTGGCGGACTTTAACCTGGCACCTGGCGGGTTTTACGTGCTGGAGCGCGGTGATGACACGACGATCTCAGACGTGACTGCCAACCTGACCTTTACTGGAGAACTGGGGAACACGAACGAAGTGCTGCAGCTCTACAACTTCCTGGGCGTGTGTGTGGATACAGCTAACGCAAACAGCGGCGGCTGGCCGGCCGGCAGCACCGTGACGTATGGCAGCATGGAGCGCCGCGGCGTTGTCACCGACAGCGATACCGCCTGGATCACCAATGTCCAGGCCAGCACCTGGCAAAAGCATGACGCGCGCGGCACCAGCTCCACGAATTTCCTGATCCACGGAACGCCGGGATATGCCAACTGGGCGTTTTCAGTCACGCCCACGGCTTCACCGGTCCGTTCCCCTACACCGCGTCCCACCGCTACTCGCACGGCTACCCCTCCTCCGCCTCCTCCCCTGCTGGTCATCAACGAGTTCGTGCCGCGCCCGGGGCATGACTGGAACAACGATGGCGTGGTCAACGTGGAGGATGAATACATCGAGATCCTCAACCACGGCGTGGTCAACGTCAACTTGAGCGGTTACAGCCTGGACGATGAGGTCAACATCGGTTCTGTGCCCTATCGTCTCCCCTCGCTGACGCTGCGTCCCGGTGAGCGGATCGTCTTTTACGGCAGCGAAACGGGACTGCTCCTCAGCGATGGCGGCGACGGCGTCCGCCTGCTGCGGCCGAACGGCCAGCTCATGGATGCCTACAACTACTTCGTCGTGGGCTATCCCGACCAGGCATTCTGCCGCCTGCCCGATAACGGCGGCGCCGACGACTGGAACCAGAACTGTTATCCCACACCCGGACTGCAGAACTCGCTGAGCAGCGCGCCGCGGCCCACGCATGGTGAGCTGGAGCAGCTTTTTTGCCCGATCGCCGATACCCTGCCCGAGGATTTCGCCCGGGCGGAATGCGACCCGTATGGGCATGATATCTGGCGCGCCGAATACTGGGACCGGACCGGCTGGTACGGGGAAAAAGTCCTGCCGGGGCTGGATGGCAGATGGCCTGTGTTTGCCGACTGAGCGAGCTTTACTATAATCCCCCTAATTTACTGAAATCTTTTTGCCTTCCTGTACTTCCATGGGGACAGGATTCTCATTTACCGCTTCCTTCCTGCGCCGGGGCGGCTCCGCTTCGCGGCCGAACCAGAAGGACGCCACCGGATTGGCCCGGATGAACAGCTCATGGATCAGCACCGGCCCGGCTACACCCATCAGGAAAGCCAGCCAGATCGAGAGCGGTGGATTCCCGGTCACGCCCAGGATCCTTTGTCCCCAGGAATCCTGGATCGGGACGTGGAAGATCAGCAGGATGAGCGACATCCGGCCAAAGTATTTGAAGAGCGAGGCCAGGCGCGGGCTGTGCAGCTCGACCTGCCTGGAGAGCGACAGGATGAACAGGATCCCCGCCACGGCCCCGATCGTATTGATAAGGAACGACTCGTAGAGGCGGGTATTGAAGTCGATGCGCTGGGGGAAGAAGAGATTCAGTAAAACGACCGCCGCACCGGTCAGCAGGAAAAACAACGGGTGGCTGAACAGTCCTTCGGATGTGATGTGGCGCGTCTCACTGCCGAGGATAAAGAAAAAGCCGCTGAGCAGGACGAGGTCCAGGCTGAAGGGCAGGCCGAACAGCTCATATTCCTTCCCCAGGACGGAGAGCTGATAGGGATAGAAGGTCTTGATGAACAGGCTGGCAGCCGCCAGGGTGAGCAGGAGCACGAGCCAGCGGACCATGCGGCTGTCAATTTTCGATACGACTGCGTAGAAGAAAAAGGCGTACAGGCTGACCACGAACAGGTGCGGCAGGAACCAGAGCTGCACCCAGTCGATATAATAGCCGGCGCCATACAGGGATTTGATGATGCGTCCGATGGCCGTCTCGAAGCCTATCCTTCCGAACGAGATCGACACGAAATAGATCAGGAAGATGGTGAAAAAATAGGGCTTGAGCAGTGAATTGAAGCGCTTGACGAAGAACGTTCGAAAGTCGACACCGGGGTTGATGAAGTAGCCCGAGAGGAAGAAGAACAGAGGCATGTGGAAGGAATAGATCACCTTGTAGACGAACGGCGATACCACGCCAAAATCATTGTGCCCCATCACCACCAGAAGAATGCCGATGCCCCTGGCAATGTCAATGTATTCGATCCGTTTGGACATTTGTGATGATTCTCCGTACAGATTGTACCCCGAACCCGGGAGGTTGGGATGGCCTCCCATTACACAGTGCAGCATCATTTGTTGACTTTTGCCTGGATGTTCAACCTGCAATCAAATTAAAAGGTAAAGTTATTGATGAGACAAGCTGTAAAAAAGGCTGCCCCGCTGTGGAGCGGGGCATGACGATGAGGCAGCGGAAAGGCTGCCGGCTTGCAAAGACGAAGGGTGCATCCTAGAACCAGTCGCGTTTGTAGAAGATATACGTGGCGATGGCGGTCAGGATCAGCGCGATCCCAATCACCATGGAAAATGAATACGGATTCTCATACGTGAGCGGCAGGGTCACATTCATCCCGAAAAAGCCGGCCACCAGGGATGGCAGGTTGAGGATGATCGTCAGCGCAGCTAGGGCTTTCATTACCGCATTCAGGTTGTTGGAAATGATCGAGGCGAAGGCGTCCATCATGCTCGAGAGGATCTCGGTATTGATACTGGTCATCTGGATGGCCTGCTGATTTTCGGTCAGCACATCCTCCAGCAGATCCTGGTCCTCCTCGTAGTAGTTAAAGATCTGTGTGCGCTGGACGCGCTCCATCATCACCTCGTTGGAGCGTAACGCGGTGGCAAAGTAGGTGAGGCTCTTTTGATACTTAAGGAGGTCCATCAATTCCCGGTTGCGGGTGGATTTTTGAAGCTTATCCTCGATCGCCTCGGTGCTGCGGTTGATCTCGCGCAGGTGAGTGAGATAACGGGTGGCCGTTTCGAGGAAGATATAGAGGGCAAAGCGATAGCGCTTGGCTGTCTTTAGCAGGCGGTATTTTCCATTTGCCAGCACCTTGAACATGTCCTTGTCATAGCGGCAGATGGTGACAATGACGTTGCTCTTGATCATGATGCCAAGAGGAATGGTGATATAGGGAATATCGCTGTCGAGCTGGCGGTGAGGAATACGGATCAGGATGAAGGTGTAATCGTCATCCCGTTCCATACGAGGCATCTCATCGAAGTCCAGGGAATAGTTGATGTAATCGACGTCGATCCCCCAGTCCACGAGCTTTTCTATTTCTTCAGGGCTGGGGTCCACCACCTTGACCCAGGCGCCGTTCGCCATCGATTCGATCTGCTCGAGTCCCTGCTCGATCGTTTTGTAGATTGTGAGCATGAGTGCCTCCTGTGCGTGAAATCATCACACAGGGGGCGCCCACCTCCTGCGTGATGTCATGGATGCTGTCTTACAACGCGTGCCGTCCGCCGGGTACTTGGCGGCTGACTCTCTCTGGAACCTAGATCGCTCTCGTCCTTATTCATCA
>DASUOS010000392.1:0-5783 GCA_036276515.1 Anaerolineales bacterium | reverse complement strand
ACGGCTGGTTTTCGCGGAGTTTATCGATGACATCGACACCCGGTGCGGGATAAATCCCTGCCTCAATGCATGAAAGTCCGCTGAAGCGGACTAATCTCCTAGCCCGCAGGCTTCCACGTCCTGAGGCAGGACTTTAGTCCGACATTTATTCTTCCACCGGATCTTCCGGATGCTCGGCATTCCACCGGGCCACCAGATCATCGGCAGATTTGCCAATGCTGGCTTTGTTCAGGATCTTTGCGTTAAACCGGGTCGGGTCATCCAACTTGCTCAACATCTCCGGTTCGGGGCGGAAGAGGACGTCGAGGCTGCCATCCATACGGATGGTGGGAGTGAAGGTTCCCAGCCCTTCGAACTTGACCGCCCGGCCTTGATGGAAATTATCGATCAGCGCCTCCTGCAGTTGAGCCACTACATTCCGGATGACACCTCGGCTGAGTGTCGTACTGCGGCACATATCCTCAACGATCTCCGGCGTTTGACGCGTCGGTTCTCGTTCGATCTCAGGCCGGTAGCGACGGATGGCAGTGATTTTTCGAGCCATGTTTCCTCCACATTCCAGTGTTCTATTGCTTGATTTCCTTTGTCGGTTGGGAAATAGGTTCCCTGGGAAATGATTAACGTCGGCAATCTATTTAGATATCTCGTCAAGTTAATTGTTTATCTCGGCGAGAAAATTATAATGGAAATAAGGAAAAATAGTAATTGAACGGTACATCCGAGGAGGTTCCAGGGTCGCTTTTGTCAGAGTCACCCTACCCCTGTTGATAAACGTGGCTGGCAGGGGCAGGATTGGGCGTATCGAGTGCTTCCCTGCCAGTGTTTTACAGAGTGCCGCTTCAGTCATTAAGCCTTTGCCCTTCCATCCCACCTCAGAAAGCAGCTGTTTCATCCTTAATGAGAAAAGCGTCAGGATCGGGAGTTTACCCTTTGAGTGAGGAGGAAACATGCCTGAGCAGGTCGATCTATTCGACAGCACCTACAGCAACTTCCAGGAACAGGTACTGGCCGCCGTGCGGCGCGAGACCTTTGGAGAAGATATCGGTCAGAACAGCTGGATCACGACCGATGAATATGACAGCTTTTACAGCCGGCTCAACCTTTCCGCGGGGGATCACATCCTGGAGATCGCCAGCGGCTCCGGCGGACCGGCTCTTTACCTGGCTCAAAAGTTCAACTGCCATGTCACCGGTCTCGACATTAATGAAGAAGGTGTCAAAACAGCCAGGCAGCTGGCACGGGCTGCAAACATGCCGCGCGCCCGATTCCAGTTAGCCGATGTGACCCAGCGTCTGCCGTTCCCCCAGGAAACATTCGACGCTGTGATGTGCATCGACTCTGCCAACCACTTCGGCGACCGGCTTTACGTGCTGCAGGAATGGCACAGGGTCCTGAAAGCAGGCAGGCGCATCCTGTTTACCGACCCGGTGGTCATCACCGGCCCGGTATCGAATGAAGAGCTGGCAGCCCGCAGCAGCATTGGCTTCTTTATCTTTATGCCGCTCGAAGTCACACAGCGGTTCATTCAGGAAGCAGGCTTCAAGCTGATCCAGTGTGAGGATGTGACCGGGAATATCGAGCTGACCTCAGGACGCTGGCTTGCCGCACGCCAGAAGCATCGTGAGGATCTGGTCAGGATCGAAGGAGAAGAACGATTCAAAGGCTTACAAACGTTCTTTGCCACAGTCCACAGATTGACGAGCGAGCGGCGCCTGTCCCGGTTCGTGTTTGTAGCAGAGAAATCATAAGGCTTGAACCGCCAGCAGCATCAACACGAACTACGCGCCTTCCTTCAGAAAAACCTTTCGGTGCACACTCCCCTCTTTTCTCAGCCACAGGGAAGTGGCATGGAGACGTACATCCTGGAAGGGGATGGTCATCGCTATTTCATAAAAGTCGGTGCATCGATCGAGCGATATAGTGCGATGGCAGACCTGGGCCTGACACCGCCGATCGTTATCTCTGGTCATATGCAGGATGGCAGGTCTGTGCTGGTCCAGCCATGGATCGCCGGCCTCACGCCTTCCAAAAGGGATTTTCAGGAGCGGCTGGAAGAGGTTGCGGCAGTTGTCCGTAAGATGCACCAGCAAGCACGTCTCAGCGAGCTGCTGCAAGCCCCGCCTTCAAGCCAATACAGGGATGCAGGTATACAGGCGCTCGTGGAACTCCGGCAAAAATGGGAGCGTTACAAGGCCCAGGTGCCGTCCATCGCCCGGTTTGTCGATCGCGATCTGGACGACATTGCCCTGCAGATCGAGCTTTTTTCCGGGGAAGGGCTGGTTGTCTCTCACAATGATATCTGCAATGCGAACTGGCTCTTTACTCCCGACGGAAAAACCTATGTTCTCGATTTCGAGTCCATGAAAATGGATGACCCCGCAGCAGATATGGGCGCGCTTCTATGGTGGTACTACCCCCCAGAGATGCGGCCGCACTGCCTGGACGCCGCAGGCTATCCAACCACGGAAGAATTCATCTTCCGGATGCGGGTGCGGATGGCAATGCACTGCCTGCTGATTACCCTTCCACGGCAGGGCAGCTATGATACGTTCCACCCAGAAAATTTCAGTGAGGCATTGATCGATTTTCAGGCTGTGCTGGCGGGAGAAGAAAACCCACAGGGCTACGATTGAACGTCGAACCTGTTAACAGACCCGGACCTAAAGGAAAAACGATGCAGAGTAAACCAGCCTACCCAACGCCCGAACACCGGAGAGCGGCAGAAGCCATCACAGACTATTTTGTATCCAACTACCAGATCGACACAGTTCTGCTGGTCAACTCCTGCGCCCGCGGCAGGGCGACACGGGACAGCTGCCTGGATATCGTCACGCTGGCCCGCCCGGAGGCAGGGCGCTCATCGTTCGAAGAGCTGGAGGCCGGTTGGAATGCATTCGAGAAATCCAGCCAGGCGGTCCAGGATCTGTATCGGGCCGGCAAATATTCGGTGGTCCATCCCGACTTTATCAACGGCATTTTCATCCCCGGTGAGCAGGATGAGTCGGCGGGTCCCGATGACTTCGAGCTGCAGGTCGGCAACTTCCTGGCCTACAGCGTTCCCCTCTGGCAGGGCAGCGATTATTACGACCAGCTTAGAAGCCGGTGGCTCCCCTACTATGATGAGGATCTGCGCCGGAGGCGGCTGGAACGCGTGCGCTGGTTCTGTTTGAATAACCTCCACCATATTGCGCCCTACATCGAACGAAAGCTGTATTTCCAATCCTTCGACCGCCTCTACAACGCCTACCAGGAGTTCCTGCAGGCGTTATTCATCGCCCGGCGGACCTATCCCATTGCCTATAACAAGTGGATCCATGAACAGGTCGTAGAGATTCTGGACCTGCCGGAGCTCTATGAGCAGTTGACCCATCTATTTGAGATCCGGAACTTCGAAAGCAATGAAATCGCTGAAAAAGCGCGAGAAGTGGAAGGACTGCTGGAAAAATACGCACCGTCGCTGGCAGGATGAGGCTCGCAAATTGTCCAGTCAAAATAATTGCTAGTTCAAAATAGTTCAAGTCGTAACTATTGACAAGTATTTATTTTTGAGTATTCTATACATATACGAAATAAGTTGTTCCTTAATTCATCTTAATTTCATTCCAGCAAGCAACAGGGAGAGTGCAATGAACAAGAGATTTCTTCAATTGATGGTTGTGGTGGCGATCCTGGCCGCATCGTTCACCTCTGCCGGTGGAGCATCGGCTTCCGGCAGCTGTGGCAGCACCATCACCGTCCAGTGGGGCGATACGCTTAGCGCTATCGCCGTCCAGTGCGGGACGACTATCGCTGCCATCCAGGCTGCCAACCCGGGACTGGGCTTCTGGGTCTATGCCGGGCAGGTCCTAAAAATCCCTTCCGGCTATAGTGACCCGGTTTACAATCCGCCGCCGGGCGGCACTTACGTGGTGAAATGGGGAGATACAATGGCCAAGATCGCAGCCCGCAACGTGGTCAAGCTCAGCTCGCTGCTGGCAGTCAACCCGCAGATCTACAACCCGAGCCTGATCTATGCCGGACAGGTGATCAACCTGCCCGGTGGGTCTTCTTACCCGCCTCCCCAGCAGCCGCAGCAGCCCTGCAACTGTCCGCCTTCTCGCTCGGACCTTTCCACGTTGAAGATCGACTACAAACACGGGATGCACATTCGCAGCGATCCCAATGGAAAGATCCTCGCCTCGGCGCTAAATAAGGAGACGGTCTATTACTACCCGAACTCCGTCTTTCACGATGGCCTGGGCTGCACCTGGGTAAAGGTCAAGATCTTCCCGCCTACGAAAGGCTATTATGAAGGCTGGCTCCTGGTGAGGGACCAACTGGGCAATTACTTCACATCGCCCACGATCAAATAACAGAAACCGGCATTCCACCATGAGAGAAGCTCCGAAGTGTTCGGAGCTTCTCTGGTTTAATGACAGGAGGTTTCTCAACCTCCAATTTCATGTCACCCTGAGCGATAGCGAAGGGTCTCGTACGGCGTGATAGAGATCCTTCGCTTCGCTCACATCGTCCCGACACCTGCACCCACCGCAGGCCGTACCGCCCCGGCCCGAACGGGGCGCGGTGTGTCCTTCGGGAGGATGACATACCTGAATAATATCCGGGAAAGCATATAATACAGCCATGCCGCAAGTTCATCCCGGAGGAGCAGAGTATGAAAAGTGTCGTCGTGACCGGCGTTTCGACAGGGATCGGCTGGGGGATCACAAAAGTCCTGACACAAAAAGGCTTCCGGGTCTTCGGAAGTGTGCGAAAGGCTGAAGATGCCGAACGGCTCCACTCTGAATTCGGAGCAAGCTTCGTTCCCCTTCTTTTCGACGTCACAGACGAAGCGGCTGTGCAGGCGGCTGCGCTGCGGGTCCGTGAGCTGTTGAACGGCGAGACCCTGTTCGGACTGGTCAACAATGCGGGCGTTGCCTTCCCGGCGCCGCTGATCTACCAGCCCACCGATGATTTCCGCAGGCAGCTCGAAGTGAACCTGGTCAGCGTGTTGATCGTGACCAAGGCCTTCGTCCCCCTGCTCGGCATTGACCCATCCCTGAAAGGACATCCCGGTCGCATTGTCAATATCAGCTCGGTCGGGGGCAGGAATGGAAATCCTTTCATGGGAGCCTATGCCGCCTCCAAGCACGGCCTGGAAGGCTTTTCGGAAAGTCTCAGGCGCGAGCTGATGCTGCACGGCATCGACGTCATCATTGTGGGCCCCGGCGCCGTGGCCACACCCATCTGGGACAAGGCGGAACAGGCGGATTTCTCTCAATTTGCGAATACAGAGTATTACGAAGCGGGCATGCGCCTGATGAAGTATATGGTCAAAGGGGGAAAGAAGGGCTTTGCTCCCGAGAAAGTCGGCGAAGTGGTGCTCCAGGCGCTGACAACCGCCCGGCCGCGCGTCCGCTATGCCGTGATCCAGGTCAACTCCCTGAGACGCTTTCTTCAATTGTTCATGCCCCGGCGCATGATGGACAGGGTCCTGGCCCGGTATCTGGGATTCCGGAAACGCTAGGCAATGCCGGACCTGCATGAAGATTGGGTACAATACTTCCGTGCAGGACTTCATCTCTCCATCCAAACCTAAAGGAACCCGTATGCCCACCGCTCTCCCCCGCTCGAAAGTCAGGAAAAACCAGACCTGGAATGCAGAAAGTGTTTTCGAATCACCACAGGCATTCGACGCCGAAGTCAAGGATCTCGTGGAAAGCCTGTCTGAGGTTAGAAAATATCAGGGCCGCCTGGCGGAAGGTCCCGGGACATTCTTACAGGCAATGGAGATTGTCGAAGGC
>DASUOS010000391.1:0-6655 GCA_036276515.1 Anaerolineales bacterium | reverse complement strand
CGTAAACGGATACGAACCATCTTGCTTTTATCTCCTTGAAATGTTTTGCGTTTCAGACAGGCATAGAGAGGTTGCGGAAAGGACGCATGCGGGCTGAAAGCACAGGCGGATATTTTACCAGATAAACTACCCGGGAAGCGTAAAGGATATTTTTGTGCCCTTTCCGGCTTCACTTTCCGCCCAGATTCTGCCACCATGCGCTTCGACCAGGTATTTGGCGATGGATAATCCCAGCCCCATCCCGCCTGAATCGCTGGATTTGTAAAAGCGCTCGAAAACGTGCGGTAGATCGGCGGACGAGATCCCCGGTCCGCTGTCCTGGACGGAAATCGTCACAGCTCGTTCAGCGCCCTGAGGCGATGTCGCTGCTCCAACCTGTACTTTCCCACCCGGAGGCGTGTAGCGCAATGCATTCGAGAGCAGGTTCGTCAGCACCTCTCGGATGCGCAACGGATCGATATGGATCGAATCAGTATCGGCCAGTGACAAAGCGATCCGGATCTCCTTTTCCTGGGCCTGTGCCTCAAAGCCTGAGACAACATCACGGAGGAACACATCTATTTCGGTCGGCTCGCGTTTTAGCCGCAGCGAGCCGCTTTCTGCAAGGGCCAGCGTCCGCAGGTCATCCACCAGCCGCGACAGGATCTGGGTCTCCTCCAGGATCGATTTGAGCCGCGCCTCGTCGGCCGGATACATACCGTCCAGAATGCCCTCCACATTGCCCTGAATGACCGTGATGGGCGTACGCAGCTCGTGCGACACATCTGCCAGCATGTCCCGCCGCTGGCGGTCATTCACCTGCAGGCGCTCCACCATGGAATTGAACCCATGGGTAAGATTGCGGACGCCGGGGGGGCCTTTTTCTTCAACGCGTACGGTGTAGTTGCCTTCCGCCACCTTGTGGGATGCATCCACGAGCTCATCCAGTGGATTGAACATACGCCTGAAATTCCTCGCCGCCAGGAACATCAGGCCAAGGATGAAGGCAATAAAGAGCACACCGCCGGTCAGGATAAAATCAAACAACGGGGAACTGGGCGTCAGGCCCTGATAGAGGGCGGTATAAGCCAGTCCCAGAAGGATGGCGAACAGTATAAACCCAACCAGATTGGCAAGAACAAAAAAGCAGCCCATACGCCGAAAAAAGGATCTGCCGCGCAGATGTCCCCAGTTCTTGGGCGGCCACTCTTCATTCTCCGGCCACCAGGGCGGGCGCTGACGATGGGTAAACGGTTCACGGTTCATTTGAAGTTATCGATCCGCAAACTTATAACCGACGCCATAAACAGTCAAGATGTATTTGGGCTCGCCGGCCTTGACCTCGATCTTGCGCCGGATATTCTTAATGTGGGCGTCGATGGCGCGTTCATAGGATTCGAATGCCACCCCATGAATGGCATCCAGCAGCTGGGCACGGGTGAAGATGCGTCCGGGCTGGCGCGCCAGGGTGGCGAGCAGCTCGAACTCGGTCGGTGTCAGCTCCTCGATCTTACGGCTCTCGGCGGTTACCCGCATGCGAGGGACATCCAGGGTCAAGTCGGCAACGCGTATCACTTCAGAGCCGGCATTCGCCGCGTTCTCAATCCGCCGAAATACAACCCGGACGCGCGCCACAAGCTCTTTGGGGCTGAACGGCTTGGTCATGTAATCGTCCGCGCCGAGCTCGAGGCCGATCAGCTTGTCCGACTCCTCGGCGCGGGCGGTCAGCATGATGATCGGCGCGTTGGATGTTTTGCGAAACTCGCGGGTAAAGTCCAGCCCGTCGAGCTGGGGCAGGCCCAGGTCCAGGATGATCGCATCTGGTTTCTCCGTCTTTGCCATCGACAGGGCCTTCCTGCCATCGAACGCGACAAGCACCCCAAATCCCGCGCGCTCCAGGTAATCGCGCACGAGCTGGGTGATCTTGGGTTCGTCGTCCACAACAAGGATGGTTTTCATAGAATTTCCGTAGGGGATGGCTTCTGCCATCCCCTACGCATTATATTATTCTTTCTTCTCGCCAGTCTGTTCCCCATGCATCTTCTTATGCCACTCCTCGAACATCGGTGGGACACCGTTCTCCCAGCCGCGTCCCCACCGGCCATGATGTCCCCAGCGCGCACCCCAGAAGAGAAAGCGCAAGGCCCGCAGCGCAGCGAAGAAGAGGAAGAGCAGGATCAGGAAGCCGAAGAAACCAAATCCAAACCCAAACGGGTGATGGTAATGCCCTCCCCATCCATAGTAGGGATAAGGCATGGGTACAGTCTGACCTTCCGCTGCCTCGATGGTGATCGGCGATCCCCGGGCAACACCTGTCTGAAAGGCAAAGAAGGCGATTCCTGCAATTGCAGCCACCAGCACCAGCGCCGAGAGGATTCGTAAACCAGTATTTCCGTTCATGATGATCTCCTTTTGATTGAACTCATGTCCGCAGTATAGAATTCAGTTGTGAACACAGTGTGAAGAGAGGAGAGAGAATCGCTGTTGCCCGTTTCCCTGTCTGCCCGTACAATTTCACAATTCATTCATGAGATGGTTGATTGGAGGTCGCTATGAATATCCGCCATGCCACCCTGGACGATGCCGGTATGCTGTCTGAGCTGGGAGCCAGGACTTTTTCTGAAGCGTTTGCCCGAGATAATACCCCGGCGAACCTGGCTGCCCACTTGAGGAATTCCTTTTCACCCGAAATCCAGCATCGAGAGCTCTCCCAGGCAGATACGATCTTCCTGATTGCAGAAGCAGACGGACAACCGGTCGGATATGCGCAGCTGCTCTTCAACAGCAGGGAGCAGGGAATGGAAGGGAGCCATCCGATGGAGATCCGACGGATATATGTATTGCAGGAAGTTGTTGGCAAAGGATTGGGGAGTAAATTGATGACCGAATCTTTGAATGAAGCCCGGCAGCGTGCCTGTGATATCGTCTGGCTTGGAGTCTGGGAGAAGAATCAGCGAGCCATTGAGTTTTACAGCAAATGGGGATTTCGCCAGGCGGGCTCGCATATCTTCTCCCTGGGCGACGATCCGCAAACGGACCTGATCATGGTCCTGGAATTGGACTGACCGGCCAATGGATCCACATTGACGAAGGAGAATACCTGTTCTTCAATCAATAAAGGAGAGGCAACCATGATGACAGTGCCCAGGATCGAACGACGCAAAAAACAGCATTATGCAGCCAGGCGGCTGGCGGTGCCCATTCCCTTCGGGAAGTACCTGCAGCCCGCCTGGAATGAGGTCCTTGGCTGGATGATCGAGAAGGGCCTCAAACCTTCGGGGCCGGCGATCATCCGTTATCTCACCACGGATATGTCAAAAGAGCTGGATATCGATGTTGGCTTCCTCGTGGATAAAGCCGTCAAAGGCGACGATCGCATCACCGCTGATTTCCTGCCGGCCGGTCGTTACGCAACCCTGCTCTACACCGGTCCCTACCGCGGCAAAGGGATCTACAAAGCGACCGTCGCCCTGCTCGAGTGGGCCAGGGAAAACAAGATCAAGTGGGACACATCAAAGAAAAAGGGCGTCGAGTGGTGGAGTGGACGAGCCGAGTTGTACTTCTCAGACCCGGCCGTGGACAAGGACCCCTCAAAATACGAAACTGAACTGGCATTCCTTGTCAAATGAAACCGTCCGGGCCCGGAATGAACATCGATAAACTGAAACAGGTGGAAGCCGATTTTTTCCATCGCTTTCCCGGCGGGTTCGAGAATCCCGAGATGATCGCAATCCGCAAAAAACATAAGCTCGACAAAATGATCGAAATGACTCAGGGATCGTTTGCCCGGCGGAGCTTCAAACTGCCGGACCTGATCGTCGAGAACATGGTAAAAATCATCAGCCGGTCCTCCCTGATTTCCGTCTTCGAAAAGCCGAGGTTCAGGGACTTCGCTCATTCCCTCCCTGTGGAGAAAAGGCAGACGCTCGCCGAAGGGCTCCGGGAAATCCTGCACGGGGATGAGCAGCGCGGCTTCGAAACCATGCTGGCTGTGCTGCAGACCGGCAAACTGGGAAAGTGGTCCCTGATGACGATCTGTCAGTCTTATTACCGGCCAGAAGTGGAAGTGTACGTTAAGCCTACTACGGTAAAAGGCATCATCGAAACCTTCGAGCTGCAGCATTTACAGTACAGGCCGACACCGACCTGGGCCTTCTACAAAGAGTACCGGGCCGCGATCAACGAAATGAAAACCTGGGTGGACCCGTCGCTCGCCAGGTACAACATCGCCTTTTCTGGGTTTCTCATGCGCAGCATGCAGGGCAGACATTAATTATGGAGCTTCATGGACAAAACCATACGAACGTACGTGGATAATATCCGATCGAACGACAAGGATCTGCAAAACAAGGCGTATACCCATCTCCTCGATGCCACAGATCAATCCGTGGATTGGTCCTATGAGATCTGGGATGAGATGCTGGCGGGTTTGACCCACAAGGATAACCATGTTCGAGCGATCTCTGCCCAGATCCTATCCAACCTGGCTAAGAGCGATCCGAAGGAACGGATGCTCAGGGACTTCGATAAGCTGCTCCAGGTCACAAAGGATGAGCGCTTCGTTACCGCCCGCCATTGTCTGCAATCGCTGTGGAAAGTCGGCGTGGCAGGCAGGAAACAGCAAAAGATGTATATGGACGGACTCGAGCGCCGATTCAAGGAATGTCTCAACGAAAAGAATGGGTCGCTGACCCGTTACGACATTCTGCAAAGCATGCGCAACGTATATGACGAAGTCAAATATGAAACGATCCGGGAGAAAGCGCTTGAGCTCATCGACTCCGAGCAGGATCCGAAATACCGTAGAAAGTACGCAGGCCTGTGGAGGAAGTAAGCCTGCAAAAAGAGGCAGGGATGCCACCGAAGATTCTACGCCGCTGTACCATCTGCAAGAAATTCCATGCTTCCTATCTCGTGGAAGTTCAGCAATTCGGAAAATGTTACCTTTGCTATTCCTGCTGGACATCCAGGCGGGAGAAAGTGGAAACAAAAGAAAAGGTCACGCCAAACACGTGACCTGCTCGTCTGCTACCCAAACAACCTTCCCATCCCTTTTGGACCTGTTTTCTGCATCATCTTCATCAGCTTCTGTGCTTCACGGAACTGCTTGATCAGGCGATTCACATCCTGGACCTCCATGCCGCAGCCGGCTGCGATCCGCCGCCGCCGCGAAGCATTCAGGATGTCGGGATCGCGGCGTTCCTTGAGGGTCATCGAGTTGATAATCGCTTCTGATTGCTTGAATGTCCGCTCGATTTCCTTCGGGTCCACCTGGCGGGCGGCCTGGCCCATTTGCCCGGGGAGCATGTCCATGATCTGGGCAAGCGGACCCATCTTTTTCATCTGCTTCATCTGGTCGAGCCAGTCTTCGAGCGTGAACTGGCCTTTCATCATACGCTCAGCCGCCTGTTGGGCGGTCTGCTGGTCGAAGGCGGCTTCGGCTTTCTCGATCAGGCCGATCATATCGCCCATGCCCAGGATGCGGGATGACATCCGCCCCGGGTCGAAGGTCTCGAGTGCGTCCAGCTTTTCTCCGGTACCGATGAACTTGATTGGCACCCCGGTCACCGAGCGGATGGAGATCGCCGCGCCGCCACGCGAGTCGCCGTCCATTTTGGTCATCATCAAGCCCGTGATCGACACGTTGTCGCGGAACCCCTGGGCGATATTGAGCGCCTCCTGACCGATCATCGAGTCGACCACCAGCAGGATCTCAACCGGTGGGACCTTCTCCACGATGGACTTTAGCTCATTCATCAGCTCCGCGTCGAGCTGGGATCGGCCGGCCGTATCCACGATCATGATTCCGTAACCGCCCTTTTCAGCCTTGTCGAAAGCGCGTTTGACAAGCTCGGGCGGCTTTATGCTCAGGTCCGCTTCGACCGGGACATCGATCCGCTCACCGAGCTGCTGGAGCTGGGTCACAGCGGCGGGCCGGTATGGATCCCCGGCAACCAGCATGACCCGCTCCCCCTTCGAGCGGAGCAAGCGCGCCAGCTTTCCCGCACCGGTTGTTTTTCCGGAGCCCTGCAAACCGACCATCATGACCACATGCGGCTTGGGTCCGCGCAGGTTGAGCGGAGCGGGTTCGCCGAGCGTCTGGATCAATTCGTCGTTCACGATCTTGATGACCTGCTGGCCCGGGTTTAGCGCCCTGGACACTTCGGCGCCGACGGCTCGCTCTCGAACGCGAGCGATGAAGGATTTGACCACGCTGAAGTGCACATCCGCTTCGAGCAGCGCCAGGCGCACTTCGCGCATCGCCGCATCCACGTCCGCTTCGGAGAGCTTCCCACGGCGGCGGAGCTGGTCGAACACTTGATTGAGTCGATTGGTTAAGTTTTCAAACATACACTTTTCCATCTTTGCGAGGTAATAGCCCGAAACAATCCATGTTTGTAAGATTGCTCCGTCGCCCTATGGGCTTCTCGCAATGAGAGATAATCGGGAACAGGCAAAGATTGTAGTGTGGAAAAAGAAGCAGGTCAAGAGAGAGCCCTGTCACTGCTGTACATTCTAACGATATTCATGCACTTCTTACCTTTGGCTCGTGAAGGGAGCACTCAAAGGTTGTAGATGGACCCACCCACTTACCACGGAGTCACTCCCGACAAACACCGGGACAGGAGAGTCACGGAGTTTTTTTATTTACGTGTCTCCGTGTATCACCTGTCCC
>DASUOS010000390.1:0-16177 GCA_036276515.1 Anaerolineales bacterium | reverse complement strand
GATCGAGCTGGAGGAGCCGCAGGCCACTCAAAGGCAGGACGGTTCCTGGCTGCTGGATGGCATGCTCGAAGTGGACGAATTCAAGGAGATCTTCAACCTGCCAACCCTGCCGCACGAGGATGAATACGAAACGCTGAGCGGATTCGTCATGCTGTCGCTCGGGCGCGTCCCCCAGACGGCGGACCTGTTCGAATGGCATGATCTGCGCTTCGAAGTCATCGACATGGACGGCCGACGGGTGGATAAGGTACTTGTCACGACACTGCCTCAAAAGCCGCTGACCGTCGAGCCACGCGAGAGCAAGCAGTAAACCGGGACCCGTCTATGGCTCGCAATTTTCTTCGAGCGGTCATCTTCGACCTGGGTGGGACTCTGATGTACGAGCGCCATACCTGGCATGAGA
This sequence comes from Anaerolineales bacterium, assembly GCA_036276515.1. Taxonomy (GTDB): domain Bacteria; phylum Chloroflexota; class Anaerolineae; order Anaerolineales; family Villigracilaceae; genus Defluviilinea. Next base: position 15,774 of record DASUOS010000390.1, on the reverse strand, counting down.
TCATGTCGCAGGGCGATGAAGCCCTTACCCGCTTCCTGATCGATCAGGGCATGGAGCTGAATCTGTCGACCTTCCCGGTCGAGTTCCGGCGCAGGCTCGCCGATTACTTCGCCCAACGCGAACAGGACCTGCTCGAGACTTCCTATACCTTTGTCCTGATCGAGCTCCTGAAGGATAAAGGGTACACAAACCTGCCGGATGACGTCATTCGCAGGGCGCTCGACAGCCTGTTTTCCATCACGCAGACCAACTGGGTTCTCGAAGAGGATGCCATCCCCACCCTGAAAAAACTGGAGAAGAACGGCTACCGGATGGGGTTGATCTCCAACGCCGGGGATGACCAGGATGTCCAACAGCTTGTGCGCCGGTTCGAGATCGCGCCCTATTTTGATTTTATTCTGACATCCGCCGCCTGCAGTTACCGGAAGCCGCACCCGCGAATTTTCGAGCTTGCCATTGCCAACTGGTACTTCCTGCCCTCCGAAACGGTCATGGTGGGTGACAACCTGGATGCAGATATCCGCGGAGCGAAGAACGCCGGGCTGTACGCCGTCTGGATCAGCCGCCGCGCCGGCTCTTCGAGCGAGGATCAGCCCCGGGTCCAGCCGGACGCGGCTGTGTCGACCCTGGCGGAACTTCCTGCCCTGTTGGACCTTCTCCAGGTAAAATAATAAAATTCCAGCTCGTTACGGAACTCATCGATGAAACAAAATAAATCAGGAGCGGCCTACCTCGCGCTGGGCGTTGGCATTCTATCCCTTAGTTTCTCGGCCATGTTCGTGCGATGGGCAGACGCCCCCGGGCCGATGACCGCCTTTTATCGTCTGTTCTTTTCCATATTTTTGCTGCTGCCCTTCTTCCTGCCTCGAATCCGGACGAACCAGGCCATGCGGTCCAGGCTGGTCATTTTTCCCCTCCTGGCAGGTGTGTTCACCGCCTGCGACCTGGCACTGTGGACCACCTCGCTCTCGTACACGACCGCATCCAATGCCACGCTGCTCGGCAACACCTCCCCACTCTGGGTTGCGCTCGGTACCTGGCTCATCCTCAAGCAGAAGCTGTCGACTGCTTTCTGGCGCGGGCTGTTGATCGCCCTGCTTGGCGCGGCGCTCATCATGGGCACCGATTTCATCCTGCATCCCCGCTTCGGCATCGGGGATGCGATGGCGATGTTTACAGGCTTTTTCTACGGTGGTTATTTCTTGTTCACCGAAAGAAGCCGGACCTCATTCGACCCGGTCAGTCACATCTGGTTCGTTGGGATTGGTGCGAGCGTTGCCCTTTTCATCATCAACCTTGTGCTGGGTAACTCTTTCACCGGCTACGATTCGAATACCTGGCTGATCTTCCTGGCTACCGCTGTGGTATCGCAGTTGATCGGCTACATGGCTCTGGCCTACGCGCTGGGTCACCTGCCCGCCTCGGTCGTCTCACCGACAATGATCCTCCAGCCTGTTGTGACCACCCTGCTTGCCATTCCCCTGCTCGGAGAGATCCCCACCATCTGGCAGGGTATCGGCGGTGCAATAGCTCTGGTGGGAATCTATAAGGTCAACCAATCCCATCTGCGAGGCCAGCCAGAAACACCGAATGCGTGACACCTTGTAATTTGGCCCATGATTTCATATACTAGTGCTATTGCTGGCCAATTTCAACTTAGAGGAGAATCACATGGACATCCAGGTAACTACCGAGAACGGGCGTGTACCGGTCACCGTCATGCATGTGGATGGCAACATCGATGCGCTCACGTATGAACAGTTCCAGGCCAAAGCCCAGGAGCTGATCGATGGAGGGACACAGCATCTCCTGATCGACCTGACTCACTCGCCCTTTGTCAGCAGCGCCGGGCTGCGCGCTCTGCACCAGCTGTTCAATAAGCTGCGCGCCAAAGATGCCAGCAATTCTGCCAGTGAGGAGGAAGTCCGCCGGGGGATCAGCTCGGGGACCTACAAATCGCCTCATTTGAAACTGCTCAACCTATCCAGGGAAACCAAAACCGCTTTCGAATTGAGCGGATTTGATATGTTCATCGAAACCTTCGATGACAGGCAGGCGGCGATCGCCTCGTTCTAGCAGCACAGCTGCTGGAAACGCTATCGCACCCTTTGCATCCAGGAGGACTTCATGGAACTTGGCGCCATTGTCGAAGTTGCTATTGGCATTATCTTCGTGTGGATCGTACTCAGCCTCACCATTATCCAAGTCCAGGAATGGATCAACACCCAGCTTGACAAGCGGGCTCGCGACATGGAGGATGCCATCCATGAAATGCTTGCCAACACGAACTTAAAGGCACAGTTCTACGATCACCCCGTGATACGGGGTCTGACCGCGAGAAAGCGTAGCGAACCGTCTGTCACGCCGCCCTGGTATTATCGATATCCAATTGTGCGTGGTTTTACCAAGGAGAAGAGGAGGCTGCCCTCCTATATCCCCTCACAGCAGTTCGCCCTGACCCTATTCGATATCGCCATGACGGCCGGCACCGAGTCGTCGCTGATCCAACAGGGTATTCTGAAGGTACGCGATGATCTTGAAAGGGACAGGAACCTGTCTCCGAATGATGCGGTGATCGTCGAACTTAACCTGCTGTCAGAGCTGGCCCGTAGCGCAGCCGCGACGGAAGCAGGGACGGCCATCACCCAGAAAACGCTTGAACTGCTGAAATACGAGGCGGAGCATTTCATCGATAAGGTGAAGACCAAGTACCCAAAACTTAAGATCGATGAAGATATGGAGCTGCTTCTCAGAAATGAGATAAGCAAGGCGGTCAAGGAGGCTGAAAGACTCAAGGGCGATATAGATAAAGTCCTGAAGCAGCAGCCCAAAGCAGACCTAAAAACATCCCTGGGAAGGCTGCGCCGTGGGGTTGCTGCATTGAGCGTTATCAGTCCTGAAGTGAACCAGACGCTCAATGCCCTGTTGTTGAATGTGGAAGATTATGTCACCACGGGAGAGACGAACCTGGCCAAGGCTCGCAAAAATGTGGAGAAGTGGTTTGACGATTCCATGGACCGGATCAGCGGTGCGTACAAAAGGTATTCACAAAGCATGGCATTGGTGATCGGTTTTTTCATCGCCCTTTTCTTGAACGTCGATTCGATTGACCTGACCCTGTACCTGTGGCGGGAACCTTCGGTCCGCCAGGCACTGGCAAATAACGCGGCAAATTTCCAGCTGCCCGCAGAAGAAATGCAGGCCAATCCCGAGGAGGCCCTGAGGAATTTCAGAAGTCAATTTGTCGGATTAAGCCTGCCTGTGGGCTGGGGCATTACCAACTTTGAGAATCCAGCCGACATTAACGATAACTGCCGCCTGTTTCCGCAAGGCGACCAGGCTTTTGGCATCCGTATTGCTGGCAGTACAAGATGTATCGTCCCCCCTCAGGCAACCAGTGAGATGAATCTGGCAATCAAGCTTGGCGGTATTTTTCTCACGGCCATGGCCGCCAGGCAGGGTGCTCCCTTCTGGTTCGATATCCTGAAGAAAACTGTGAATTTGCGGGGTACGGGAGCCAACCCGGTCGAGAAAGGGTAATCGTACCGTCAATCACAGGAAAGGGCTGTCTCAAACAGCCCTTTTTTCTGTCCAGCGTCCACTTGAATAACGTATAATCATCCCATGACCGACGATCTTTTCGACCATGCCATGCGCGAACGTATGAAGCAGGAGGCGCCGCTGGCCGCGCGCATGCGCCCGCGCACCCTGGATGAATACATCGGCCAGGAACACATCGTCGGCGAAGGCAAGCTGCTGCGCCGCGCCATCGAAGCGGACCGGCTGTTCTCCTCTATCATCCTGTGGGGACCGCCCGGAACCGGCAAGACCACTCTTGCCCAGGTTATCGCCAATACGACAAAAAGCCATTTCGTCACCATCTCGGCCATCCTGGCGGGCAAGGCCGATCTGCGGGTGATCATCGAGGAAGCTCTGGAACGGCGGCGGCTGCACAACATGCGCACCATCCTGTTCGTGGATGAGGTCCATCGCTGGAACAAGGCCCAGCAGGATGCACTCCTGCCGCACGTCGAGAATGGAACCTTCACCCTGATCGGTGCGACGACTGAGAACCCATATTTCGAGGTCATTAAAGCCCTGATCTCGCGCTCGCGCGTCTTCCAGCTGCGGAACCTGAACCAGGAGGAGACCGGTGTCCTGATCGACCGGGCCCTGGCGGACAACGAGCGCGGCTATGGGGACAGGCGCATCAAAATAGACCCGGACGCCCGCGCCCACTTGATCGACGTGGCCTCCGGCGACGCGCGCAATGCCCTGAATGCCATCGAGCTGGCCGTGGAATCCACGCCGCCGGATAAGAAGGGTGTGATCCACATCACGCTGGACGTTGCCCAGGAATCGATCCAGCGCCGGGCGGTGCTGTACGACAAGGACGGCGATGCGCACTACGATACGATCAGCGCCTTCATCAAGTCTGTGCGCGGCAGCGATCCGGATGCCGCGCTGTACTGGCTGGCAAAAATGATCTATGCCGGTGAAGACCCGAAGTTCATCATCCGCCGCCTGATCATTCTCGCCGGAGAAGATATCGGCCTGGCCGACCCGCTGGGACTTGTCGTTGCCTCATCCGCTGCCCAGGCCTTCGATTACATTGGCCTGCCGGAAGGCATTTACCCCCTTGTGGAAGCCACCCTCTATCTTGCCACAGCGCCCAAGTCCAACAGCGCCGGCGCCTATTTCACTGCCATGAAGAAGATCGAACAGGAAGGCCAGGTTTCCGTGCCGCGCCATCTCATGGACGGCAACCGCGATGCCGCCGCGATGGGCCACAGCAGGGATTATGTCTATCCGCATGAACAGGAGGGACATTTCACGCCGCAGCAATACTTACCCAAGCGATTGTTGGGCACTTATTTTTACCAGCCCTCCCAAGAAGGGTACGAAGCCCAGGTCACGGCCCGGCTCGAGATGTGGCGCGAGGCGCAGCGCAGAGCGTTGGGAATCACCAGGGTGGAAAACGTACCTGCAATGAGTGAAGAGCAAATCCAAGAGATGAAGAGAAAAATTAAATAACAGGGAATCATGCCTCTCTTATTACTGATCCGTCACGGTGAAAATGATTTTGTAAAAACGGGCAAGCTCCCCGGTCAAAGCGCGGGGATCCATCTCAATGAGCGCGGGCACCAGCAGGCCCGGGCGCTGGGCGATGCGCTGAAAGAGGTTCCGATCAAGGCCGTTTACTCAAGTCCGCTCGAAAGGGCGATGGAGACCGCCGAGCCGATCGCCCGGGCGCGCAATCTCGAGATCATTCCTGACCCCGGTCTGCGGGATGCGGACGTGGGCAAATGGCAGGGCAAATCCCTAAAAGTCCTGCGCCTGACCAACGCCTGGAAGATCGTCCAGCATTCCCCCTCCCGTTTTACCTTCCCCGAGGGAGAATCGTTTATAAGCGTGCAGACGCGGATTGTCAACACATTGGAAAATATCGCCCGAAAGCATAACAAGCCGAAGGATATTATTGCGATTGTTTTTCATGCCGACCCGATCAAGCTGGCCGTGGCACATTTCCTTGGGCTGCCGCTCGATCATTTCCAGCGCCTGAGCTGTGACACCGGTTCGCTGACGGCTCTGTACGTGGGAGACATGGGCGCGAACCTGCTGAAACTGAACCAAAGGCCGCCCTTTGATTTCCTGCCAAACCATCAAAAGAAGTAGATAAAGATTTTACTGGTATTGTTTCCAAAAGAGGATCATGATGGGTACGCTCCCGTCTGGCACGGTGACATTTTTATTTACCGATATCGAAGGCTCAACCCAGTTGTGGGAAAAATACCCGCAAGAAATGCGGACCGCGCTTGCCAGGCATGATGAGATCCTCCGGGAGACAATTGCATCTCATCACGGGCTTATCATCAAGACCACAGGGGATGGCATCCACGCCGTTTTCGAAAAAGCGCTCGACGCTGTTCAGGCCACCCTGTCTATTCAACGTGCCATTTCCATGTGCCGGTTCTTTTCGGAGCCAGGGGTAAGTCTGTCTGTTCGAATGGGACTGCACACGGGTGAAGCCGAGCTGCGGGGCAACGATTATTACGGACAGGTGTTGAACCGGGCGGCGCGGATCATGTCCGTGGCGCACGGGGGACAGATCGTGCTGTCAGGCATTACCACAGAAGTGATCCGGGACCAACTACCTGTGAACATGGGGATTTACGATCTGGGAGAGCATCTCCTCAAGGATCTCAGCCGGCCAGAACATCTGTACCAGCTCACCGCACCTGACCTGTTGCAGGAGTTCCCAGCACTAAAAACCCTGAGCATGCTTGCAGACAATCTGCCCGCTCCCCTGACGAGTTTCATCGGCCGGGAAAAAGAACTGGCAGAGGCGATTGCCCTGGTGCGTTCAGCACGCCTGGTCACGCTGACGGGATCCGGCGGCACGGGTAAATCGCGGCTCTCCGTGGAAATCGCCAGGCAGGAACGGGCATCCTTTCCGCATGGTGTCTGGCTGATCGAGCTCGCGCCGCTGGCCGACGCCTCGCAAATCATCCCGGCCATTGCCCAGACCTTCCATCAGCAGGAACACCCCTTCGGTCCGCTTGAAACAATGGTGCTGGATTATCTGCGTGACAAAAAGCTGCTGCTGATCCTCGATAACTGTGAACATCTGATCGAAGCCTGCGCCCGTTTGGCCGGTGATCTTCTGCAGCAATGTGCCGGGCTCAAGATCCTTGCCAGCAGCCGCGAAGCCCTCGGGATCGCGGGGGAGATAACCTATCACACACCTTCCCTGGCGGACACAGAGGCGACCCGGCTGTTCGTTGAGCGCGCCCAGAGTGCCAATCCGAACTTCCATATAACGGATAGCAACGCTTCCTCCATCAGCCAGATCTGTTCCCGCCTGGACGGCATCCCCCTGGCGATCGAGCTGGCCGCGGCGCGCGTAAAATTGCTCTCCCCCGAACAGATCGCTGCCCGCCTCGACGACCGATTCCGCCTGCTGGTCGGCGGCAGCCGGACGGCCCTGCCGCGCCAGCAGACCCTTCGGGCGTTGATCGACTGGAGCTACGACCTGCTCTCCGAGGAGGAAAAGAGTTTATTTCGTAGCGCGTCTGTGTTCGTCGGTGGCTGGACACTGGAGGCGCTCGACGCCGTGGCTGACGACCCAAGTGCCTTTGAACATCTTGAACAGCTTGTCAACAAATCACTCGTCATCACGGAAGAGCGCGGCCACGCGATGCGCTATTTCATGCTGGAGACGATCCGGCAGTACGCCAGGGAAAGGCTGTTCGAAGCGAAGGAATCGCCGGCTGCCCGTGACCGGCATTTTCTCTATTTTGACAACCTGGCAGAGAATATCTGGAAAGTATTTCGGACGGACACCATTCACACCTGGCGAAATCAGGCAGATGACGAGACGGACAACCTTCGCGCGGCCGTGGAATGGGGATTGGAAAACGATGCTGAAAAGGCGATCCGTTTGGCCGCCAATTTTTGCATCCTCACAGGCTGGATGGGCAGCCGGATGGAGGATGGTTTGACGCTGTGCCGTACAGCGATCGATCGCGTCCGATCGCTCCCGCCTGTGAACGAAGGAGCAGCGATAGATCGTCAACGATCGCTGGCGAGGGCCCTGTTCGCCCAGGGTATGGTAGGCATGAGTCATGGAAATATTCCCGTTGTCCTGCGCGACTTTCAGGATGCGATCGCTGCCGCCCGCGCGGCAGGTGACAGGCGCTTGCTCGGCTACAGCCTTGAGATGTTCTTTACGGCAACCAGGTTTCTCAATACACCCGGCGGGGAAGCAGCTGCCGAAGAAGGCTTCAAGATCTTTACCAAAGAGCTGCACGATCCCTGGGGCCTGAGCCTGGCGTATCAGAACCGGGCCAGGATCGCCGAGGAACGGGGAGATCTCTCCGAAAAGCAGGTCTATTTGGCAAAGTTCAAGGAACTGATACAGCAGGCGCCCTTTTCGCTGCAGGCCGGATTTTTTTATCTCGGCACAGGTTTGAACGAAAGGATCCATGGCAATTTTGAGGCCGCAAAGTCCTCTTTTGAAGAGGGCTTGCATGTCTTCAGAACACTGCGGAACTGGAACTTTCAAATCATCATGACAAGTGAGCTCGGTCATACAGCCCGCCATATGGGAAAGATTGGCGAAGCGAAAAACATCTACAGGGAGACGTTGAAAGGCTGGCAAAACATGGGAAATCGTGCGGCCATCGCCAACCAGCTGGAATGTTTTGCGTTTATTGCACTATCGGAAGAGGATCCGCAGCTTTCAGTCCGGCTGCTCGGCGCGGCAGAAACCCTGCGTCACACGATTCAAGCGCCCATGGCAGATTATGAGAAGGTTGAATATGATGGGACCCTTGCCCGGTTGCGTAATATGCTCTCAGAAGAAGAATTCCACTCGGCCTGGTCGGAGGGGCAGTCCCTGTCGATGGAACAGGCGATCGAGCTTGCATTGAATTCATAATCCTCAGGCATTCCGAAAAGAACAGGGAATATTCATGGTTGAACCAAAATACAATCTACGGGCAATGGAACCATCAGATGGACCTGCCGTCACCCGCTTGATCACAGAATTCGACGGAGACCTCGTCACCCGCTTTCTCGTAGACCCATACCAGGCGATCTGTTTTGGGACAGAATTCCAGACCCTCGGTGTGGTCGTGGAATGTGAGGGTCTCGATGGCCTGGCCGGGATGGGTACCGTGCGGTTTGGCGAAGTGCAATTGAACGGCGAACGGTACCCCTTCGCGTTCCTGGATGGCTTGAAGGTCAAAAGCGAGTTTCGCGGTCACGGGCTCGGGTACCGGATCGCCCAGTGGCGGATCCAAAAAGCGCGGGAAGCCTATGGTGACCGGTGCGTGCTCGCCACCGGCATGCTCTATGACAACTATGCATCCCACGCCGTAGCAGCCAAGTGGTGCCGGGAATTTGCCGAGTCGGCCCTTCATATTCTGGTCCTGCCTGTACGTGCCTCACCGCCCAACCTGCCATCCGGGATAACCGTTCGTGAGGTTGAGCCTCAGGAATATGAAGAGTTTGCCAACAGACAGAACCGTTTCTACAAGGACTATCACCTTTATACGCCGGGCAGTGTGGATTCCATTGTCAATGCCCTCGATGTTTCCGTGGAAGGCAGAAAGCCTTATCACTATATTGCAGCCCTCGATAAAGAAGGCAATCTGCTGGCCGGCGCTCAGACCTGGGCAAGGGGCATGCTCAAGTCCGATACGATCAATCAGCCTCCCGCTCCGCTGCGAGTTATGAACAGTGTCCTTCATCTTCTCCCGCCCGATTTCATCATCCGGGATATTGCCGTCAACGGGCTCTGGTATGAGCAAGATCAACGGAATGCTGCCAAATTCCTGTGGGAAAGCATCCGCTGGGAATGCAGGGATCAGGGCACGACGATCACGGCAGGCTTCGATCCACGCGACCCGGCGCGCCTGGCAGTCACCCTGCGGCCCTGGCACCAGCCGCGCCCTCAGATCACCCTTGCCATTCACGGCCCTGAACCGATGGATCGCAGCCGGTACTTTTTCAACATAGGTCGTGTGTAGTCAGAAAACCGTGCACAAATCAATCTTTCTCACTTCCTTCCGAACGGAAGACCTGGATGAGCAGCTCCGCGCGGCGATCATCGACTTGTGTATCGAGGCCCATCAGGAGCAAGACTTTAAGTATTTATTCACGTATATCTCCTCTGGTGGCAGGCACTTCCTGGCGTATCTGGACGAGAGGCTGGTAAGCCATGCCGTGGTCACCACGCGCTGGCTCCAGCCCGATGGCCAGACCATCCTGAAAACGGCTTATATCGATGCCGTCTCGACACTTCCAGGGCACCAGGGGCAGGGCTTTGGGAGCGCGGTGATGCAGCAGCTTGCAAAAGACATCGATTCTGAGTATGTAATCGCCTGCCTGGAAACAGACCGTGAATCCTTCTACCGGCGGCTCGGCTGGGAAACCTGGCGCGGTCCACTGGCCGGCCGGGGCGACCAGGGCGTGATCTCCACCCCCGACCAGCGCGGCATCATGATCCTGCGCCTGTCCGGTACTCCCACTCTTGATCTCGATGCCGGCCTGACGATCGAATGCCAGACCGGGCGCATCTGGTAGCTTCCATGGAACAATCCTATACAACGATCCTTGAAACCGGCCGCCTGCTCCTCAGACGTCTCGCCATGGACGACCTGGACAATTTGTTCGCCCTGTACCGCGACCCGGAGATCCGCCAGTACTTCCCCGAAGGCGTGCTGACCCTCGACGAGACACGCGAGGAGCTGGAATGGCACATGAACGGTCATCCCCGCCATCCCGAGCTGGGACTCTGGGCAACGATACATAAGGAAACCGGGAAGTTTATCGGACGCTGCGGGCTGCTGCCCTGGGAGATCGACGGGCGGCTGGAGGTGGAGATCGCCTACCTGCTGGACAAGGCATTCTGGCACCAGGGACTGGCCACCGAAGCGGCGCTGGGCATTTTGAATTATGGATTTGAAACCTTGAATCTGTCCCGCCTGATCTGTCTCATCGACCCGCAGAACATTGCCTCGCAGCGGGTTGCCGACCGGCTCGGCATGACCCTGGAGAGAAGGGTAGACGGCATCGATGGGGATAACTTCCCGACATTGATCTATTCGATCGACAAAAAGTGAGAACATGGCAAAACTCAAACTTGATCTGCATGACATTTACAATCGCGGTAAGGAAATCGATGCCGAGTTGAAGCGGATTGTGGAAGAAGCCATCGAAAGAAAGATCGAAGTGGTCGAGATCATCCCCGGGAAAGGAAGCGGGCAGCTCAAGAAAAAGGTATTACGATTCTTGAATCAGGGGCATATCAAGAAGCTCTACCACCGCCTGGAAAAGGACGACAAGAACTTCGGGCGGATATTCATCCACTTTCGTTTTTAAAGGTTCCATATTCGCCCCAATTCCTTGAGAGACCTGTAATAAGGTTCGATGCTTGGGATGTAATGCCGCTCATCCTTCGCGTGGGGGCCGATCCCCGACTGCCCCCAGACGACCGCCTGACCGCCGGGAGCGAACCGTGCGCTGGTGCCGGGAAGTTTCCTTCCGATCCTAGGCTCTGTTTCACCCGCACGTATAACCGCTTCGATGAGGGCTTTCAGGGCCGGATTGTCCGGATCGCAAGCCACGCCGTTTTCCATCACGTTCATGCACAGCTCCAGCCCGTTTGCCAGGCAGTATTCTTCTACTTTCGACTTTAAACCTTCTACATCATCGCCCGGGATAGGGCGAATCTCCACACCCAGGATCCCCTCACCCGCAGTGATATTGTACACACCCGGCGTACCTACATGAATGAACGGGAATTTTGCCTGGGACTGCCAGCCATCGAGGGATTTCAGCGTAAGATATTGGGCAAAGATTTCATTCAAAGCCGAGCGCGCAGCGATAAGCTTCTCGCTCAAGTCACCTGTGCCGGCAATTCCGGAATGTCCCCTGGCGCCGCGAGCCACGACATCAAAGCGCATCACGCCCCGGTTTTCGACACAAATCTCCCCAAAAAGCTCGTTGCCTTTCTCGCCTGTCCGTTCGCCGGCAATAAAGAGGGAAGGCGTCAGGTTTAATTCCTTCAGGACATGCGGCGTGCCCCAGGCTTCGGATTCTCCATTTTCCTCATTGCCGACCAGCAGTACAGAGATATTCGGAAAGGGCCTGCCTGCCTTCAGTATATCCTTCATCCAGACCAGATATGTAGCGACGACCGTTTTCATATCTGCCGCGCCGCGTCCCCACAGGTACTCTCCCTCGATACGCGGGGAGAACTGGGAGTCATCGGCGTCGGGTTCCACCACGTCAAAGTGACCTGTCAACAGGATTTCATTTGAACTGCCAGTGATTCCGTTAACAGATGGAAATCGTGCATATACCGCCGGGTATTTTCCATCGAAGAACCGTACGTCCAACCCGGCATTGCGCAGGTAGTCGTCTACCAGCGAGCCGGCGCGATGGACTTCGTCCAGGCGTTCGTTTGGCGCAGCAGTCACGGATGGGATCCGGATCAGCTGCTGGGCCAGATCCAGGATTTCCGACGTTTTATCGGGATACGAGATCTCAATGATCGCCTGCGTACGCGGCCGGAAGCGTATCGGCGCCGTGGAAACGTGCCGGACGACATCACGGGATCGCTGGATGAACTCGGCGATCTTGGATGCATCCGCGCCCAAGGAGCCGTGGTCACTGGCAATGCGTTCCACGTCGGCTTTGACCTGGGCTTCGCGTTCGTAGAAGAGCTCCCGCAGCACACCCAGCGGAACTTCATCGTTCTCCCCAAGCTCCATATGGAGGCGGGCGCGGATCTTTTCAGCCGTGTTGCGTCCGCCTTCAGACATTTCAACCAGTGGGGTTAAGTCGTTCCAGACATTTAAAGCTTCCGCCAGTGGCCTGACTTCGTTGATCGTCCACTTAAGGAAGGCGCGCATCGAAACGGGTTTGCCTGTCAACGGGTTATCGATCTCAGCACGCAGTCCATGTTGGGCGGCCAGGGTCTCATTCGAGCGGGCTCGGCTGATATCCTCGCGGTCGTAGCGGAAGCCACGCGCAAAGGTCGGGTCCGAGTAGACGCGCAGGAGCAGGAGATGCTTGAGGGTCAGGTTTGCGATATCGAGGTCCAGGCTGTGACCGCCCTCATCGGTCCGGACCTCGACCCGTCCCATCGGCAGGTTGATGCGGGCCATGAGGTTTTGCTTTTCGATCTGCAGAGCCATCTCCTCTGGAGGCGTCGCTTCCCCCACCGCGTACAGACCCCGGGCATAGAGTGAGGCAAGCTGGTCGCTGGTCGTAGAGATGATCCGCTCCACGGGCTCGGCAAAACTGCGCGCCCGGATCGGGGTCCAATTGTTGTTGCCGAAACGGACGCCGCGGCGCACCAGGTCGTAGGAAATCTGCAGATAATCGTTGTAGGAACGGTACAGGTCCGGGAGGTCGATGGCAGGAGGGTTTGGGAACGTCAGATTGCGGACCGAATCGAACTCTGTAATAGCAACCACTGCACGCCCGCCGCGGACCTCTGCCTGTATCGGCGTGGAGGCGGTCGTCGCAATAAAGAGCGCCGCAAAGGCGCGTAATAATCGTGAGGCTGTAATATAGAACTCGGACTTGAACTCGTCGAGGTGCTGGTCGCCGCGCTCGGTGGGCGTGAGGTGCATAAAGTCCCAGGCGAAGAGCGGGTCAGGCAGGGACATGTTCGTATGGATACCCGTTGTTGCCAGTGTATCCCCATACAGGTCCACGCATTTTTCGAGATAGCGGCGCTTGGCGATGGTCCAGTTGCCCGGGATGGAATGATGTCCGATGTCAGTCAGGAAGAGCAGGTTGCCGTGCCAGTAATGCAGCCGTTCCCCAAAGTTGATCCCTGCACAATGGAGGGCGTTGATCAGGGAAGCCTCCTGCAGGCGCGCTTCATAGATCGCCCCGCGTGGACTGTAGTAGGGGCGGGTTGCCCACTCGATCATCCAGTGGAAGACCTCGAGCTGGCTGAACTGCGCCTGCCAATTCGGAATGCACTCTGCCCGCAGGTAATCCACAAAGGAGTGCTGGCTGGGCCCCGCACCGACGGTGAGCAGCGGACGCAGGCCTTCATCCAACAGGTTCCATTCCTGCTCGAAGCCGTTGAGCCCGCTTTCCGGTTTTTCTTTGACAGCTTGCTCGATGGCAAGGAGATATTTATCGGCGAATTTTTGAGGCATAGGTTATGACCAGAGAAATGAATAAGGTGCAGGAAAGCGATTTAGCTTTTCAACGAATCCAACCCCGCCATGAGCCTCCGGAATGCACCTTCTGTCCGCTCCACGGGTGTAGCATACGAGAAGCGGACCCAGTCTCCCCCAAAGGGAGAGAAGAACGCGCCCGGAACCACGGCAACGCCGTAGTTTTCGGCGAGATATTGACCCAGCGGCTCGGTATCATTCCAGCCTTTGGCTTTAATGAACTCGCCCACATTCATGAAGGCATAATAGCCTTTACCAAGGATGTGCTGGAGGCCGCTTTCGGCAAGCAGCTTTTTCAACACAAGGCGGCTGGCATTGGTCGGCTCGACGATGGATTTGGCGGCTTCGGTAAATCCCATTTCGTAGGCTGCCATGGCGACGGCCAGCGAAAAGAAGGAAGGAATGACTCCATGCGACGCCCGGGCCGTGATGAACTTGATCACCGTTTCATCCGCGATCAGGTGACAGTTGCGGATATTCGAGCCGCCGAGCGATTTGGTAATGCCATCCAGGAACATAATCCGCTTTCGTTCTTCGGGGGTGAAGAACGTCAGGAAGGAGTTCAAATCCATGGGCGCTTCATCGGTGATGTAATGGTACATCCAGTCGAAGAGGACATATGCTACGCCAGCATCAAGCGCACATTGGGCGAGCGACACCTGCTTTTCAACCGGGATCGTCATACCCGTGGGGTTATCGGGGTTGGTGATGACAAGTCCGGCTATTTTCCGACCCCGGGACTCGGCAAACTTCACGCTTTCCACAATGGCATCTTCCGAGTAGGCCCATCCCTGGCCGGGATCGCCGGGCGTCCACAGGACATTCGCTCCCACGCCATAAGGTCCCCAGTTATAGGAGATCCACGGGACGCGCGAGACCATAATCAGATCGCCCTGCCGTCCATGGCCGAGTGCCATCATTGCCTGGTAGGCCTTGACGAGCGCATCGCGTCCACCCGCAGTGCCCAGGACATTCGCAGGTCCCCAGCCCGAGGAAGAGTCCAGTTTCCAGTACTGCTCAATGACGGATTTTCGATACGCATCCGTGCCGAAAGGCATATCGTAGGCGGACCCGTGTTCGAGCTGGAGCTGCAGCGCCCGCTCGAGGACCGGCTTCGGGACCCCGGGCAGCGAAGCGCCTCCATCCCCCTGGGATGCATCGTAGACCGGGGAGTCCGGATTTTTGTCCTTGTACACCTTCAGAGATTTATTGATCAGGAACATCCGCGAAGGCGGGATATCCGTCAGCTGCCGGAGATGATCGCTGACAGGGACCAGATTCTTTTCATCGACAGCAAAAACAGGCGTGGTATTGGAAATCATTTTCTCTCCTGTAGACTTTTGAAGTCTCCTGCGTTAAGAAAAACGCCCCGAAATCTCGGGGCGTTTGGTGTACCTAGTGAGGTCGAACCTTTTGTTCACCTGATGACCACCAGCGTCCCGTTACTGGAACAGTAACAGTAGTATTGTGGTTGGTGTAGGTGTCAGGGGCAAACATTGGGCGCAAGGATACCACCGCGGCTGGAGAGCGTCAAGCGGAATTATGTCGAAAGCCGCGGACCCCGCTTGAGGAACAGGACAAAGCCGATCAGACGCAGTCCGGCGCTCAACCACAATGCACCACCCAGGCCAATGTAGGTGGCGAGCCATGTTCCCAGCAGGGGCGCCAGGATCGTAGACAAATACTGCATAGACTGCGCCAGCGAGACGAAGGTCGCGCTGTACTCGGCCGGGACTGTTTTCATCAACTCATCGAAGAAAACGAGGTCAAGGCCGCCCTGGAAGAAACCGGCAATTCCTGCATACACGATGATCCATTCCACGCGCGGGGTGGCGGCGCTCAAGGCAGGATAGAGGACCATGCCAAAGGTTGTCGCCAGGAGGACCAGGCGTCCCCCGAAGCGCCGAGAGACCCGCGGCCAGAGGTAATATCCCACCAGCATGACAATAGTCATTGTCATGCTGATCACGCCAATCTGGGCATCCGTAGCACGCACTTCCCGGACGAGGAACAGAGGCATGATCGGTGTACTGAGCATGACTGCTGAAAAATAAACGAAGCGCTT
>DASUOS010000389.1:0-2473 GCA_036276515.1 Anaerolineales bacterium | reverse complement strand
AGACGGTCAGCGCGCCGAGGAAGATGGGGGTAAAGGTATCCGTCCCTTTGGCGGTGCGACGGATATATCGGGTGATAAATTTAGGCGGCTCGATCGAAAAGTAGCGGAAGATGGGATGAATATTGAACATCCGCAGGGCATTGCCCACCATGAAGATGCCTATGGCGATCATCAGGAGGGCACGTGTCATCGGGCTGAGTGTTAGATAGGAGCCCAGCCAGCCCAGCAATGCCCCGAGCAGAGTATAGGCGACAACCTTGGCAACCAGGAAGAGAAAGATCGGTGTCGCCGAGCTGGAACGTACAGGAGGCTGTACTTTGGATTTTTTGCGAGGCTGATTCTGTGCCGCTTGCTGGATGTAATCCTGTTCAATCTGGTGGGCCAGCGAACTGGCCAGCAGGCCACCCTGCACCGCCAGGCAGCTCAACCCACCGGTTGTTACTCCGGTGACAAATGCAACAAGCAATTGACTCATTGTCCCCGAATTGTCCGCGATCCGGACAGAGTTTGGATTCCCCTGGACGACAGCCAGACCGATCGCAATGGCTACGAATACAACTCCAAGCATCATCAGGATCACGGGATCAATCGGTGGTTTGCGATATCTGGACATTGAACCTCAGCGATAAAGTAGACAGGTGGTCATCAAAAGTATCCCGGAAGGAGGAGAGGGCTTCGCCTCTCACTCCGTTCGGGCTCACAACGACACGTTGGGTTAGCGCTTACCGCCGTCCCAGACGACGAAAGGCATGTTGATGACCACACCGGGCTGTTCGATGGTCAGCTCACCGGCTGCTTCGGCAGCCAGCACATCCGCGACCGAGGTCAGCTCACGAGCTGTGGCGCCATCTGCCCAGGTTGCGACATTGAGGCGGCGCAAAGGAGTATACCCTTCGGTGCCGGGCGGGTTGTCAAAGACATCGGCCTGGAACCCGAACGGGCCTGAGCCTTCCACACCGTTGGTGAAGACATATACATTCGCCAGCGCTTCATCCGGGATGCTGGCCAGCGACGGCACATGCATCACCGGGGACTCCATCATGTTGGTAAGCGTCTCCGAAACATCCGGGTCGGAGGCTTCGGTGTGGACGAAATAAATTTCCTTGCCTTCGGCGTATGCCTTGCCTGCGGGGAGTGCGGCGGTGGCAGGTCCGCTCTGCTGGGGGGCGCAGGCAGCGACAAGGAGGAGCAGCGGTATAAATGTAAGCAATGCAAGTTTCTTCATGTTAATGCAGATTTCCTTTTGTTTTTTTAATGATGGTCGAGAATTCCTCGGTTATGCTTGAATTACGCGGCCACTCATTCAATCTATGTTCTGTCTTCGCAGGCGCAGGCTGTTGGTCACGACGAACACGCTGCTGAACGCCATCGCTCCGGCGGCGAGCATCGGGTTCAGATAACCCAGCGCCGCCGCGGGGATCAGGACAACGTTGTAAAAGAACGCCCAGAACAGGTTTTGCTTGATCGTGCCCAGTGTCTTGCGTGAGAGTAGGATCGCTCGCGATACACCGCGCAGGTCTCCGCTCATGAGCGTGACGGGTGCAGCAGCCATGGCAACGTCTGTCCCGGTGCCGATCGCCAGACCCACGTCGGCCTGGGCCAGGGCCGGGGCGTCGTTGACGCCGTCACCGACCATTGCCACCACTTTCTGCCCAGACTGTAATTTCTTGACTTCTGCAGATTTGCCCTCGGGCAGCACTTCGGCGAGAACGGTATCCACGCCAACCTGCTTTCCGATCGCTTCGGCTGTCTTCTGGTTGTCTCCGGTGATCATCGCCACATGCAAGCCCATGCGGTGCAGGTCAGCGATGGCATCCTTTGAGCTTTCCTTGATCGTATCGGCGACGGCAATTACACCTGCAGCCTCCTGATCCACGGCGACAAGCATGGCAGTCTTAGCTTCGGACTGGAGGCGCATAACTTCCGACTCGAGCCGCCCCAACTGGATGCCGCGCCCGTCGAACATTCGCTTGTTGCCCACCAGGACCGTTCGCCCCTCCACCTCGGCCTGTACGCCATGACCGGCCTCTGCCCTGAACCCGGACGGTTCCACCAGGCTCAGCCCGCGCGTGGTCGCTTCCGCCCAGATGGCTTCTCCAAGCGGATGCTCACTCCCCTTTTCAACGGAGGCAGCCAGACGCAGCAGCTCATCACTCGTCAGCGAAGATTCATCGCTGATCACGATATCGGTGACAGCCGGCTGGCCTTTTGTAATTGTGCCGGTCTTATCCAGCACCACCACCGAGACTTTTCCGGCCCGCTCGAGCGCTTCACTGTTCCTAAAAAGGATACCTGCTTCGGCGCCTTTCCCGGTCCCGACCATAATGGCGGTCGGTGTGGCAAGTCCCATGGCACACGGGCAGGCGATCACCAGCACGGCGACCATGTTGATCAGTGCCCGTGTGAAATTGTCGATATCCGAGTTGATCGGCAGCGGCGGACCGAAGAAATACCAGCCCGCAAAGGTTAGCAG
>DASUOS010000388.1:0-8271 GCA_036276515.1 Anaerolineales bacterium | reverse complement strand
CTTGAACTCATGACTGGGAACTGGAACATCATCGGCCACGAATGGGCTGTAGACATGTTGAAGAAGCATGTCATCCACGGGACCACGCGTCACGCCTACCTCTTCGCGGGACCTCCCGGTATCGGCCGGCGTACCCTGGCGCTGCGCTTCGCCCAGGCATTGAACTGCACGACCCCCAGCGAGCCTGGCGTGCCGTGCGGCCAGTGCCGTGACTGCAAACAGATCGAAGCCATGCAGCATGCCGACCTGCACATCATCCAGGCTGTGGATGAGGACGAAAAACCCAAGCCGGGCGGCACCCTCAAAGTGGACCAGATCCGTGACCTGCGCAGACTCATCACCTACAAACCCTATCAATCCAGGTATCGCATAGCAATGTTCCTGCGCTTCCACGAAGCAAATGAGTCGGCGGCCAACGCGCTGCTGAAAACTCTCGAAGAAGCGCCATCCTATGCAGTGCTGATTCTCACAGCCGATAATCCTGAACACTTACTTCCGACCATCGTTTCACGATGTGAAGTGCTCCGGCTCCGCGCACTACAGGTGGAGGAGGTACAGCAGGCGTTGGAAGACAAGGGCTTCGAGGCTCATCAATCCAAATGGATCGCACATATCTCCAGCGGGCGGTTCGGGTACGCCCGGCGCCTGATCGGCGGTGAGTCTCTTCTTCAGGAACGCGAGGAGCGTCTGGACGATCTCCAGCGTTTGATCTCCGCCTCGCGCGTGGAGAAGTTTGCCTACGCCGACAAGCTTTCGAAGAATAAAGACTCCATGCGCCAGGCGCTGCTGATCTGGCTCTCCTATTGGCGGGATGTCATGCTGCGCACGGCCCAGGCCGCGACCCCGCTCGTCAACATGGACCGCAACCTGGAGATCGAGAACATCGCCAGCCAGATAGACCTTTCTTCCGCCCGCCTTATGGTCCGGGGTCTGGAAAGCACGCTCGAAAAAATGGACGGGAATGTAAACACTCGTTTGCTCGCCGAAGTTTTCCTGCTGGACCTGCCAAAGCTGTGATCCGCGGGTGAAGCAGATTCGGTGGCGAGAAGTGCCAGTCCTTCCGCTACCGGTTACACTCCCTGCCGGTTTTCTGCCCGCACCGGATTCTTCAGGACGCCCAGTCCTTCGATCTCCACGACCACCTCATCTCCATGTCTCAATTCGCCCACCCCTGCCGGTGTGCCGGTGAAGATCAGGTCGCCGGGCTCGAGTGTCATCACGGAAGAGATGTAAGCGATCAATGTGCCAACATTGAAGACCATGTCGCGGGTGGAGGCCATCTGGCGCATCTGCCCGTTGACCCGGCAGGTGACTACTGCGTCGGCTGGATCGAACTCAGTATCGATCCACGGTCCGAAGGCGCAGAATGTATCGAAGCCCTTGGCGCGGGTCCACTGGTTGTCCGCTTTTTGCAGGTCACGGGCGGTAACGTCATTGCCGATGGTGTAGCCGAAGATATGCCGTTTCGCCTGCTCGGCCGTAATATTACGCCCTCGCTTCCCCATCACGACAACCAGCTCCGCTTCATGCTCCACCTGGACCGATTGCGGCGGCAGGAGGATCGTCTCCCCATTGGGAATGATCGATGAGGGCGGCTTCAGGAAAATAAGTGGGACCTTCGATACCTCATTCCCCAGCTCCTTGGCGTGCTCCACATAATTGCGTCCCACACATACGATCTTGCTTGGCTCGCTGGGCGCCAGCAAGCGTACATCTGCCAGAGGCAGCTCGGCCTCCTTGCGGCGGTAGCGCCCGAAGACATTCCCGCCGATCTCGCCGACCCTGTCGTTCAACAGCCATCCATATTTTGGCTTGGATTTTCCATCCCGGGTTTCATATCGTATGATGCGCATGGGTTCCTCTCCAGGTTTGATCGTCCAAATATAACATGATGTATAATTGCCCGCACGGGCGCATAGCTCAGTTGGTCGCAGAGCACCCTGTGGGTTAGACCGCTTCTCTTACACAGAAGTGTTCATGAAAGGCTTCTTAGCTCAGTTGGTTAGAGCATTCGGCTTACATCCGAAAGGTCGTGGGTTCGAGTCCCTCAGAAGCCACAAAAAAAGACAGTTTTGCCCGAAATTGAGGCATCTCAAAGTAACTTACCGAGTCTCCCTCTAACATAGGGAGACCGGGCTTTTAATCAAAGGTAGTAGTCGATAAAAGAGATGCAATCATGATAGACACAATGGATAATAGGATGTACAAGAATGGATATTGAACGAAGACGGGAACGACATAGAATAAACAGAGCAAAATATAGACAGAGGGCAAGGGATTTTGTTGCTGACTATCTTTCGACTCACCCGTGTGTTGACTGTGGAGAAAGCGACCTAGTTGTTTTGACCTTTGACCATGTACGAGGTGAGAAAAGCAACGACATTGCGAACATGATTAGTGCAGGTAGCGGGCTTGAAACCATCGCGGCGGAAATAGAGAAATGCGAAGTCCGCTGTTACAACTGTCATTCTATCCGAACGCATGAGCGGCAGGAATCGAACCGATGGAAAAGAGTAAACGGAAACGGAGGATGGTGAAGTTGTGCCGCTAGGTTGGGTAAAACGTAGTTGGGTTAAACGTGATAGAGAAAACGAGAGTTACTGTAGAACCTGTAAAACATGGAAACCCAAAGATGAGTTTAATTACAGGGGTGCTAAGCGAGGTCTGTTACAGTACGATTGTCGTCAATGCGCGCAGGAACATCGTAGGAATAGTTATGCTAACCATCGTGAGACAGCTAGGGCATCAAACGATGAATGGACTCATAGAGCAGTAGAAACTGCCAAAGAATATGTTTATAACTATCTTCTTACTCATCCCTGCGCTGACTGTGGAAACAAAAATGTATTAGCTCTAACCTTTGACCATGTACGTGGGGAGAAACGCCTTAACGTTTCGGAAATGGTCAGTAGAGGTCGGTCTATCGAAACGATAAAAGCGGAAATAAGAAAATGTGAAGTTGTCTGTTTCAACTGCCACATGAGACGAGAGAGAAGAAAGGGTATTGATTGATGTGTTGTACACCAGGTCCTGTTGCGCATGAGATAATTCCCTTCTAAAAACGGACAAATATACGTATCGGACAAGTTAGTAACCTATACCGTCAGCCTTACATAGAAGAGGTCAAGGGCTTGAGTCTTGTTGCGCCCACACGGGTTCGAGGTTCGGGGTTTTTTCCCAAACCAGAGATCACGTTCAAATTGGCGGGGGATACACTCGTTTTTTCCGAAAAGTCCCAATTTTGGGGCTTTTTGTTTCACTTTGGCATTACAGAAAGGAAAGAAGTGTTATAAATTGCTCTCAAACACAAAAACTTGTGATAGTTTTTTCAAACTATTCCTTATAATGTAGCTACATTATCGCGCAAAGGGATAAACGTTCCAGGTGAGCATTCGATTTAAGGTCATCCTTCCATACCTCGTACTGACACTCATAGTCGCCGCAACGGGTGCCTATATCGTGACATCCCTGGTCGCACGGTCCCTGGACGAACGCCTCTCGAACCGTCTGCTCCAGGCAGGACGTGTTGTCTCCGATGAAATGAACCGCCTGGAGCGGCGTCATGTTGAAGCGGGGCGAACTGTCGCCTTTACTTTGGGAGTTCCCGAAGCACTGCAGTCTGGAGACCTCGACCAGCTCTCGACGCTGGCGGGGTCCATAGCCGCGAGCCGGAATCTGGAGAGCCTCCTGGTGTTTGATGTCCAGGGGCTTGAAGCGGCCCATATCCTCCGGCAAGCAAACGGGGCAATGCTGGATGTCAGCCAGCCAGGACGTGGGGCAGACCTCCCTTTCATCACCAGCCTTCTGCGCGAAAATGACCCAGACAGCCCGCCTCACCGCGGGCTGCGTATAGACCCGGTGGACGGGCGTTATTACTATTTCACCGCGCTCCCCATCACTTTCGATAACCGCGTGATCGGCGCGGTAGCGGTGGGAACATCTCTTGATACGATCGTGCCAGGATTGAAAGATACTTCCTTCGCCGATGTGATCCTTTATAGCCCGGATGGACAGGCATCTTCCTCCACCCTGAGGGCGACGGAGGACCAGGGTTTATTCCAGCGCACGATCTCTATTCCAGAGGATCTTTATCAGAACGTTCTGGAAAATGAGGAGTTTACCAACGGGGTGAACATCGAAGTGGGTGACCGCCCCTATGGCATTGCCTACGGACCGTTCCAGATCGCCGGTGATCAGCTGGGGGTATTCGCAGTTGTGCTGTCGCGGGATTATGTATTCGACACTAGCATTCGCAGCCGCGATGATTATGTTTTGTTATACAGCCTGGCGACGATCGCCGTGGTTTTACTTGGTTATCTGATCGCCCGGATCATAGTCAACCCCCTGGCCAGGCTGGTGAATATTTCGCGCGCCATCGCGGAGGGCGACCTGACCCGGCGCACCGAGATCAAGTCACGCGACGAGATCGGGGTTCTGGCCAGCACCTTCGACGTGATGACCGAGAACCTGCAGCAGCGCACCCTCGAGCTGGAAAAAACGAACAAGGCCCTCGAACAAATGGACCGGACAAAGACCCGTTTCATCCAGGTCTCTGCCCACGAGCTGCGCACGCCTTTGACGATTGTCCAGGGTTATGCCCAGATGATCCAGGCCAGGGCCAGGGACAATGAGCTGCTCACCCGCTATTCCAATGGGATCGTCGAAGGCACGGAACGCATGGTCGAGATCATCGACAATATGCTCGATGTCTCGCGCATCGAGACCAACCAGCTGGCCGTGATGCCCACCGAGGTCCGGCTGGACCAGGTGATCGAGATGCTGGAAAATACCTTCTCCCCCTCACTTGCGGAGCGGAAGCTGTCCCTGGCCACACAGGGACTTGACTCCCTGCCTGCCATCATGGGAGACCGTGACCTGCTCTATAAGCTCTTCTATAATGTCATTGCGAACGCGATCAAGTACACACCGGATGGTGGCCATATCCTGGTCAGCGGCTGCCTCACCTATGAGTCCCCTGCTACTCCGCAGGTTGAGATCACGATCCGGGATAGCGGCATCGGGATCGATCCGCACAACCATGAGCTCGTGTTCGAGAAGTTCTATCAGACCGGCGAGGTGCTCCTGCACTCCTCGGGCAAGACGAAGTTCAAAGGCGGCGGTCCCGGCCTGGGGCTGGCGATCGCCCGCGGGATCGTGGACGCCCATCACGGCCGGATCTGGATCGAAAGCCCGGGCTATGACGAAGTGAAATATCCCGGCACGACCGTCTTCATACGGCTGCCGGTCAATGGGCAGAACACCGATGAAAACGCTTGAGCAGGATCGGCGCGGCTGGATCCTCGTCTCTGTCCTCCTGATCACCGGCCTCCTGTGTGTGTTCATAGCAGGTGGATGGGCGATCCGCTTCCCATCAAGCTGGAGGCTGGCAGCCGGTATGGGGTCGAGCCTTAATCCGGACAGTGAATACCTTACCCTCCCGTCCAGCGCGGTGATCCAGCCGCTCGACCCATCCATTCTCACCCAGCCCGTCTGGATCAATGTGTTTCTTACACCCGGAGCTGTGATCCCCACCCGCATCACAGGCGGCGAAACGACACCGCTTCCGGTTATCACTCCCACGCCTGCAGCATCCGACGTGCCCTCTACCCCTACGGCGGCAAGTCCCACTCCAACCAGTACAGTTGCGTTCTTCCCGGCGACCCAAACCTCAGTCATTTCCACGCCACGGAAGGCTACATCCACAGCGACACTTCTTGCAACCAAGCCTCCTCCGCCATCTGCTGACCTGGCGATCACGAAGACCAACAGCACCTCTACCTATGCCGCAAACGGGACGCTGACGTATACGATCACGGTCTTGAATAACGGTCCCGCCGCTGTGACCGGCGCCGTGGTTACAGATCCCATCCCCGCCCAGGTCACAGGCTGGACCTGGACCTGTTCGGTACAGAACGGCGCAACGGGCTGTGATGGGATGAGTGGCAGCACGAATTACAGCGACATGGTGAATCTGCCGGCCGGCTCTAGTATCATATACACTGTCAACGCAAATGTTTCAAACAATGCGGCTGGCGAGCTGATCAATAGTGCGTCGGTGGCACTGCCAGCAGACTATATAGACCCCAATCTGGCAAACAATGTATCGACCGATACGGACAGCCCTGGCATCGATCTCCAAATTACGAAATCAGACGGCGTGACAACGTATACACCGGGCGGCTCTTTAACCTACACGGTGCTGGTTAGCAACACCGGCACGTTCACGGTAAACGGCGCTGTCGTCACAGACCTGCTGCCTCTCCAAGTCACTGCCGCCAGCTGGAGCTGCCTCCCCGCCACGGGCGCAACCTGCACGTCAGGTGGGACCGGCAATCTTAACGATGTGATCAGCCTGCCTCCCGGCCTCCAAGTCACCTACACCATCGCTGCAACAATATCCCCCTACGCCGCAGGGACCCTGTCGAATACGGCATCGGTCGCGGCACCGGCAGGATTTATCGATACGGCACCAGGCAATAACAGCGCCACCGATTCGAACATCTCCACATCCGGCGAACCGGGCATCGGCCCGCCCAACGGCACATGGCAATCTATTCCGCAGGGAACATCCCTGGTAATCCTCCTGTCACCGGCTATCGTCGCAGATGGCGATGCTGGGTATCCCGATTTCGTCTATTATGAGCGGCTGGCGCTTCCTGCCAATCCCACTGCGGTCGAGCTGGATTGGGTGCAGGTGGAGATCAGCGCAGACGGAGTCACCTGGTACCAGGTCTTCTACTGGGGGGATCCGGGTGGCTCCCCGGATACCAACACCAACGTGGACGTGCAGAATGTGATTGGCGACCTTTGCCTGACGGAAACCGATAACTGTGTAATTCCCCAGGACCGGCTGTACAATGCCACGGGTATCACCATCGATATCGATGACCTCGTCCCACAGGGATCCTATCCCTGGATTCGTATCTACTCACCGCCCAGCCCGGATGTCAGTGAGGTGGATGCCATCCAGCCTTATTATCCATAAAGAAAACAAATGAGGCCTGTTTCGCCTCACTTGTTTTCTTAACTCACCTGAACAGGGGATGACGTTTATCCGCCGCTGGACTGGGTCGGCTGTCCGGGGCCAAATCCGGGACCATGCATGCCTCCAAAGCCGAACCCTTTTCCTCCGCCGACGAAGCCTTTCTCAAGCCCTTCGAGCAGCCAGTCCGCATGCTCCTGGGTGATCGTGCCGTCGTCCAGGGCCTGCTGGATGCGGTCGCGCATCGCTGTCGCGTGCGCTTCCTGGATGGCAGCCTGGACATCTGCATACTCCACATCTGCCTCTTCGGCGATCTCCTCAAGCGTCTTGCCGCTCTGGAGCTCGGTGATCAGCTCATCGGTGGTCATATCAAGCGCCTCGGCAGCCACCTGCAGGCCGGCCAGCCCCAGGCCGCGTCCGCCGCCCGGACCGCGCCCGTGCATCAGCATGCCCGCAGGCTCCTGGGCGAAGACGCTCGTCGCACCGGCCAAAACCGTTACCAGTAACGCGACCAGCACTCCGCCGATCAAAATAGACATTTTGTTTTTCATGGATTTCAACTCCTTGGTTAAATTGGCTGGAGCACCTCCAACCTGCCCAAATCATATCGAATGCCTGTCATAAACCTGTGAAAGGGATGTGTGGAAAGTATGTGGAACGGGAAGCCAGGATTAACCGTCAAAACTACAGTATCGCTTATCCGAATCGGGAGAGGAAATCATCATGCCATTGAAAAAGAGGGTCATCTTTGCAACTGTTCTTATCCTCCTTGCGGCTGCCGGAGTCTGGGGAGAACGCTTGTACCGCCGGCCGCTGGGTCCCGCCCTGGAGCTGCCCACCTCCACTCACTCGGTCCCCACCCTGGCCACGGTCCCATTGGAGCCTGTGTCTCTCATCCACACCGCCACGGAGGGTCCGCCGTCGATCACTCCCACCTCCACACCCCAGCCCCTGTGCGGCGGTCCGGCCGTCATGAACATCCTGGCCATCGGCTCGGACGCCCGCGGTGACCACTACCTGTATGGCCTGGCGGACATTGTGCGCCTGGTGCGGGTGGACTTCGTCAATGCCCGCGTGACCCTTCTCGAAGTGCCGCGCGACCTGTGGGTGGAGATCCCCGGGATCTCAGACCATTACAACATCACACACGGAAAACTGAACCAGGCCTATCTCTACGGCAACAAGGGGCTTGGCTATTACGATGATCCCGCTGAAGGACCCGGCCTGCTGGCACGCACGCTCAATCTTAACTTCGGCATCCAGCCCGACCACTACCTGGCGGTCAATAT
>DASUOS010000387.1:0-12381 GCA_036276515.1 Anaerolineales bacterium | reverse complement strand
TACGGAGGCAACTGATGGACAAGCGAACCGAGATCCGCCTGGCAGGCGAGGGCGGCCAGGGAATGATCCTGGCCGGCATCATCCTGGCCGAAGCCGCGGCCATCTATGATGGCAAACAGGCCACCCAGACCCAGAGCTATGGGCCCGAAGCACGCGGCGGCGCGAGCCGCTCGGAAGTGGTCATTTCGGATGGGGAGATCGATCATCCAGAGGTGTTGTCGGCCGATGTGGTTGTGGCCCTCAGCCAGGAAGCATACAAAAAATTCGCCAACAGCATTCACGCCGGCGGCCTGCTGATCGTGGATGAAGACCGGGTGAAGACTTCTGCCGATTTCAGCGGCATCAAGATCCCCATTGCGCGCATCGCCCAGGAAACGACCGGCCGGGCGATCACCGCCAACACCGTTGCCCTGGGCGTGCTGGTCGGGCTGACGAACCTGGTCTCACGCGAGGCCATTGAGAAGGCGGTTACCGCCCGCGCCCCGAAGGGAACCGAGGAGATGAACCGCCAAGCGCTGCAGGCCGGGTTTGCTGCGGCAGAGCAGTTTCAAGCATTCATGGGGGCCGTACAAGGACATTAAATGTCCGGCCGATACACAAGAAGACGGCCGCCCGGTAGGCGGCCGTCTTCTTGTGTTCCATGACTAGGGGATTGTCACTTCTTCATCTGTTGCACCTGCCACAATTGTCTTCAATGTATCTCCGGTTTCGGCATCGACGAACACCCACGGATGAGTGGCATAGGTTCCCTGCTGGTAACTTCCTCCGGGCTCCAGGGTACCGTACAACTGCTTCTCGCAGTTGTAATCGATCCAATAGACATCGACGATGCTGTCTGAGTTGTTTGTGAATGTCAGATTCACACCCACATCCGAACTGATGGAACAGGCCGGTCCATCCTCTCCGGGCGCTGGCTGCGGGACAGGCGTCGGTGCGAGGGAGGGCTTCTCCTCCTCAGGCAGCGGGCTGGGCTCGGGAACATCGGGCAGGTCGGCGCAAGTCGACTGATAGGGAAGGCTGACTCCAACGTATTGAACCCACTCGTTCTCGGTCAGGTTCCGCCTGGCTAACCCACAAGTCAACACCTTCAGGTCGTCCACGTGGAGATGCCACAACCGGGCATCTGCGGTGTAGGTGTTACTAAGCAAATACTGCTCATCCGGGCTGAACGCAAGGGTCGTAATCTCATCTGAAGAACCCTTAAGAACGATCGGCGTTCCATAGGGATTGGACAGGTCCCACAAGCGGATCGTACGGTCGACACTGCCTGAAGCCAGCCAGCGGCTGGTCGGGCTGAACTGGAGTATCGTCACATAGCCTTCATGGCCGCTCAAGGCATAGTAGCCTTCCTCCATCGCCTGCCATTCCCACAGGTTGATGGACCCATCGGCGGCGTTGGAGGCGAGCCACTTCCCATCCGGGCTGAACATTACACGGACAACCCAGTCGGTGTGAGCAATACTTTCGGATACAGGCTCGGATATGATGCCTCCCGTTAAGTCCCAAACACGAACCACACCCGCATCATCCCCGGTCGCCACAAACCCGGACGCAGGATCAAATGCCAGGGTATTGACGTACCCCGTGTGCACCGCAGAGGAGCCAACGGCCTGCGGGGCTTGCTGGGAAAGATCCCAGAGATAAATATTGCCATCGGAGGTCTCACCCGGCATGGTGCCAACACCAAACCAGCGCTCGTCGGGACTGAAGGCAAAATCGTAGATCCCGCCATCCGGGCTTTCATAGACCAGCGGTTTTGCCGCGGGATCCTGCAGGTCGAACAAATAGATCAGGCCGCCAGTCGTATACCTTACTACCGCGGCCAGCCAGCGGCCGGTGGAACTAAATTTAAAATCCGATGGAGCACTCTCAAGTGAATGGATGACCGGCTCTCCGTAGTCAGAGGTATTCCAAAAATATATTTTCTGATTACTGTCATAGGCAACCAGATGGCTCCCGCCCTGCGGTGTGTGAGCCAGATACGCAATATCGGCCAGTCCCTCATAGACCCTTTGTCCTGTCTCTCCCGGATTCTGGAGATCCACGACCTCCAGGGAAGAACCTTCTTCTTCCCACAGAATAGCAGCCAGGTCCTTCCCGTTGGGATTGAACGCATAGGTATAGCGGCTGTCTAGTGCCAGGGCAGGTGTGCGATTTCCAGAAGCAAAGGCATCCGTATCCCACACATTCAAAACGGCTGTTTCTCCTTCCGTTTCAACGGCCGCAAGCCATGTGCCATCCGGGCTAAAGGAGGGGTTGTACACCGTGGTGTTTTCCCCGGCAAGCCTGGCCGGCTCGATCGGATCGAACCCGGCGCGCAGATCCCACAGGGCAATCGAACGGTCAGCGCTGCCTGCTACCAGCCAGTTGGTGCGGGGGCTGAAATGCACAGAGGTGATCTCCTGGTTGAAGATCTTGAGGATGGTCGATTGGCCCGCAACCCCGTTTGCGGAGGACCTGTTGATCTTCCATACGCGTACATTTCGATCCTTCGAGGCGCTGACGAGCCAGCGGCCGTCTCGATCGAACGCCAGATAAGTTATCTGGTCCTCACTGGCCGAAAACGGCTCCCAGGTTGTAAATGTATCGACTTCGTAAAACTGGATGGTCCCATCGGACTGGCCGAGGATCAGGCGATCCGGGTTCGCCGGATCGAGCGCCAGGGCGGTAATCGGAAAAACCGTATTCAGGGTGAACGTTTCCGGATTTTCCGATGGGGTCCGGACATCGTAAAAATACAGGATATTGGAGTTCCCGTAGCCTACGGCATACTCATCGGAGTACACCAGGGCCCGGACTTCACCCGCCTGCAGGTGGGATATGGGTGTACTCTGCGGGTTTTCGACATCCCAGAAACGGACCTGGAAATCGTCGCTGCCGCCAGCCAGCCAGCGGCCATCCGGGCTGAAGACCAGGGTGTTAATTTTCAGCCGGCCATGGCCCAGGGATATGATTTCCGGCGGAGTCCCCTCTGAGAAAAGAGGAGCCAGGTTTTCTTCAGAAAAATCGATCAGGGCTACCGTGCCGTCCGATTGCCCGACGGCCAGCCAATCCCTGCCGCCATGCTGTCCAAAGGACAAGGCGGTGATGCCAACCAATTCTACAGAGGCCTGCTCCGGCTGTTGCCCAGACGATAAGAGAAATTCACCATACACCCCGTCGCCAGTTGTGAATTCATAGATCATGATCGATCCCTGGTCATCGCCCAGCACAAGCCAGCGGCTATCCGGGCTGACCACGGCGGCCGTCCACTGTCTTCTTCCCAGGTATTTGGCAACAGTATAAACATCCGACGGATCGCCCCCCTCCGTATTCCAAATTCTGACACTGTTCCCGATGGCGCTATTCAGATCGGCAAGCCCGTCTATCGTGACCAACCATTCTTCATCCGGGCTAAATGCGGTCAGTGAAATTCCATAGGCATGCCCGCCCAATAAATACGGATGCTTGACGCCGAGCAAATCGCGGAGATTTTGTTCCGCCTGGGATTGATAGTTGATTCTCAGGGACTCGATGGAGAGCAGAGCCGCCAGAGGAGGGTTCTCATCGACCAGAGCAGAGCCGCTGAGGGCCAGGTTCAAAGAGAGACTGCGAGCCGCCTCCTGGCTTGCCCGGCCTGCCTCTTCCCTGGCCTGATCGCGCAGGTTTTCTGCGATCTGCTTCTGTTTTTCGGCATCGGCCAGAGCTGACTCCGCCGCGACCCTTCGTTCTTCGGCCAGGCTTCGTTGAACACCTGCAAATAGGCTTGCAAGGAGCGCATACAGGGCAATCGCAATGGCAAAGCCCGAGAAGATCTTCACCCGCCTGTTGGAGGTCCGCAGCTTCTGGTTTGTGGCGGCCAGGGCCTCTGCCTCTCTTTGGCTTGCCTCCGCGTGCAGGCGTTTGCGCAGGCCGATGCAGTTGTCGAGAAATCGCTGCTCGGTCCCCGAGAGAGTTTTGCCCGCGGCCCATTCCTCTGCCTGGGCCAGTTCAGAGTCCCGCAGCAGGAGGCGTTCCGGCTCCTTTTCGGCCTCCCAGAGCATGGCATGCCGCTGCAAAGCACTCAAGTTCTTTTCGAACCATTCGCTATTATTATCGCGGACGGGTTTGATCAGGCGGTCGTGGGCCAGCTCCAGCCATTTTATGCCGCGCCGCGATTCACCGCGGATGAGATGCGTTTTTTCCAGGGCGGAGATGGAATCGTTATCGAGGCCGCCGCTGCTGCCAGCCTCCCACATGACCTGGGAGCGGATGTTGGCAGGTGTGATCAGTTTCGTGTCGAACCAGGTGCGGATTTCCTTCTCCGGCGTACCGGTCTTCCCGGCCGTCTCGGCAACTTTTTCGGCATAAAATCCGGCTAACGATTCGTCGACACTCCCCAGCTTGGTCACTTCATCCTTGGTGATCGTATCGTCTTCATCGATCCTGTCCCACAGGCGGAAACAGACCACCTGCAGCTGAACCGGCTCCACATAACGCCCAAGCTGCGGCTTCGGCTCCCAGGTCCCATCCGGGCGCTGTACCCGCACACTGCGCAATTCCTTGACGAGGTGCTCGACGGCATCGCTCGTATAGGACACGCCCATCAACCCGGCCGGCTTGCAGATCGCCTCTATCGCCGACTCATAATCCAGCAGGTCGAGACGATAGGTGTTGGCCAGGCGGGTCGGCAGATAGCGCAGATAGGGATCCAGCGCGGCGACATAATCCTCGCGCACCACAAAAAGCGCCCAGCGCCGCGACTCCTCCAAGGCCACCCCAAGCTGCTCAAAGAACTCGCGTTTGCCCACATCGTCATTGGGATCGATGGTCAGGATCTCCTCAAACTGGTCGAAGATCAGGAACGATTTGGGTTCAACGATCTCTTCGTCATCCTTCCGATAGGGATTGTCGGGGCATAACCGCCGCCTGAGATACTCGTCGATGGTTAGCTGGGCGAGCTCCTTTTTCGGTATATTGGTGCGGGCATCCCCCATCGTCTGCAGCATACTCATCACATAGCGGTTGTTCCCATCCTCCTTCGAGAGCTCATCCGGAAGCGGAAGGTTAACGCGCACCGTGGGAAGGATCTTGAAGCCCTTCTCGATCATGCGCGGCAGCAAGCCGGCATTCACCAGGGAAGATTTTCCGGCCCCGGAGGGAGAGAACAGCAGCACAATCCGCTCGGCGATCAGGAGACGGTACAGGGCGGTGATATCCCGGTCGCGCCCGGCAAACTTTTTCTCATCCTCCGGCTGGAAGGCATGCGGTCCGACATACGGATTTTCGCGTGAATTGGCCATGTCTGCTTCGGTCCTTTAGGCGGTCTGCGGATCCATATGCCGGGCAAGCTCCTTCAGGAACTCCTCGGCACTGCCCCAGTACAGGTTGATGGGCGGCTTTTTGCCGAAATATTTTTGCAGGTACCGCTGGGCGCCGTCCGAATCGATGATGCGGCCTTCCTCGGGGACAAATTGGGCGGCGACGTGTTTTATGTCATCGCTGGCGCCGCCGCCTTCCCGCGACAGGATGCTCCGGAACAGAACCCGGAACCCCCAGTCTTCCATCTGGAAGCCGAGGAACAGCCAGGCGGAATCCGCCAGCGCCTCGATCACAGGTCCGGGCATGATCGCCGCATTCCGGCTGTAGCCCAGCAGAAAATCAAAGTAGTCGTCCTCGGTCAGGACGAGTGAGTCTGGTTCTTCCAGGCGCCCGAACATGTGGAAGATCAACGGGTGGTCGACGTCGGGCTCGAAGTTCTCGACCTGCTTGTACTTCCTTTCGGTGTAGCGGTTCCAGGGGCATATCATCACCTTTGGGGTCTTCCCCGCTTCCACCAGCGCGTCAGTCAGCAGGCCGTTCAAATTGGTGGTGATGTAGACCTTCACCGGCAGCTTGGCCAGGATCCTGTAAGCATCCGTCTTATTATTTTTACGGCGTTCTGCTCCGATGGCCGAGATCAGCTCGCCAGCCGTGGCTTTATTGGAAGTGCGCAACGTCTCGGGCAGGATATTGGCAAAATCCTGCTGGATGTCCGTGCGGAGCGAATCCTGCAGGTGCTGGAAGACGACCATTTTTGTTTTGATCCCGTACAGGTATTGTGCCACTTTCGCCAGCGAGTCGCGCTCATAGGAGGCCAGCGGGTAGTTGAACTTGTGCGCCCAGCTCTCAGCAATGTCGCGCATGGAACCCAGCAGGGCCTGAAATACACCCGGACCAATGATCGGAGTCATCTTTTGAAAGTTGAGCTGGGTGGTGAGCACGTCCCACAGGTCAAAGTCGTTTGTCTCAGCATAGCCCGGCACGTACCACAAGCGACCGCTGACCAAACGCATGAACAGCACCGGCATCCAAAAATCGTGGTTGCCGCGAACCATACCGCGGGCCACAGCCAGCGCCTGGTCGATATAACCCTGTTCCTGCAGCTCATGGAAAAAGACCGGCATGAATTGCTCGACGGTCTTCATGCTGATCTTTCCCTGCATGGCAAGGACCGCCGGCACACCGGCATCCTCCACGAGCAGGGGCCCGAAGGCAGAGAGCGCGTTCCCGGTCTCTGTCCCGGCACTTTCACAGGAGGCCAGGACGATCAGCTTAGGCCGGTGCAGCAGCTCCTTCATCCGGACCGCAAAATCCCGGCCGGAGGTCCGCTTGCTTTTTCCGTCCTCGTCTTCGAGCAGCAGGATCGGCTCGTTGGTTGAATTGAATGAGCCATGACAAACCAGATAAAGGATGTCGAACTCTTTGTCTTTGCATTTTGTGATGATGTTATTCAGTGTCGCCCGTTCACCGCTTTCCGGTTCCGGGAAGACGGTTACCGGGATATCAGCCAGCCCCGCCCTGGCACGCTCCAGCTCCCCTTTGCCATCGATGGGAGCCGGCAGTTTTCCCGTGCCCAGGTCGGACGGGTTTACGATTACCACCAGCGCCTTCATCTCATCCCTGGATTTGAGGAGCGAGGGACGGACATCGGTGCTGCTCAGGTAGCGCGAAAATAAAAGATGCTGGCTCGTCGCAATCGGGGAGTTCGATCCGGGCTCGCAGAGCAGTTCCCAGTGAATGCGCTGCAGCTCGGGTGCATCTGGCCCTATGAACAGGCGAACACGAAGGCCCATTTCTCCCTGAGCCAGTACCATGGATTTATAGGTTGTATACCAGCGGGTAATATCCGGGTTGCCAAAGAAGCATTCGGTCAGGCGTTTACCATAATCTGCGGGGTCGGCAAGAGCATCTTTAAAATCGTCGGGGTTTAGGGTCTCCCGCATGATTTTCCCCCGCTCTACAAGCGTATCGTCGCTTTCCGGGCGCAGAAGACGAAAGGATACCGTATACGAGGTATCATCGCTTCTGGACAGACCAATCTCGAGGTCGGCATATTTGATTGGCATTCGTTCCTCCCTTGGAGTGATACGGCCTAAGCCAGGCAGGGGAATTTCGATTGCGTGCTACTGAATTATACTTCTATGATAAAAAAAATCAACTTACAGAATGAAGGCTGTGTGCCTGCATGCATCTGCTGCAACGATCCTAAAAATCGCTGTGCCCCCCAAAAGTGCCTGCCCAGGGGTTGGTTCAGAAAGGGAGAAAGGGCACGAATCGCGGCGTTTGGGAGGCATATACGGTGGTGATCGAAAGGGCTTCCAGAGAGACGGGCTTTACCTCTCTAAGCACTGCGTAATAAGGTCAGGAATTGTTCCATCATCCGGACCCTGTATTCGATGGTTGCCTGCACATTCTTTTCATGCAGCTCATACATCGCCGTATCTGGAACAAGGTTGCCGTTCGTATCCCGCTTGACTGGAATGATACACGAGCTGTCTCCGTCGAACTTGACGCTGCTCTTCGCCGCGAGACTGGGCTCCCCAGCATTGACCCCGAGCTCCAGGAGGCGGGTTTCGACTGTCATTTCAGAGGCGTCCTCAATGTACTTCTTCACCTGGTCTGCAGCGAGTTTCAGGGCTTCCTTGATCTCATTTGATGTTGCCATGCTTGATCTCCTTTTTATGACCGAATGGTCTTACTGAGGTGTACGCAATTCAGCTGCCTGTGCCAGGATCTGGCTCGCATACCGGTAAACAAGTGGGAGTGCAAGGAGTGCTCCCGCAGGATTTACCATCAATGCAGAGATCTTCGCTGCTCCAGACATGACTGTTGTTGCGAGACGGACTTTGAGCGCACGACTGTGGGTGGCTAATCGCAGAGAACGGGCGTGCAGGGAGACGTGAGAGGGCGAAATTCCATCGGTCCAGATCGTATTCAGATGGCCGGTCCAACGTACGCTGGTACGCGCCATGATCTGGTCTGCCAGGACCGTTTCGATCCAGGCAAAGTGCAGGAGCTCACGATTGAGCTGCTCGAGCAATGCCTTGAGCTGAGCCCGCGCCTGCTCGATGCCAGGCAGGACGACTTCGTCCATGATGCCAAAATCCACCTGGCCCTCAGGCAGAGGTACGGACTCCGTGCCTGTATCGACGACTAGAAGCAGGCTGAGCAGCTCCGCCTCAGGATCCGGCAGCATATCGGTGCCAAAGTGCACGGGCTGGCTGCCGGACGTCTTTTGTTGCAGTTGGGTATGTAGCACAAGGCTTTCCAGGCGCTCCGGGATCGACTCCAGTGCCCGCGCCGACTGCCGCATTGATTCTTCACGCTCCCGGAAGGCGGAGTCTGCTGCAGCCATATCCTCCGGGAGCTGGATGCGATAGACCAGCGTATTTGTCGGGGAGGCGAGAGTTTCGTCATCCATACCAAAGTGGATTGGCTGATCCTGCCTGGCCGTCCATAAGCCAAGAGGATCGTCAGAATCGGCTCCCACGATCTCGAACAAACCTGATGGGGTTCCAGGATTCATAGCTGTTTATTTCATAAACCCTGCCAGGTTGCTGGCTGCTGAGACGAGAGTCTTCATTAATTCATTGCGTGTCTCTTGCGCCTGTCTGACCATATCCATATGGATCTGCCAGAGAGCCATATCGACCTGGCCGTCCTCATCCTGGGGGACGCAGACCAGTGAGTCGCCATCCACTTTTACGCGCGTCAGGGCGCGAAGGCGGGCAGAGCCTGCGAACTTTCCGGATTCGTATACGACTGTGCCGAGGTCATCGCTGATGTAAGTGGCAACTTCCAGGCTGGTGGCATCGTCGAGAGCCTTGCTCATATAGGAACCAAGCTTTTCGACAAATTCCCGGAACGTACCGCTGAGCGCCACGGCCTTCCCTGCCTCGCTGCTATCTCCGTCGGTGGTGCTGCTCCTGGTCAGGAAACCAAAGCTCTCGCCGCTGGTGACCTCATCGGCCAGCACGACGGCCGGACCCGCGCCAACAACCTCGTACGTGATTAAGTCCGGTTGAAACTGGGTGGAGGCGGCCCGAATGGCCTCGGGATACTGGGTAACCACTTCGCCGAATGCCTGGCGGTCAGTATCCGGAGTTTCCCGTTCCCCCGTGACCAGGCGGACCGCAGGATCTCCCAGAAAGGCATAGTTGCGCGCATCGTTATTGGAAGTCCACATCCCGGCGATTTTTACATCGTCCTGATTTTCCGGGGAGGTATTTTGAAGCTCCTCGGTCAGCATGGCTGAAATCTCGGCATAACGCTCGTTGAAGTATTCCGTGGCAAACCCGGCAGGCTTGCCATTCAACAGCGCCTGGATCATGCTGTTGAACGACTCGAGTTCCTGAACGGAATTATCCCAAACGATGGAAGAACCCCAGGCGCGCTCGACATGGGCAAAGACGCCCAAGGCTCCCCCCCGGGGATGGCTGAGAAGACGCATGGGAAGCTGCGCCACAAAGGCATAAGGTGCAATATCTCTCTGTTTGGCAAAGGCCAGCTGCCAGAAATTATCGGACCTGGGAGTACCCCCGCCATAGCAGGCAAACATAAAAGCCAGCATACCAAACACATCGGCATCCGACGGTATATCATCCGCAGAAAAATACATATCTTCCGTCAAAGGCACGCCTGCCCTGGGACCGGGCCACTCCTGTGTAACCAGCGAGCCCTGGTGGCGAAGCTGGCGTTCATCACCCAGTTTGAAATTGATCCCATGGCCGGCAGTGAACAATAACGATGGTGTGCGTTCTCCGCCCATGTATTGGGAAAGCGTTGCTTTTCCGGTCTGTTCAGGCGGAATGACATCCACACCCCATCCGCTCGGACTGAATTTCGCATTTACTGCCTTTGCAAGCGTTGGGATCAGCAATTTGGAGCTCATCTCGGTTGCTCTGTCGTCCGCATTGGCTACGCCGAAAAAAGCAGCTCTGCGAGCCCGTGCCAGGCCTTTTGTCTCGGCCTCCACCACGCTTCTCGCATACCGATAATAGTCCTCCAACCGCTCAAAAAAGATCCGTCCGACTGCATATTGCACATCGAGCTGGTATTGAAATGAGAAGGGGATCGCTTCGGGGCTGCCGACAATCAACAAATAATAGGGGACGCCGGGTGTGCCGTCATCCTCCATCGGTCGGGCAGGGCCCGGGCCGCGCCCATAGCGCTTTAGAAAGTCCGCTTTTGATTCATTCTTCCCTACTCCCCGCTCAGGCCCGATATACTCCTGATAACATTCCCCGGCCTGTGCCTTGCGGTGCTCGAGGAGAGGCTTCAATGCTTCCTTGATGGCATCGCACGATCTTTCAGACAATCCGGCCGGAAAAATGACACCCCACCCGGCCGAGTCCAATTTCTCCGGGTCGACCCCCTCTGCCACCCCGAAATGCGCCAAAGCATTCTGTTTTTTCAGCCTGAGGGTGTTCAGCTCATCCCGGGTAAGTTTTTCACCACGAGCTACTCTTGCAATGATTTGAGAATCGATGGGGATGTCATAGCCAATCGTGCCATCGGCGTTTACACCGTTTACGAACAACTCCTGCGACATAGCTCCACTCCTTCGTCTACGAATCGACCTGTTCGACGTGTCACCGCCAGGACCGAGGCACGGGACGGTTGTTTTCATTATACATCGAGATGAATAATAATTCAGATGATTTTTATGTTATTTGAGATCAAGTTGGGCATGATGTACCGCCCAATTCTTCATTCGAGTGATACACTCACCTGTGAGCCATGGCTGCGAAATCTCTTCGCACTTCCGACCTTGCACGCGCGGTGGGCATCCACCCGAACACGGTTCGCCTCTACGTGGACTGGGGGCTGGTCCCGCCTGTCGAACGGACCCCGTCCGGATACCGGATCTTCACCCGGCGCCACCTCGACTGCCTGCGGCTGGCACGCACGGTCTATACCGCCCAATACCCGGGCCGGGGCTTTCGTGCTCTGGGAAACGCGCTCATTCAGAGAGCCGTAGCCGACGACTGGTTAGGAGCACTGGACAAGGCCTACGCGCTTCTGGCTGCTGTCCGCGTCGAGCTGGGACAGGCGGACCAGGCCGCCGATCTGCTGGAGCACTGGGCGCAGAATAGGGCCCAGGTTACGGAAGAAGAACCGCTCTCGATCGGTGAAGTGTCGAAACACCTGGGCGTCAGCATCGATATCATCCGTAACTGGGAGCGGGCCGGGCTGCTCAGCGTGCCGCGCAATTCCTACAACAATTATCGCCTGTTTGGGAAGAAGGAGATCGAGCGTATGCGCATCGTCCGCATGTTGAGCCGCGCAGGCTACAGCCACATGGCGATGCTGCGCATGTTCCTCGAGCTGGATGCGGGAAACACGCGTAACCTGAAGAAGGTGCTGGATACCCCGCGCCCGGATGAAGATATCTTCACCGCTGCCGACCGCTGGCTGACCACCCTGCGCTCCCAGGAAGACCTGGCCGGACGCGTGATCCGGCTGATCGAGGAACAAATAGGAAGACAGAATGGATGATCAAGGGCAGACCAGGCATTCTGGCGCGATCACGTCATGGTGTCAGCCTAGATTTTGCCAGGAGATGGCAGATTACACCTTTAGCGTGACTATTACTCGTACTGTTACGCCACAGGCGTGACCTACTTTATAAACCCTCCACAGGCACACCAGGGTTGTAAAATGAAATTGTGTCCGGCCGGAAAACCTGTCCTGTTGGCTAGCCGGAACCCTCCATTCGACAGGGGAATCCCCATCAAGCCATCCTTAGAATAGAGAAAATGCCCAGTTTCATTCGGAGACCTATGAATCCCACGATCAGCATTCGGAATGCCCGCCTGCACAACCTGAAGAATATCAGCCTCGATATACCCAAAAACCAGCTTGTTGTCATCACCGGACTGTCCGGTTCGGGAAAATCCACCCTCGCTTTCGATATCCTGCACAAGGAGAGCCTTCGCCAGTTGTTTGAGTCGCTTGGCCTGGTCACCGGCGGCCTGAGCAAGCCCCCGGTCGATTCGATTGTCGGCCTCTCCCCCTCCATCAGCGTTGACCAGCATCTGACCAATCACAGTCCCCGCTCGACGGTGGGTACGGTCACCGAAGTTTTCACCTATCTGCGAG
>DASUOS010000386.1:0-5473 GCA_036276515.1 Anaerolineales bacterium | reverse complement strand
ACACCCCAGAGTGGATTCAAGATCAATTGCCAGATAAAACCAATGATGACCACGGATAGCACGGTCGGCATGAAAATAATCGTGCGGAAGAAATTGCGCATACGTCCACCCTCGGCGAGCAGGGCAGCCAGCAGCAGCCCGATGGGGTTCTGCACGAGCATATGGACCGCGAAGAAAACAAAGTTATTGCGTAGCGCTCGCCAAAAAAAAGGAGCAAAATTCGAATTCGAGAATAGCTTGATGTAGTTCTGTAGCCCTACAAAGTTCTGTTGATCCTGATTCCCAATCTCAAAGAAACTTAAGCGCAGAGAATTGATCAGGGGGATCACCATGAACACGGTGTACAGCAAAACCGCGGGTGCCAGAAATACCAGGATGTGAACGGGAAACTGCAATCGTCGCTTGGTCTGTTGCACAGCGTGCCTCCTGCAATAGAGATCAGGGTGTTGTCGCCAAAGTCCTCAACCCGAGGGACGCCAGCGTCCCTCGGGTTGAACTTTCTCAGCTAACCTGCTTACGGTTTATACCATTGATCCAGACCAGCCTGGATTTCTTCTCCAGCCTGTTCCGGTGTGAGCGAGCCGTTGATCACGGCCGCGCTGACGCGCCAGAGCTCGTTCTCGAGGTTAGGTTCCCCGCGAGAGAGGATCTGGTACGAGTTGCGGATGGTTGTTTCGCACTGCTGTCTCCAGCTGAGGAACTCGTTGGCAAGCGGGTTGTCCAGAGTCACTTCCGCATTGCTGAGCGGGAAGAAGCCAGGCAGTGCATTGCCATACAGTGTGGCAAACTCTTCCGAAGCTACCCAGCTCAGGAACGTCTGTGCTTCCTCGGGATGCGGGGTTGCAGCGTTCATGCCGATGGCAATATCGGTGTGATCGCTGATATAGCAGGTATCACCTTCGTTTGCCACGGGGGGCGGGAAGATGCCCATTTCAAATTCGGCCTGCGGTTCAAACACGCTGATCTCCCAGGAGCCCGTGGGGTAGATCACGCCCTGTCCGAGGGTAAACAGACTTTGCGCGTCCGGGTACTTTACAGCCTCGTAGCCTTCCGGCAGGTAGGGCGCCCAGTCGGCGAGGTCCTGCCAGGTCTGGATGTAAGGCTCGTCGGTGAACTTGCCGGTGCCTTCAAGCAGGGCCTGGCGGCCTTCTTCGCCTTTCCAGTAATTGGGACCGATGTTCTGGAAGCCCATCGTGGCAGCTTCCCACTGGTCGGAGGTACCCATCGCGAGCGGCGTTTCGCCGTTCTCTTTGAGGGTCTCAAGGACGTTCATGAACTCTTCCTTGGTAGTCGGTTCCTCGAGTCCATACTCATCGAACTTGTCCTTGTTGTAGAAAAAGCCATGGATCACGGATGCCATCGGCACGCAGAAGACATCGCTGCCGTCGTCGGTGATCCAGGCACTCTTGGCTACATCGCTGAAGTTCTCCATACCGGGCAGGTCATTCAGAGATGACAGGTGACCCTGCTGGAACAGCTCCAGAGAAGCATCGAACGGACGGCAGGTGATCAGGTCGCCCGCGGTACCTCCCTGCAGTTTTGTATTGAGCACGCCGTTATATTCGGCCGGAGGGCTGGGTGCAAAGACCACTTTGATGTTCGGATACTGGGCTTCAAAGGCCGGGATGATCGTATCTTCCCAGATCGCCAGGTCGTCATTGCGCCAGCTTTCGATCGTGAGGGTGACTTCCTCACCAGTGGCAGGTTCGGTCGCAGCGGGCTCGGTCGCGGCCGGGGGCTCGGTAACCTCAGGCTCTGTGTCGGCCGGCGGTTGTGTGGCAGCGGGTGGCTCGGTGGCTGCACCGCCACCGCAAGCAGTCAGAATCAGTGTCAGCGCGACGAGTAAGCTGATCATCGTAATTAACTTACGCATTTTCTTCTCCTTTTCAGATTGGTACTACACGTACGGTTTGCAAACAAACGTACCCTGCATGCGTTTCAGGCATCACCTCCTTTTGTTTTCGCGTGTTATTCAGCGTTTTAACATTCTCCCGGAACGCGCGTACCATACCAGGCAGGCTGCGCCGATGGCGGGTGACTCGAGCCGCGAGGGAAGGATCTCCATTGGGCCGCGATGGTTTGGCAGGGTCCGGCGCGTTAACTCCTGGCGGACTGTCGGGAGCAGGAAATCAAACCCTGCCAGCCCCAGGCCGCCCCCGATCACAAATCGGGAAGGATTCAGGATCACAGTGCAAGCCGACATGACAATGCCAAGTACCCGACCCACTTCTCGTAAGGCCTGCACTGCCAGGGGATCACCGGCCTGTGCAGCGTTCAACACATCTGTTGTCGTCAAGTTGGCGATGTGCTTCAGCTCACTTTCTGCTGGGCTGTTGGAGATCATCTGTCGCGCCACGCGTACCAACCCCGGACCCGAGGCAACAAGCTCGGCACAACCGCGACCGCCGCATACGCATGCCGGTCCATCGGGATCAAGTGAGAGGTGGCCCACATCGGCGGCATACCAGCTGCCGCCAGCAATGATCTGACCGTTGCTGATGATCCCGGCTCCCAGGCCGGAACCCACGCCAATGTAAACAAAGTCTTCAAAGCCTTGGCCGGCTCCAAAATAATACTCTCCCAGCGCGTTCAGGTTAGCGTCCTTTTGAGCCCAGATCGGCAGGCTGCCAGCGATGCGCCGCGAGACCTCTTCGACGAGGTGGGCTTCCTTCCAGCCAAGGTTGACGGCATCATAGACAATACCACACTCTGAGTCCACTTTCCCGGGCGAGCCAATCCCCACACCGGCGATCACTCCCGGTTTTTGGTGTGCCAGTTCCAGGATCTGCTCCGCCACCCGATCCAGCACGGCTGACATCCCCTCGTGCGCCAGCGTCGGGACCTGGGACGAAGCAACCAGGTCGCCCTCCTGCGAGAGGAGGGTTGCGGCTATTTTGGTCGCGCCGATATCGATGCCGATCGCAAGATCTTGATCTAGTAGCGACATGTGCTTCTACAAATGGATGTTGCGCGGGCGCCATTTTTCCAGCAGCGCCTGGTTATGCTCGGCTGCACCGCGCACATTGAAACTGGCATAAATGGGCGGCGTAATGCCTGCTTCCTGAAGGAGGCGTGCCGTCTCGGCTACGAGACCGTTCCAGAGCATTGCACAGATGATCGTGGATGAGGGGGCGACGCGCCACGGAAAATCCGGCAGCTCGAGCACGGCATCCCCGGGGACGCCGCCGTTATCCAGAGCCCAGTCCGCACTTTCATCGAGGCGCACTCCCAGCTCCGAGAGCGGCGCCTGCCGGGCGTAGGCAAACGAGGACACGCCGACAACCAGCATCTCACGTGCGCGCCCGCGTTGCGCCATTTCGACCGGCAGCCGGTTGACGCCGCTGTTTGAATAGATGAATAGCAGTTCCCCTGGCTCAGGCGCGTACCGGTCGAGGATCATATCCGCCAGACCGGGCGTCCGCTCGATACGGGAACCCAGGTCGGGCAGGGAATGCAGCATGAGATGCTCCACCAGCATGGGGACGACGTTCGCCAGCCCACCGGCGCGGTAAAACGCCTCTTCCGCCTGCAGGTGGGAGTGTCCCGTGCCGAAAACAAAGATCCGTTTTCCGTTTCGGGTGGTCTCTGCCATCTGGTGTGCGATTTCCAGCAAAACAGGGCGTTGACTTTCCACCACGCGCCTCTGGAGCTCGTAGACTGTCTTGAAATATCGATCGAGAGCGGCCTCAGAATTTGTCATGGGTTAGCTGCGATCTGGACGCTTTAAGAACTTGTAGAATATCCAAAATAGGAATCATGGTCACGCCAAAATCGATCTGCGCAGTGCTATGCAGTTTGGTTGATTCATCCGGGGAAAAGGTCTCTTGATGCCAGGCATCATAGTTGTATTGGATTACGATGAACTGTGGGAATGACGGATTGATTGTACAAAAGAACAGGTCAAAAATCAATGGGGAGTTACACTGCTCTCTGAGCCTCGCCTGGCGAAGGTATACAGGACTTGAAAATCTCCTGCTCGGTCGGGAAAATCAGCGAATTCTTCCCCTGTCACGCCGGCGCTCTTTTTCCGATGGGCTGAATGTTTGCGGATAAGCCCAACACGACCTGAAACATTCAGCCCGTCCCACCACCGGGTAGGGACATTTTCCCTTTAAGCAGAAGTTGCCGTGTTTTCAGGATGGGCAACACGGTCATGAGCTTCTCGTTCTTCCTGTGAGCTGAACGTTTCGCCGCAAATATCACAGGTATATTGTGGGTGCATCTCGCGCTCATGTTGTGCCAGCCCTGCCTCACTATCGAGTCTTGCCCCACAAACTTCACAGCGGTACTCTTCTTGCGCCATATTATTTTCTCCTTTCCTCCGGAACAAAGTAAGACAGGTTTCATTGTGGATGTCTTGTACTCATTCTTAACGTCAGGGTCTAACCGTTGTTACCACCGCGGATGCCGGCTGAAAGGATAAAGCCTGGAGCCGCCAATCTCTTATAATAGCCGCATGTCATTTCTAAAAGATCACTTTCTCCTGGACCCAGGGGTTGTCTTTCTCAATCACGGCTCGTATGGCGCCACGCCCAAACCGGTTTTTGATGCCTACCAGAAGTGGCAGCGGCGGCTCGAGACCCAGCCCGTCCTTTTCCTGGGACGCGAGTTTTACTCGCTCATAAAAGAGTCGCGCCGGGCGTTGGGAGAATACCTGCATGCCTCCGCGGAGGATCTGGTGTACATCCCGAACGCAACCCACGGGGTCAATATCGTTGCTCGCTCCCTTGCGCTGGATCCGGGCGACGAGATCCTGACCACCGACCACGAATACGGAGCCTGTGACTATACCTGGGAATTCGTCGGCAGCCGGACCGGGACGCGCTACATCCGCCAGCCGATCCCGCTCCCCGTGGAGACGAATGAGCAGATCGTCGAGCAGTTTTGGAAAGGCGTAACTCCCCAAACAAAAGTCATTTACATCAGCCATATCACTTCCTCCACAGCGCTGCGCTTCCCGGTGGAGGAGATCTCCCGTCGGGCGCGCCAGGCGGACATCCTGACCATCGTGGATGCTGCGCATGCGCCCGGGCAGATACCGGTCGATTTGCGGGCGCTGGGGGCGGACGTGGTATTTGGAAACTGCCATAAGTGGATGCTCGCGCCGAAGGGCGCGGCATTCCTGTACGTACGTCGCGAGTTGCAGGACCTGATCCAGCCGTTGATCGTCAGCTGGGGAGCTCACCCGACCCCGGACATTGCCAGCGGCTCGCGCTTCGTGGACATCCTGCAATGGACCGGAACGAAGGATCCGGCAGCGGCGTTGACCGTCCCGGAGGCAATCCGTTTCATGGAAGAACATCGATGGGAAGAGGTGCGCTGCGAAAGCCATGCCCTGCTTCGTCATGCCATCGAGCAGGTCTGTGACCTGACGGGCATGCCGCCGCTCTACCCGCTTGACTCCACTTTTTACAGCCAGATGGGGATTGCGCCGCTGCCGCCCTCCGACCTGACTGTGCTCAAAAGCCGTTTG
>DASUOS010000385.1:0-24686 GCA_036276515.1 Anaerolineales bacterium | reverse complement strand
TCGGCGCGTGCCAAGGAGCTGCTCTACGCGACCGGCATCATCCAGACCGAGGAAGAACGGCGCGGCGTGAACGCGGTTTTGAACGCAGCCGCCATGACCTATGTGGCCGGCCTCATCACCGCGGTGCTGCAGCTGCTCTACTTCGTCTTCCTGGTCGGCGGCCGCCGCAGGGATTAGATGTGTTTGGAACAGGCTGAATTGCCGGCTCTGGAAAGGGCC
Source organism: Anaerolineales bacterium (assembly GCA_036276515.1). Classification (GTDB taxonomy): domain Bacteria; phylum Chloroflexota; class Anaerolineae; order Anaerolineales; family Villigracilaceae; genus Defluviilinea. The sequence continues at coordinate 24,467 of DASUOS010000385.1, read as the reverse complement.
GGCAATTTTTTATTCTCCCCACGTGTATAATCCCTGCTGCAATGCGGAAAATCGTCTTCATCATCGTGCTGTTCCTCGGGGCGGCTTTCATTTATCTCAGTTTTAGCGAGCTCGAAAGCGTCGTGGAAACCCTGCAGCGGGGGAATCTCTGGTTCATCCTGCTGGCGGTCCTGATCCAATTGGCCTGGTTTCTGATCGCGGGGCTAAATTATCAGTCATTGTATACTCTGCTTGGCATGCATGAGACGGTCCACAAGCTGGCGCTGCTGTATGCCTCGGCCAACTTTGTCAACACGGTCGCTCCCAGCGCCGGGGTGGGCGGGATGGCGGTCTTCATCGGCGCCGCCAGCCGGGATGGACACTCGGTCGGCAAGGTGACGGTGGCCAGTATGCTGTGTCTCTTTCTGGATTATGTCGCGTTCCTCGGCGTCCTCACCCTGGGACTGGTCGTCCTCTTCCGCCGCAATGACCTGGACCCGAGCGAGATCGGCGCCTCGACAGTCCTGTTCGTGATCGCCGCGTCGCTGGGATCCCTTCTGTACCTGGGCTCGCAATCGGGCAAGGCGCTGGGCAGCGCACTGGCCTTGCTGGCGCGCCTCGTTAACCGCCTGCTGCACCCACTTATTCACCGTGAGTACCTGAGCGAGGAGCGCGCCCATGAGTTTGCCAACGAACTGGCCAGGGACCTGGCCGCCCTTCCCCAGCGGCCGCGCAGCTTTATCCTGCCGTTCCTTTATTCGCTGACCGGCAAGAGCCTGTTGATGGGCATTCTGCTGCTGGTGTTCCTGGCGTTCAAAGTTCCCTTTTCGGCGGGGACGATCATCGGCGGCTTCGCCATCACCTATTTGTTCCTGATCGTCTCGCCCACCCCTTCCGGCATCGGCATCGTGGAAGGTGTCATGCCGCTGGCCCTCTCGTCCCTGCGCGTGCCCTGGAGCCAGGCGGTGATCATCACCCTGGCCTACCGCGGTATCACCTTCTGGATCCCCCTGGGCATTGGCGCGGTCGCCTTCCGGATGCTGGAGAGGGAAAAAAGATGAAGAATCTTCGCTTACGTTCTCCCCGTAGTGTTTAAACCATGCCTCTTGTCACCCTCTTGGAGTACTGGAAGCGCGATCCCGAAACCGCCCCGAACCTTGTAGCCTGGCAGACCCTGCCCCCGCGTCCTGCCCAAACCCATCCCCTGCCAGACGATCTGCCCGATCCCATCAAGCGCACCCTGCTGGCCTCCGGCCTGCACACACTCTATTCTCACCAACTCGACGCCTGGGCCCATACCCGCCGCGGCGAAAACATCATCCTCTCCACAGGCACCGCCAGCGGCAAGACCCTCGCCTACAACCTGCCGGTCTTCGCTTCCTTATTGCAGGATCCAAACGCCCGCGCCCTCTACCTCTTCCCCACCAAAGCTTTGACACAGGACCAGCTCTCGAACCTGCAATCCTACCAATCAGAAATCGTCAATCTAAAATCGTCGATCTATGACGGCGACACCCCGCAAAAGGACCGCTCTGCCATCCGCAAAAATGCCCGCATCGTGCTCTCCAACCCGGATATGCTGCACACCGGAATCCTGCCGCATCACACCAACTGGCTCGATTTTTTCAGCAGCTTGAAATATGTGGTCATCGACGAGGCCCATACCTACCGCGGCGTCTTTGGCTCGCATGTGGCCAATGTGCTCCGCCGGCTGAAGCGGGTGGCGGACTTCTACGGCGCGCGGCCGCAGTTCATCCTGGCCTCGGCGACCATCGGAAATCCGCAGGAGCTGGCCGAACGGCTGGTCGAAGAACCGGTCCACCTGATCGACGAAGATGGCTCGGCGCGCGGGCCGCGTCATTTCATCCTCTACAACCCGCCGATCACCGATCCATCCCTCGGCCTGCGCAAGAGCTCCGTCCTCGAAGGCGTCCGCCTCGCTCAGGACCTGCTGCGCCAGGATGTGCAGTCGGTGGTCTTTGCAAGATCCAGGAGAACCGTCGAGATCATCCTCACCTACCTCCAGGAAAATCTTCGATCTCCAATCGAAAATCCAAAATCTGAAATCACAAATCCCATCCGCGGCTACCGCTCCGGCTATCTTCCCAACCAGCGCCGGGAGATCGAAAAGGGATTAAGAGATGGCACCGTTCGAGCGGTTGTAGCCACCAACGCCCTCGAGCTTGGCATCGACATCGGCGGGCTGGGCGCGGCGATCCTCGTCGGCTACCCGGGCACCATCGCTTCGGCGCGGCAGCAGGCGGGTCGGGCGGGACGCGGCCTCGAATCCGCTGCGACGGTCATGATCGCCTCCGCCAGTCCCCTCGACCAGTTCCTCGCCCACCATCCCGAGTATTTCTTCGAGCGCTCACCCGAGCAGGCACTGGTCAACCCCGACCATCTGCTGATCCTGCTCGAGCACCTGCGCTGCGCCATGTTCGAGCTGCCCTTCCAAAAGGGCGAAGGGTTTGGCTCGCTCCCCGCCGGGGTCATCGAGGAATATCTGCAGTTCATGATCTCCAACAACGAGGCCCACCAGTCTCATGATAAGTATTTCTGGATGGCCGACGAGTATCCCGCGGCGACCATTTCATTACGCTCCGCCTCCCCAAAGGGCGTTGTCCTGCAGACGACGATCGACGATCGACCGCGGACCATTGGCACCGTCGACGGCGAGAGCGCCTTATGGATGGTACATCCCGGTGCGATCTATCTGCATGAAGCGCAATCGTTCTTTGTGAAGGATCTGGACCTCGAAGAGCATGTCGCCCATCTCAATCCCATCCAGAGCGACTATTACACCGAATCCCTGCGCAGCACCGAAGTGAGCGTGTTATCGGAGTCCGCTCAAGCCGCGTTGCTCCCCTCTCCTTCCAGGGGCCCCACAGGGATGCTTCGCGAAGGGGCTGGGGGTGCGGTCGGCGAAAAGAAATGGGGTGAGCTGCAGGTCACGACTCAGGTAACCGGCTTCCGCAAGCGCCGCTGGTACACCCATGAAAACCTGGGCGAGGAGCCGCTCGACCTGCCGCCCACCGACCTGATGACCACCGGCTACTGGGTGTCGCTTTCCGAGGCGACGGTGACGCGTCTGCGAGAAGCCGGCGCCTGGACCAACGACCCGAACCACTACGGTCCCGATTGGCCGCGCATTCGTGACCGGGTCCGCGCCCGCGACAGGTACACTTGCCAGGTCTGCGGCGCCGTGGAAGCGAATCGCCAGCATGCTGTCCATCACAAGGTGCCGTTCCGGGCCTTTACCTCCCTCGTCGAGGCCAACCGCCTCGACAACCTGACCACCCTGTGTCCCTCCTGCCATCACAAAGTGGAGCAGAACGTCCGCATGCGCAGCGGGCTCTCGGGTCTGGCCTATGTACTGGGCAACCTCGCGCCGCTCTTTTTGATGTGCGATGCCGGGGACCTGGGGACTCATGTCGAACCGGTGGAGAACAAAACCTTCGGCCAGCCGGCCATCGTCATCTACGACGCCATCCCGGCCGGGATCGGCTTCAGCGAAAAGCTGTATGAGCTGCACGATGAGCTGGTGGCCCGCGCCCTCGAGCTGGTGGGCAGCTGCGCCTGCACCGACGGCTGTCCCTCCTGCGTGGGGCCCGGCGGCGAGAACGGCTACGGCGGCAAACAGGAAGCGCTCGAGATCCTGAAGGAATTAACGTTTTCGATTGAAGATTAAGGGTACCCCTCCCCCGGCTCATCCCCCAGCTGCTCGATGAGTTTCTGAAGTGTTTCAAGCACTCGTTTCATCCCCTGCGCTGCTTCATCAAATCGATCCTGGTTCCCCGCCTCCTCCCCGGTCTCCAGGCTCGTGACCGCGAATTCGGCGCTCTTCATCCAGAACTCCAGCTGTTTGCCCAGCCTGGCGTTCTCATTCAGCCGATGCAACTTCCTGTTGAGGATAGCGCGCAGGATCTCCAGCTCTTGCTCGAAATCCTCCGGGTCAGAGGGGGTGGAATAGGTGTTCATTGTAAAGCCTTCTCGGCGGCAGGGATGATGACTCCCAGGCGATGAAAAGAAGTATAGGACAAATCGGTTGCATGTACAACCTTTTTAATGCCCAGTTTCGGAAATTGGATGGTTGGAAGGCCATCCGGGTTCGCTGCCCTGCTTCCCGGGCCTGGCGCAGTCGAAGGGGCTCAAACCACGTTGAATGCCTCGAGAATGATCCACGATACGCTGGCGTTCGGGAACATCAACCGGCTTCCCTTGCGATCGACATCGACTTCGCCGGGCAGTATAAGATGGTCGACGGGGCGCGCCTCAGCGTGCACACCCCCCCGATCCGCAGCATACCCTGAATTTAACCTCTCGATGTTTCACCAGGCAACAATCAAGTTTGAACCACGGAGTCACGGAGACACTGAGGAAAATAAAACCCTGTGGCTCTGTCTCCCCGTGGTTCGTTGGTCACGTCCCTTTGAAACCTCCAGAAATTGTGCGTGTCCGTGTCAGGCGTTGTTGTGTATAAGTGCCAGTGACCGAATTCTTAAGTTTGGGGGGTCTCATGTTTATGGAACGGCTGCCGAGGGATCGGGAGTCAGCCTGCCCGTGGCGATATCGAACAGGAAGGGGCTGCCGTCCTGGTTGACCTGCAGGGTCCCATCGTCGGGCCAGCCGGTCACCAACAGGAAGCGCGGGTCGCGGTCGGTCAGGATCTGCTCTGCGCCGGTCTCCAGGAAGATGTAACGGATGGATGTCCCGGACGCCTCCGCCGGGTCGGGGAGGCAGTATTCCTGGGTCAGGGTGAACGCCAGGCGCCTGCCGTCCGGCGACCAGGCATAGCTGCTCACCAGGTAATCGTGTTCCTCGCGCCAGGCGTAGGGGAGTGTTACGGCCTCGCCCGTTTCGAGAGAGCGGATGACGAAACCGTCTGCGATTCGGTACGCCAACCTGTCGGCCTGCGGCGAGAGAGTGATGACGTCCAGGTTGATACCGGTCAGCTCGATCTCATCCAGTCCCCCGCTCTGCAGGTCGACGCGGCGCAGGTTCGTCACGAACGGAGCGCTGCAGCCATCGGCATTGCCGCGGTGGGTAAAGTACAGGTAGCGTCCATCCGGCGACCAGATCAGCTCGGAAAGGAAGCTGTCCCCCAGGCCGGTCCCGGACCACTCCTCATAGGGCGTAAACTTATCGGAGAAATTATTTTCCTTGTGATAGAGCTTCAGGCGGGCATAATCCCTTTCAGCAAACTGGATCACCACCGCCTCGGCCGTCCAGTTTCCGTCCGGTGAGGTGGAGGTAAAGGTTTCGGCGGCGAGAAAGGTCAGATCGGAGGACGATCCCGGAACGGGCGATGTACCCAGAAATTCGAACGAGTCGATGACCGTGTCGTAAAGAATGCCCATCGGAGAGTCAGGGGCCGGGTTCTCCGCCCAGGGGACGAAGGTCAGCCGGTAGACGCGCCCGTTATATACGACCACCACCATGCGCAGGATATCCGCCGCGTAAATATCGTCGAGCAGGATCGCCGGCTGTCCGCCAACCGTGATCGGTGTGCGCCTGACCTCGATATCCGGGTTGCCGCGTGTGGCGGCTTCGTCCGCAGCCTGCTCAAGTGAGCGGCCCCCCGCCTCCAGGACCTCGACGCCCAAATTCTGGATGTGGCAGGGTCCCGGCATCCCGTACTCCCGGGCCGGGGTCAGGCACAGGCTGTCCTCGAAGATCACTGCCTGGTACTGGGCGGGATAGCGAAAACGGAAGCCGTACTCCTCCATCGTCAGGATCGGCAGGACCACCTCTGACGCAGGGACAGAAGTGGATTCTGGCGCGGAGGTGGGTACTATGGTCACAGCCTGCGGCGCGCAGGCGGCGAGCACAGCCGCCAGCAGGAATATCAGAATCCCGAACCGGTGTGTCGATTTTGTCGTCATGTTCTCTCCTACCTTGTGTTGAATAGACATACGAAGGCTTGCCAAACAGGGTCTTACCCCTAACGAACTTTCGCCCGAACTTGTTCCCAACAGGTGGTCTGCGCAGCACATGGAGGAGCCGCTGCTGAGACCATGCGATTGTTTATGCCAGGAAACATTTTCTTCCAGCATCTTGACCTGAGTGTCAAAAATCCGTATGCTACAACATAAGGCTTGTTGAAACAAAAAGACAGGGATGGCTCTCCACCCGCTCGATTATGAACCTTTACACGGGCCGAGAGATGGAATTTTCCTTACACTGCTGTAGGCTAGGCGGCGCTCATGCTCTTTCAGGCAACTCTTCTCATCGATCTACTCGCCATGGCGGCAACTCTCTGGGGCGCCTTCTACCTCTTTGCCAGAGGCTATCCGAGCGGGGTCACGTTGAGAGCGGTCGTCGTATTACTACTGCTTTCGCTGTTCTTCCTGGGTGCCTATAACAACCTTTTTGAGCAAGTGGAGGGCACTGCGGCAGTGCGGGCAGTGCTTTTGATCCTCGGGCTGGGATCCTGGTACAGCCTGACCTATCAATTGATGTCCCACAACAGCCGCATACGGCTGCGCTGGATGAGCGCCGGAATCTATACACTGGCGGCCGTTACCGCGGTATCGCTGCTGGCCATCCCGGACGCCTTCATCGAGGAGGTGGGCAATACTCTGAACGTCGCCCACATGCGGCTTGGATATCCCTACCTCCTGTATGGAACCTTTCAGATTGTGATCGTGCTGGGGATTTTGTATAACCTTCTCGGCAATGAGCGGATCGGGTTGACCAACCAGGGAAAATACTTTCTGGTGGCATCCCTTTTTCCCGGACTGGCCATAATTTCCGGCATCATAGGCCTGGCGATCCTGCCCAATTCGCCGCGCATCATCCCCGACATTTTGATCTTCAGCGGCATCTTTCTCCTGGGTGTATCCGTGGCCCGCCACCAGACGATGATCGAACGGCGGACGATCATGCAGGAATTTCCCATTTCTCTGCTGACTGTCCTGGCACTGGCCGGGCTGTATGCCTGGCTGGCCCTGCGCTGGGGCATCCCCCTCAAGCTGATGGGTGCAGTGGTTGCGTTCGCCGTCCTGACCCATTCTGCCTACGATCTGGCACGCGAATTCATTGAGCGCCTGCGCATCCGGCGGGAAAATTCGTTCCGCCGCCAGCTGCGCCAGTTGGAAAACCAGGGAGCGAGCGAGGAGGCCCTCCAGCTGCGTTTGCAGGAGGGTTTGGACCTGCTCTGTGAAAGTCTGCATTCCAGTGCAGGGTTCATCGCCATCCGCCGTGGGGAGCGCTTTGTGGTGATCGCCACAAGGGAGTCTCTGCCCCAAAACCACGAGCTCTCCCAGGCAGCAGTGGCCTGCGATGATATTTCCCAGACCAGTAGCGACGAGCTGACTCAGATACACTGGCTGGCTCCCTCCTTCGACGGTCAGACCCAGGTTGCCGTGGTTGCCCTCGGAAAACCAAGAGCCAAACTGGAATACTCCACGGGTGATCTGGACCTGCTGGCAGATGTTGCCGGGCAGGTCGGCACAATCGTCTCGTTGAACAATCGCAGCTCCGGACGCGCCGAACAGATCCAGAAACTTGTGAGCGAAGCGCAGGCCAAGGATACGGAGATCCGGTCCGCGGCAGATGAAATGATCGCAACCATTTCCACCAGTCCGGACGCCGAATTCGTCCGGATCGTCGAGGAGGGTCTGCGCCACTACTCCGATTACATCGTCCTGGGCCAATCTCCCCTGGCGGACTGGGTCGGCTTGAAAGCAGGATCGCACGTGGAGCGCGGCAAGCAGCTGCAGGGAATCCTGGCGGAGTCGATCGAAGCCCTCCGCCCCGCGGGAGCACGTCCTCCCGAGCCGCTGCCGCGCGTCTGGTACAGCTACGCTGTTCTGCACGACGCGTATGTGGAAGGCGTTCCCAACCGCGAGATCATGGCAAGGCTGTACATCTCGGAAGGGACTTTCAACCGCACCCGGCGCAACGCGATCCGGGGGCTGGCCAGGTTATTCGTGGAACGAGCTGCATAAAAGCGTCCTATAACAGAAACCCCCGCAGGTCCTGTACTACAGGCCTGCGGGGATTTTTTTATTTCCAGGCGGCGTCTTTTGGCAGTTTTTTGAGCAGTTTGTGGCAGTTTTTTCGCTCGATTTGGCAGTCCGGAAATGCCATGATGGGGACAACCAAAGGAGATCGATATGAAGAGCAGCCTTTTTCTCAAACTGACGATCGTCGCAGGAACCCCGGCCCTGGTCTGGGGCTCCCGTGGGCCTCTCGCAGCGGCCTGGAGCTGGTTCAGCGACCGGGAGGCCGTTACCGCGACCATCGACCAGATGGGCCTCTGGGGACCGCTTTTCCTGGCCATCCTCTTCGTGCTGCAGGTCTTCCTGGCCTTCATCCCCGGCCAGGCGCTGATGGTGGCCTGCGGCTACTTGTACGGCTTCTGGGGAGGGTTCCTGCTCTCCTGGCTGAGCCTGGTCATCGGCGGGGAGGCCGCCTTCGTGCTGGCCCGCCGCTGCGGACGGACCTTCGCCGAAAAATGGATCCGGGCCGATGTTCTGGCCCGCTGGGACCGCAAATCTGCCGGACAGGGAACCGGGTTCTACGCCCTGATGCTGGTCTTGCCGCTCATTCCCAATGATGCCATGTGCTACGTGGCCGGCCTTGGCCGCATCTCCCGCATCCGCTTCACGATTGCAAATCTCCTGGGCCGGGGCCTGGCCTGCCTGTTCACCAGCGCCCTTGGTGCCTTTGGCGGGAGCATTCCCTGGCAGGGCTGGGTGCTCCTGATCGCGGGGCTGGCCGCCGTGGGCATCGCCTGGACGATTGCCAGACACCGCAAACCCCAGCTCCTGGCCGCTTAATGGAGGCCAACATGAAACTGACAGTTCCTATTTTACGGTCCGTTTTGAAAGCTTACTTCGCCCTGTTCAATCGCACCTACGAAGTCAAGGGACAGAACACCCTGCCCGCCGGGCCCAGGATCATCGCTATGAATCACACGCCCGGCTTCGATCCGCTCTACCTGCCCTTTATCCTGAAAGAGACTCCTCATTTCCTGCTGCAGGACGGCCTGTTCCGGATCCCGGTTCTCGGCTGGATGTTGAAAGGAAGCGGCCAGATCCCCGTGTTGCGCGGCACAGCAAAAGCAACGGAGGCCATGGACCAGGCCTGCGCCCTGCTCCGTAATGGCGGCACGATCGCCATCTTCCCTGAAGGAAGGGACGTGCCCCTGGGCCAGCGCATGACAGCGAAAAGCGGCGCGGTACGGATGTCGCTCGAAACCGGAGCACCGATCGTCCCTCTCGGCCTGTATGCACCGGCGCAGTCGCTGACGCCTCTCCATGTGATATGGAAGGGAAGCCCTCTGTCGGGAGCATGGCAGTTCTCGGGCAGAAGCTACATGCGCTTCGGTGCGCCATGGAAACCAGACAGAACTCTCAACGTCCATGCCCAGACCCGGGAATTGATGGACCGTATCTATGTACTCGTGGCGGAGGCAGAAAGGGACGCTCCGCTGTGCTTCATCCCCCACCAGATACCGATATCCATGGCCGTATTAAGGAGATTCCCATGAAAAAAGTATTCAATATTTCCGGGGTGCTGGCCGTTTTATTCCTGCTCTGGATGTTCAGGGAACCCACAGGTGATATGCTGGCATGGTTCGGCAGCCGCGAGGCAGTGATCGAATCTATCCATAGCGCGGGGCTATGGGGCCCGGCCATCCTGTTCATCCTGTTTGTAGCACAGGTTTTCCTGGCCTTCATCCCCGGCCAGGCGCTGATGGTGGCTTGCGGCTACTTGTACGGCTTCCGAGACGGGTTTCTGCTTTCCTGGATCAGCCTGGCGGTGGGAGGAGAAGCAGCCTTCCTGCTGGCACGGCGCTACGGGCGTCCGTTTGCAGAGCGCTGGATTTCATCGGGCGTGCTGGGCCGCTGGGACAAGCTGGCGAAAGGCCAGGGTGTGACTTTTTATGCCATCAGCCTGGTCATGCCCCTCGTCCCAAACGATGCGATGTGCTATGTGGCCGGGCTGGGCCGCATCTCTCACCCCCGTTTTACCCTCGCCAACCTGCTCGGACGCGGCATGGCCTGTGCCATCACCAGCTGGGTCGGCGCCTATGGTCTGCAGGCTCCCTCCTACGTCTGGATCATTATCGCGATCCTGGCCTTCCTGGCAATGATTGCCTGGCAGTTCGCCCGGCACCTGCAAAGCCGTTATTACGCGCTGTAAACCCTGTCAGACTGCGATCTCGTACGGGACGCCGTGCACTTCCCAGGGCCTGCCACCAGCCTGCCCCCACACATGGACCGGCAGCATGCGGGCCGGCACGCCGGAATCCGGCATCCAGATACGATCCATTTTCGGGAGGATCAGCAGACCATTCTCGTCCCCGACCGGCGTGAAGTTCTCATTCGCTTCCTGCTTGTAGGTGGAAATACCAAGCTTAGAACAGATCTCAATCGCCAGCCCAACCACATCCTCGGAGGGCAGCCCGATCTCGCTGACGTTGAGGATCATACGGCTGTCGAACTCACCATCCATTGGATTTTGAAGCGTATGGCGGGCGATGAATTCAAGGACATTCCCTGCCGCGTCCAGGAAGTAGACCGAGTCCGAATCCCAGGTGTTGGAATGGAAGACTTCCTTGCCGCTGATATCGTGCAGCAAGGGCAGCCGAGCGGAGATCCACTGCCTGGCCGACTCGAACTGGTTGCTGGGGATGTTGAATGCGAAGTGGTACGCACCGCTGAAACCGGCGGGCGCCTGGGAAAAGACCAGCTCGGTCTCCCCGGCTTTGACAATCAAGCTTGAAGCATTCAGTTCTGCGGGTAATTCAAGGACTTTGGCGTAAAACGCCTGTTGTGCCGGTATATCCGGCGACAGCAGTTCAAGTTTTTGAATATTCATAATCCTCATTCTGTGTTATACATCTGCAAGACAGGGCATCTTGCGCAGTGCCTGCCGTCACTCCTCCCGCAGCCACCTCTTGACCGCGGCGCGCGGGTGCTCGTAGCGCTCCATTTTGTCGAGAAGTACATGCGGGTCAGCGTCGATGAACAGGACGTCACGATGCTCCTGGAAGATGAAGCCTTCGTGCACGGCATGGTCGATGGCAGCCAGCAGCGGCACATAATAATCCTTGACGTTGAGCAGCCCGACAGGCTTTTCGTGTGCCCCGGTCTGTGCCCAGGTGGCGGTCTCGAACAGCTCGTCGAAGGTCCCCAGGCCGCCGGGCAGGGCAATGTACCCATCCGAAAGCTCGTGCATGCGTGCCTTGCGGGCATGCATCCCGTCGACCACATCCATTTGGGTCAATCCTACGTATGCTAGAGCAAGGGTGTTCATCGACGGGATGATCACCCCGATCACCTCCCCGCCTGCCTCCAGGACGCCCTGGGCCACGGCGCCCATCAGGCCGGTCTTCCCGCCGCCGTAGACCAACCGGATTCCCCGCTCGGCCAGGGTCCTGCCCATCTGGCGGGCCGCCAACAGATAGCTTTCATGGACCGAGTCCGAGGATCCGCAGAAAACACAAATAGATTTCATAGAATTTATATCCGGAAAGGCATTCAACTTTGCTGAGTTGTTCGTTAATGGAACTGTGGGGCAAAATTTTCGTCAATGATATTGTAACAGTTTGTAAACAAATTCTAATCATTTTCCTACGCGGACTCACCTCCCTTTTTGGTAGAATCACCGGATAGAAATAGGAGACAACTATGGCAGGAATGGAGCGTTTTACACAGCGAGCACGACGCGTTCTCAGTCTCGCACACCAGGAGGCTGAACGCTCTCGAAACAATAACATTGGAACAGAGCACCTCCTTTTGGGTTTAATGGATGAAGAAGGCGGTGTCGCAGGCCGTGTCCTGCGCGAGCTTGGAATGACATCAGACCGCGTGCGGGAAGTCATCCGCCGTGTGACAACCAGTTCCTCAAGTTTTGATCCCAATCGTGTTGAATTAGCGGGGGAAACCCAGCAGGTCCTCGAGCATGCCGTCGAGGAGGCGCGCCGGCTTGGACATCATTACATTGGTACTGAACATATATTGCTTGGATTAATTCGTGTGGACAGCACCGCCATGGAAGTGCTGCGGAGACTCGGCGTGACGCCGGAGCAGATCCGCAGGCAGACCCGGCGCGTGCTCAACGAGTCCGCTTCGTCCTCCCCGACGCCGGCCGGCTCGTCCACTGCACGCGGCGCGGCGCCGAATCCCAAAACGCCGCTGGTCGACCAGCTGGCTTCCGACCTGACGTCGAAAGCTGAAGAGAAGAAACTGGATCCCGTGGTGGGACGCCAGATGGAGATCGAGCGCGTCATCCAGATCCTGGCGCGCCGAACCAAGAACAACCCGGCGTTGATCGGTGAGCCGGGCGTGGGCAAGACCGCCATCGTGGAAGGTCTCGCCCAGCGCATCGTGGACGGTGACGTCCCGGCGCCGTTGATGAACAAGCGTCTGCTCCAGCTGGACGTGGGCTCGCTTGTGGCTGGCACGATGTACCGCGGCCAGTTCGAAGAACGACTCAAACGCGTGATTGACGAATTGAAGCAATCAGGCGCTATTCTTTTTATTGACGAAGTCCATATGCTGGTGGGCGCCGGTGCGGCCGGCTCCTCGGTGGACGCGGCCAACATCCTCAAGCCCGCCCTTTCGCGCGGCGAGCTGCAGGTGATCGGCGCAACCACCATGGACGAGTACCGCAAGCACATCGAATCGGATGCTGCGCTCGAGCGCCGCTTCCAGCCCATCACCGTGGACGAACCCTCGGAAGAGGAGACCATTGAAATCCTCAAGGGCATCCGCTCGGCATACGAAGAGCACCACCATCTCGTGATTTCAGATGAGGCGCTCGAAGCTGCTGCGCATTTATCCTCCCGCTATGTCACCGAGCGCTTCCTCCCGGACAAGGCCATCGACCTGATCGATGAATCCTCGTCACGGGTGCGCATGTACAAGAGCCAGGCTGCCAAGGAATCGAAGGATCTCTTCGGCCAGCTGCGCCAGGCGCGCCAGAACCGCTCCCTGGCCCAGGAGGAAGGCAACAGCGAAGATGTACGTGAGTGGGAAGAGCGCGAGATCGAGCTCGGCGAGCAGATCGAGCGCCTGCGCACCGGCTGGGACCGGGCCAACAGCCCGATCGTCTCGGCAGAGGATATCGCCGAAGTCGTGTCCATGTGGACCGGTGTACCGCTGATGCAATTGGCCGAGGAAGAATCCCAGCGCCTGCTCAAGATGGAAGACGAGCTGCGCGGCGGGATCATCGGCCAGGACGACGCCATCCTGGCGATCTCGCGTGCTGTCCGCCGTGCCCGGGCCGGATTGAAAGATCCGAAGCGCCCGATCGGCTCGTTCATGTTCCTCGGCCCGACCGGGGTTGGCAAGACCGAGCTGACCAAGATGCTGGCCAAGTTCATGTTTGGCAGCGAAGAGGCTGCCATCCAGCTCGATATGTCCGAATTCATGGAGCGTCACACGGCCTCCCGCCTGGTGGGCGCGCCTCCCGGATATATCGGTTACGAAGAGGCCGGTCAATTAACTGAAGCCCTGCGCCGCCGCCCCTACTCGATCGTCGTCTTCGACGAGGTGGAAAAGGCGCATCCCGAAGTTCACAACATGCTGCTCCAGATCATGGAAGAGGGCCACCTCTCCGATGCGAAGGGCCGCAAAGTGGATTTCCGCAATGCGATCATCGTCATGACCTCCAACATTGGCGCAGACATGATCAAGCGCCAGTCGTCGCTGGGCTTTGCGCTCAAGCGTGACGAGGCCACTGAGGAACGCCTGTCGTTCGAAGATATGCGCAAGAAGCTGAATGAATCGCTCAAGCGTGCCTTCCGACCTGAGTTCATCAACCGTCTCGATGCTGTCGTGATCTTCCGTTCGCTCAACAAGGAAGACATCCAGAAGATCGTCACACTCGAGCTGGACAAGGTGGCGGAGCGCCTCAAGGAGCACAACCTGGCGCTGACGGCCACGGCCGAAGCGCTGGCTGCCCTGGCCGACCTGGGCTACGACGCCGAATTCGGCGCCCGTCCCCTGCGCCGTGTCATCCAGCAAAAGGTGGAGGATCCGCTATCAGACAGGCTGCTGGGCGGCGAATTCCACAACGGCGACGCGATCCTGGTCACCCTGAACCCCGAAGGCGAAGTGGTGCTGGAACGGGCGGCGGAAGACAACAAGGAAGAAGCAGAAGCCCCCGTCGTGTAATCGAAACCAAAGGTTGTCCCGCAGAGATCACTTCTGCGGGACAACTTTTTGTAATACTTCGTTAATAAGATTTTGCGAGAATAAATCGTCTCAACCCGTGAAGATACTTTAAATAGGATATGGAGGTCTCGTATGGAAAAGAATTTGATCACTGCCACATTTGCCGGCGGCTGTTTCTGGTGTCTGGAAGCTGTATATGACCAGGTCAAGGGCGTACACTCTGTTGAATCAGGATATGCCGGCGGTCATGTGGACAACCCGACGTATCGCGATGTGTGCAACGGTAATACAGGTCATGCCGAAGTGGTGCAGGTCCATTATGATGGGAATGTGGTTTCCTATCAGGATCTATTGAATATCTTCTTCGGCATCCACGATCCTACCACGCTCAACCGCCAGGGCGCCGACGTGGGCACGCAGTACCGCTCGGCGATCTTCTATCACAACGAAGAGCAGAAGGACATTGCCCAGAAGTTCATCCAGGATCTGGAGATGCAGAAGGTTTTCGACAACCCCATCGTCACCGAAGTCGTCCCGCTGGACAAGTTCTACATGGCGGAGGACTATCATCAGGAATACTTCGCCAGGAATCCCTACCAGGGATACTGCATGGCCGTAGTCTCCCCCAAGGTTTCGAAGTTCCGCAAGCATTTCCAGGACCTGTTGAAGAAGGAAGCGGTGTAACGACCCAGACCCTAAAGGTCTTTGAGATCTTTAGGGTCTTTTTCTTTTAAAGATCACAAGGGGAGGGCAGTGGAAGATCACCCGGAGAAACGGTATCTTCAAAAGAGACAGAAGCGTTCCGCAATTCAACAACTTTCGCTTCCACTTCATCAGGCATCAGCAGTGTATCCACCTGGTGGAACACCCAATCCACATCTTCCTGATATTCGCGAACGCTTTCACCCTGAACCCATCCGCCCTCGATGAACCACAGATTGAAATTGATCGACACCGGCGCATCGGGATAATACGCCCCGCCGTGCTGGGCGATCAGCGTGCCATCCACAAAGTAGCGGACCGTACCGTCCATGACCTGCAGGACCAGCGTATGCCAGCCCGCCTGGCTCCCCTGCACGGATTGGCTGACATTGTCCGCGTTCCACGGCTCGATCTGCACGGTCTCCCAGGTGGTGACGTGCAGCGTGGTCGCAGCGCCGCCCCAGCCGCCGTTGGGCAGATATTCAAAATCCATTTCACTGTAATCGGGGTTGAGCGGCCTGTCGTAGGGCGTGATCATGTAGAACGTTTGGACGATCTGGTCGCCGTCCACGCCGCTGACCGGTTCATCGCTGAAGCGGACGCGTGCCGCGTACGTTCCATCGAGGTATTTCCGCTGGTGACAGATCTGGGTCTGATAAGTACCCTCCCGCCTGCCATCCGTGGAAGATGTCATGCGCAGGAGCCGGTTGCCGGGCTGGGCCGGGTACTCCACAAAGGAAACATTTTCAGGGCGGAAGGACGCGCCGGTCACACCCGGCCAGCCCATCCCGCTGCGGACGATCCAGCCGTTGGCGCTCATCTCCTCCGTTGAGGAATAATCGAAATCGTCGAAGAGGATCTGGTTGTCCATCGGATCCTCGGGAACGGTTGCTTCCACAGCCGGTGTGCCTGCTGCGGGGGCACAACCTGCTGTATAGAGCATGAAAAGAATGAGAAGGATGCTGCAGACGAACCGATATCTCATTTCCCGACTGTTTTCCTGAATACGTCGATCGTCTGGCCGATACTCTCTCCTGTCACCGCATGCCCGACACCGGGCAGGACCGTATATTGCACGTCGAACCCATATGATTTCAATCCATCGACAAAGAGCTGGCTTGTTTCCACGGCTTGCGGGTCGTCGGCGCTGCCGATCACTACAGCCATCGGGACGAGCTCGGGAAACAGGCTGGGCTCCATGTACATGCCCGAGGAAAGGACCGAAAGTCCACTCACGTATTGTGGATAATGATAGGTAAATCCCTGGATGAAGAAGGCTCCCGCTGAAAAGCCGCTGAAGAAGATGCGTTTGCGGATGCGATATTCCTTTTGCACCTCCCCGATCGCGCTCCAGACGGTATTTTCGCCGACATCCTGGTAAAAGCCGGATGAATCGCCGGGGATGCTGGGACATAACAGGATATAGCCTTCCTTGTCAGCCTGCGCCTGCCACATACGCCAGCAGTCCAGCCCTGTCCCTCCGGCACCATGGATCCCCACAAACAACGGCCATTCCTGTTCATCGGAATACGCATCGGGGACATATAAATAATACTCGACCGGCTGTACATGCCGGTACTCCGCCGGGTCTTTGAGCGTGGAATTCCTGACAGCCAGGACAGCGGCTACGGCAACGACCGCCAGCAACCCGATGCTGAGCCACAACAGCCATGGGTAGGAGCGCCGCTTGGATGGCTGCTTCTCCCGGGCTGGATTTGCCTCCTGTATTTTTTTATGCGGAGCCAGGACGGCAATCGCCTGCTGGGCCTGCAGGTTTACGGGATTGTGACGCAGGCAAAGCTCCCAGACACGGACCTTGTCCCTTGTATGCGGCCAGGTGTCTGCATAGGCTTGCCAGGCAGCGATGTTGTGGCGATCCTCTTTAATAACCTGCTCGAGAAGCGCACGCGCCTCCTCCACCTTCTCCGCCTGTATCTGTTCGATGGCCTGTTCCAGGCGCTGATCTGACATACGTCCATCCCTTCGGCAATGTTGGTAGCTGTGGGGATTATACTTTTAAAGGAAATTTTTGTTATACTGGCGTTCCAATATGAAAGAGAACAGTCATTTGACCCCCACGTTCCACGTAGGCGGCGTTCCCATTTACGGGGACACGGTCCTGGCGCCCATGGACGGCTACTCCGACTGGCCGTTCCGGTCGATTTGCCGCGCCCTGGGATCGGCCATGAGCTACACGGAATTTGTCAAAGTGGAAAAGATCCTCAGCCGCTCGAAGGAACCGGCCAAGCGGCTGTACTACGAGGAAGTCGAACGGCCCATCACATTCCAGATCTACGGCGACGACCCGGACCTGATCCTGAAGGCCGCGCTCAAGGTCCAGGCGCTGGACCCCGACATTATCGACATCAACATGGGCTGTCCCGCCAAAAGCATCGCCGACCGCGGCGCCGGGGTGGGGATGATGCCCAGGCCGCTCAGGATCGCCCGCACCTTTCGGAAGCTGGTGTCTGCGCTTAAGGTACCGGTCACCGGCAAGATCCGCCTGGGTTGGGACCGCAACCGGAACTACAGGCTGATCGCCCGCATCGTGGAAGAGGAAGGCGGCTCTTTGATTGCCATCCACGGCCGGACCAAGGAGCAGCGCTATGCAGGCGATGCGGACTGGGAGGCGATCGCCGATGTGAAATCGCTGGTCAAGATTCCGGTCATCGGCAGCGGCGACGTCAAATCGGTTGCCGATATTCAAAGAATGAAACAGTATACCGGCTGCGACGCGGTCATGATCGGCCGCGCCGCCATTGCCAACCCCTGGATCTTCGCCGGGCTGGACCGCGGGCAGGTCTCGGTAGAGCTGCTCCAGCAGACCGTCCAGGAGCATTTGCAGAAAAGCATCCTGTTCTACGGCGAAGAGGACGGACAGCGTCTCTTCCGCAAGTATGCGGTTCAATATCTGCTGCTGCGGACGCTCGACCGTGAAGCGCGCAAGGCGATCCTGAAGGAAAGACCCTCGGTGGAATTTTTGGAAATGCTGAACCAGGTCTATTCGACGCTGCCTCAGACGTTATAGAACATAAATTCTGTTATACTGCAGGGACGATCGGATGATCGTCCCTACGAGGTTTTAATGGCAAAAACACATACACGTTACGTCTGTCAGGAATGCGGCCGCGTGGCCGCCTCCTATATGGGGAAATGCCCGCAGTGCGGGTCGTTCAACAGTATGGTGGAAGAAGTCATCCACGATGAACCGGCAGCAAAAAGCACCGCGGTCCGTGGTCTGTCCGGCCGTTCTTCCCCGCGCTCGATCGGCGATGTCTCTTCCGACGCTGAGGATCGTATCAAGCTGCCCATCGAGGAGTTTGCGCGCGTGCTCGGCGGCGGGATCGTGCCGGGCTCCATCGTCCTCGTGGGCGGCGACCCGGGCATCGGCAAGTCCACGCTGATGCTGCAGATGGCGATGGAGATGGCCGGGTCCAAACGGGTGTTATATGTCTCAGGCGAAGAGTCCGAGCGGCAGATCAAGATGCGCGCTGTACGACTGAACAAGAATGCGGGATCTGCCAATGGATCACTGCCTGCCAATTTACTTCTGGTCACAGAGACCAACCTGGAGATCATTTTCAATCATGTGAATGAGGTCAAACCGGACCTGTTGATCATCGACTCGATCCAGACCGTATATCTTTCCAACATGGACTCCTCGGCCGGGTCGGTCAGCCAGGTGCGCGAGTGTTCGTCGCAATTGCGTGAGCTGGCCAAGACCAGCGGCATCTCGGTCTTCGTGATCGGGCATGTCACCAAGGAAGGGACCATCGCCGGTCCGCGCGTGCTCGAGCATGTGGTGGACACGGTCCTCTATATGGAAGGTGACCGCTTCCAGGCCTATCGTCTGCTGCGCTCGGTCAAGAACCGCTTCGGCGCGACCTCGGAAGTCGGCGTCTTCGAGATGCGCGAAGGCGGACTGATAGAAGTGACCAATCCCTCGGAGGCCTTCCTGGCAGAGCGGATGATCAACGCAGCCGGCTCGGCGATCGCCGTGACCATGGAGGGCACGCGTCCCATCCTGGTGGAGATCCAGGGCTTGACATCTCCGACCCAGTTCGGCAACGCCCGCCGCACCGCCAATGGCGTGGACTTCAACCGTCTGTTGCTGATCGCGGCGGTGCTGACCCGCCGTGCCGGACTGAAGCTTTCGGAGCAGGATATTTTTGCCAATGTGGTCGGCGGCCTGCAGATCGACGAGCCCGCCGCGGATCTGGCCATTGCCGTGGCGATCACCTCCTCCTGGAGGGATATTCCGGTCAAGGCCGAAGCAGTGCTGATCGGCGAGATCGGTCTCGCCGGGGAACTGCGCATGCCGGGTCAGATGCCGGCGCGCTTGCGTGAAGCGGCCAAGCTGGGGTTTAAGACAGCCATTGTCCCCAAGGCCATCCGCAAAGGGGAAGGCTATCCCAAGGGGATCGAGATCATCGAAGTCCGTTCGGTCCAGCAGGCGCTGGACGCAGCGTTCGCGGCGCGTGAACTTCCACAGGGCCGGAAAATCGCCTGACCATCCCTTTAATTATCCCCTCTTCCCTTCGAAGAGGGTTTTTATTTTGCAACCCTCCCAACTCTCCTTCGTATAAGGCACAGAAGGAGAACATCATGAACGTTAAAGTACTTTCTGCAATTCTTGTCCTTTCCATTGCCTCGCTGGCATGTGGTTTTAGCGTCGATCTGCCGAACCTGCCCAAAGCCGGCCCGGAGGTCGAGGAACAGATAACGGTAGCCGATCCAAAGTCGGATGAGACGCGTTTATCCATTTCGTTCGGCGCGGGTGAGCTGAAACTGTCCCCGGGTGCAAGGAATCTCGTCGATGGAACCGCCATCTACAATGTGGACGATTTCAAGCCTGAGATCGTCGAAAACGGGAACCGGATCGAGATCAAACAGGGCGATCTCGACAGCATCCCGCCGCTTGAAGACCTGCGGAACGAGTGGGCCCTCAAGCTGGGCAGCGCGCCGATGGACCTGGTCATCTCGGCCGGCGCCTATGAGGGGACGCTCGAACTGGGCGGCCTATCGCTGAAAAGCCTGGAGATCAATGACGGCGCCTCGAATGTGGACCTGGCCTTCTCCGAGCCGAACCCGATCGAGATGTCGATCATGCGCTATGCAACCGGCGCTTCAGACGTGAGCCTGACCGGACTCGCCAACGCCAATTTTTCAACCCTGACATTCTCGGGCGGGGCAGGGAACTACACTCTCGACTTCAGCGGCGAGCTCCAGCAGGATGCGGTTGTGACCATCGACTCTGGTTTTGGAAATGTCACCCTGATCGTCCCGGAGGATGTCGATGCAAAGGTGCGCGTGGAAGGCGCAGCAGTCAACATCAATCACGGATCAGGCTGGACACAAAACGGCAATGATTATACGCAAAAAGGTGAGGGTCACAGCCTGACCTTTGTCGTGAAAATGGCCGCCGGCAATCTTCTGATCGACGGCGACTAGGACCTGACAGGCCCCTCTCTTTCGAGAGGGGCTTTTTTGTCTCCGGCATGCCCGATTATTTTGGAGCAAAAGGTCATAATTCATCCATGACCTCTATCACTTGCAGTAATGTTAACTGGACAATAAAATCGTCTTTAGAGACAGGGATTGTCTGTTTTATGAAGTACCGCATATCCAGCTACTTTTGAAACTGAATTTCAGCTTATGCGGTAGAAAGAAGGTCATCATGCAAATCACTCGTCAGGCTGACTATGCTGTACGTGCCGTGCTGCATCTTGCACGCATTGGAACCAGCGAACGGGCAGCCACCAGCACTGTTGCCAAGGAACAAAATATTCCCCCTTCATTCCTTGCCAAGATCATTTCCCAGCTATCCATCGCCGGGCTGCTGCACACGTCGCGCGGCGCGCGCGGCGGTGTTACGCTGGCACGCGATCCCAGGGACATCACACTTCTGGAAGTCGTCGAGGCAATCGACGGTCCCATCCAGTTGAATGAATGCGTCGGCAGTGAGGGCGCCTGCACGTTCGATGAGAGCTGCCCGATCAAGCCTGTTTGGTGTGATGCCCAGGACGAACTGGTCCAGCGTCTGAGGGGAACCAACTTTGGCGATATGCTCGTCCAGAGCAAATAATCAGGACGAATCAAGAACCTCCCGGCTATACTTGTCGGGAGGTTTTTTATCCTTTAACCAGGACAGCTCATGGCGAGGGAAACGACCCCGCCCATCGATACCCTGATCGAGCAGCTGCACGCCACGGACTGGATGGTGTACTGTGACGCCGCCCTCCTGCCGGGCCAGAGCCGGAACCCGAGTGCCGTGAAAGACTTATTTCAAAGGACAAACTATCGCAATCGTTCTGGCATGTAATTCGTTATCTCTCACGATATATAATAACCGTGAGGGATTTCTTATCATGGAGGATAACAATGAAGCCAAACCAATTATTTGCCATGTGCCTTGGGTTTGCGATCCTGAGCTTGCTGGCCGCCTGTAAACAGGAGCCAGCGCCAATCATGAATCCGCCTGCCGTGGAAACCTCCCTGGCCAGCACTGCCCTGGCGCTGGCCAAGCAGACCGAGGCCGCGAACCCCACCACCGTGACTCCCTCGCCAACTTCAACGGAGACGCTTACTCCAACCCCCAGGATCTCCACAGGCGGAACTTCCCTCGAAATCCGGGAGGATGAAAGCACACTTTTCACAGATCATCAGCTGGGATACCGACTGATGGTTCCAGCCGACTGGCTGGCCATCCGTATCAACGAAGATGAGTATTACAAGGCGTTCACAGTGGAGGAGGTGGCGGCGAATCCCACAATCGTCGACTTCCTTTCGAAAATCCAAACGCAGGACAGCAACCAGATACGGATGTTCGCCCTCGATCTTCGCGCTGCCAGCGGGTCGATCTCCGGCATTTTCGTCGTCCTCCAGCCGCCGACCATAGAAACCATGGACGACTGGGTGGTCGCCAGGATTTCCCGTGGCAATAAAAAACCGGGCTACATTCTTCACTCATCCGGGTATCAGGAGATCCCGGCCGGTGTCAGAGCCATGGTACGGGATGAGCAGTGGAACTCCACCTCCAGCGAAAAAATTTATTCCAGAACGATTGCCTTCAGCATTCCGGCGGGCATCCTGACCATCGATTTTGAAACAGCGCTCGAAACGAAAGACACGCTGCTGCCCGAGTTCGAGCAGGTGATGAACAGCCTCACGCTACTTACTCCCTAGACTGTTGGATTCCTGCTCTCTAAACCGGTTCACACTGGACAGGGTGGCATATAATAAAATCGTCGGTAATTACCCAGACCTGATGTGGAGGTTTACATGATCGATTCCCGTGTCGTCCGCGCGCCGCGCGGCACACAGCTCACCTGCAAAAACTGGCTCAGCGAAGCCGCCTACCGCATGATCCAGAACAACCTCGACCCGGAAGTGGCCGAAAAGCCCGAAGAGCTCGTCGTCTACGGCGGGCGCGGCAAGGCGGCTCGTTCGTGGGAGGCATTCGACGCGATTCTCGAATCGCTCAAGAACCTGGAGGAGGATGAAACCCTGCTGGTGCAGTCTGGCAAGCCGGTAGTTGTATTTAAGTCTCATAGGGATGCGCCGAAAGTATTGATCGCCAACTCCAATCTTGTGCCACACTGGGCTACATGGGAGCACTTCGACGAATTGGCTAAAAAGGGCCTGATTATGTACGGCCAGATGACCGCCGGCTCGTGGATCTACATCGGCACCCAGGGCATCCTGCAGGGCACCTATGAAACCTTCGGTGCGCTGGCCAGACTCAAAGGCTGGGGATCATTAAAAGGCAAATTTGTATTGACAGCCGGTCTCGGCGGGATGGGAGGCGCGCAGCCGCTGGCGATCACCATGAATGAGGGTGTCGGCCTCATCGTGGAAGTCGACCCCGAACGCGCCGAACGCCGCCGGGCCATTGGCTACGTCGACACGGTGGTTGATACACTCGAAGAGGCGATGACGCTGGTCGAAGAAGCGAAGGAACAGCAGATCGCGAAGTCGATCGGGCTGATCGGCAACGCGGCGGATGTGTACGCCGAGCTCGTCGGGCGCGGCGTCGTCCCGGACGTGGTGACCGACCAGACGTCCGCGCATGAGGCGCTGTTCTACGTCCCATCCGGGCTGTCGATCACGGCAGCAGACGAACTGCGCAAATCCGATCCCGAGCGGTATAAAAAGATGGCGATGGATTCGATGGCGAAGCACGTGCAGGCCATGCTCGATTTTCAGCGGGCCGGCGCGGAGGTCTTCGATTACGGCAACAACATCCGCCAGCAGGCCTATAACAACGGCGTAAGCGATGCGTTCGAGTTCCCCGGCTTTGTGCCCGCCTATATCCGCCCGCTATTTTGCGAGGGCAAGGGGCCGTTCCGCTGGGTGGCGCTCTCGGGCGAGGAGCAGGATATTTATGCGACTGATTCAGCGATCCTGGAGCTGTTCCCGGAAGATGATCATCTACGGCGCTGGCTGAAGATGGCGCGCGAGAAGGTCCCGTTCCAGGGGCTGCCGGCCCGCATCTGCTGGCTGGGATACGGGGAGCGTATGAAGGCAGGGCTCAAGTTCAACGAGCTGGTCGCCAGTGGAAAAGTGAAGGCGCCGATCGTCATCGGGCGCGACCACCTGGATTCAGGCTCGGTTGCCTCGCCCAACCGTGAGACCGAAGCGATGAAGGATGGCTCGGATGCCATCTCCGACTGGGCGATCCTGAATGCCATGATCAATGCCGTGGGCGGCGCGACCTGGGTCTCATTCCATCACGGCGGCGGTGTCGGGATGGGCTACAGCCAGCATGCAGGACAGGTCATCGTGGCCGACGGGACGCCCGAGGCCGCGGTCCGCCTCACCCGTGTGCTGACGACTGACCCGGGCATGGGCGTTGTCCGTCATGCCGACGCGGGATACGAGATCGCCATCGAGGCGGCAAAGCGGCATGGGATCAAAATGCCGATGTTGAAATAATCCATGAACAAAAAGTTCCTGCTCGGGATTCTGCCGCTCCTGCTGGGCTTACTGGCCTGCCAGCCCGTGATCGCCATCGGACGGAATGAATTCCTGCTAGTCCTGCTGTTGATCGCAGTCCTGTTGGGACCGCCCCTATACAGGTTGGCCCGGAGGGTGGAGGAATTCCTCCAGCGGCGGAAAAAGGATCAATGACCAAAAAAAAGGCGAGCGAAAGCTCGTCTTTTAGTTCATCACATTATACTTTCACCCTTGACATACTGTGTTACATACAGTATTATACGACCACAAGGTGAACAATGGAAAACGATGAACTTGTCCAAAACATGCTGTTGGAGCTGCGCCGCGGGGTGCTGTCCATTGCGGTGCTGAGCCAGCTTGGCAAAGAGGAGTATGGCTACTCCCTGCTCAAGGCAATCTCTGACAAGGGATTGGAAATCGACCAGAGCACGCTCTATCCCCTGCTCCGCCGGCTCGAGTCGCAGGGACTGCTCCAGTCCGACTGGCGCATCGTGGACGAGGCCCGTCCGCGGCGCTACTACGTTATCAGCACACAGGGACGTGCGGTGCTGAAGAAGCTCAAGGAAGAATGGTCCGCTCTGGCGGAGACCCTGAAGCAGATGCTCGTGTAAAGGAAGGAGAACAAAATGAACCTGATCGATAAATATGTGGCGGAGGTAGGCAAATACCTGCCACGCAGGAACCGGGCGGACATCGAAG
>DASUOS010000384.1:0-10558 GCA_036276515.1 Anaerolineales bacterium | reverse complement strand
CCGTCGCTGGGGTAGCGGATCAGATAGCGCGTGAAGTACAGGTTCTGGTCCATCACTTCGAGGAATTCGACCTGACCGCCGCCATAGGTCCGTGAGCGGAGATAGGCGTTGCTCCAGTTGTAATAGGGATCGGGCGTGGGCGAGATTGTTGGCAGAAGTGTGGCCGTCGCGGCAGGAGGCGAGGTGCCGGTCGCAGCGAGGGTTGGGACCGTTGGGGGAATGTAGGTAGGCGTCGGGCCTGGTGGGCTGCAGGAAGCCAATACCAGAACTGTGATCAGTAAAAAAGCCAGAGGCGGTTTCAACAGTACACCTATAGGAAGCTCACAAAAGTGTCATTAATAGAGAGTGAATATTCTTTCTGCACGCCGATAATTATATCCATCGTACGGTTATAATCCCAGCATGCCTATTCGACTGCTTTCCTCAGAAGTGGCGTCACAGATCGCCGCCGGAGAGGTGATCGAGCGGCCCGCGTCTGTGGTGAAGGAGCTCCTGGAAAACTCCCTGGATGCCGGGGCTCGATCCATTACGATCACAATCGAAGAGGCGGGGAAAAAATTGATCGAGGTGGCGGATGACGGCTGCGGGATCCCCTCCGCCGAGCTGGAGCTGGCGATCGCACGTCATGCGACCTCCAAGCTGGTCCGTTCCGATGATCTGTTCTCCATTTCCACGCTTGGGTTCCGCGGCGAGGCCCTGGCCTCGATCGGCTCCGTTTCGCGGATGACGATTACCTCTTGTGTGCAGGGTGAGCGGGAAGGTGCATGCATCAAAGTGGAGGGCGGCGTCCCCGGCCGGTTGGAACGGGTGGGGACAACCATTGGCACCACCGTCCGTGTGGGGGATTTGTTTTATAACGTTCCGGCCCGCTTGAAATTCTTAAAGTCCGATGTCACCGAGCGCCGGGCGATCGACCAGCTGGTGACGCGCTATGCGCTGGCCTACCCCCATATACGATTCAAAGTATCCGATGGCAGGAATATCACCCTGCAGACGACCGGTGACGGCGACAGGCGCTCCATTCTCGCCGCACTGCACGGCGTCGATACTGCCCGCCAGATGCTCGAGATCCTGTCCGAGGAAGAGGGCTACCGGCTGACCGGTTTTATTAGTCCGACAACCCTGACGCGCTCGAACCGCCGTGAGATCACCTTTTTTATCAACGGCCGCTGGGTACACGAGGTATCTCTCACGACTGCACTCCTGCAGGCCTATCACACCCTGTTGATGGTTGGCCGCTACCCCATGACGGCCCTGTTCCTCGAGCTCTATCCCGGGCAGGTGGATGTCAACGTCCACCCGGCCAAGGCCGAAGTGCGCTTCCGCAACCAGGACCAGGTCTTCAGCTTCGTCCAGCGCTCGGCGCGCAAGGCGCTGCTTGCCTATTCCCCTGTTCCGAACGTTGCATCGTCCCTGTGGGGCCTGCCCCGCACACTCCCGAGTGAGCCGGTGAGACAGGTGGGGCTGGATTGGAGCATCGGACACGATGAGCCGATTAGTAGCGATCCGTATTCAGGGGACAGGGGGCTGTCGTCAGTGGCTCACGATCAGCCGCCTCCCCAGACCCAATCCGCCGCAGCCAGTATCCAGTCTTCGGTACCTCTCCTGCGCCTGATCGGCCAGATCGGCGCCACGTATCTTGTGGCAGAAGGCCCCGATGGACTGTACCTGGTGGACCAGCACGCGGCTCACGAAAGAGTACTGTTTGAAAAACTGATGTCACAGCATGCCGTAAAAAATATCCCATCGCAGTCGCTGCTGACCCCGGTTGTGGTCACCCTTCCGCCGCCGTCGAGCCAACTATTACTCAGTCAATTACCGATCCTTCACCGATTCGGTTTCGACGTGGAGGAGTTCGGGCCGAACACCTTCCAGGTCCGTGCCCTGCCGGCCCTGTTCAGCGGGAGTGACCCATCGGCAGCGCTGCGGGCCCTGATGGAGGATTTCGAAGAGGATGAAGCGCCCCTGCAGAACGAGATCGAAGCCCGCCTGGCCGCGCGTGTTTGCAAGCGGATGGCGGTCAAGGCGGGGCAGGTCCTGTCCCTGGATGAACAGCGGGCCCTGCTCTTCGACCTGGAAGCCTGTGCCTCGCCGCGCACCTGTCCGCACGGCCGGCCGACGATGATCCATCTTTCGGTGGACATGCTGGAACGCCAGTTTGGGAGGCGCGGTGCCCGCTAAACCGGAAGGATTCCAGGAACTGGCCGGCTGGTTTGCAAAATGCGGCGTCGAAGCGTTTCTGGAAGCGACAAGCTCGCTCGTGGCGATCCTCGACTCGAAAGGGCAACTGCTTTCGTGGAACGCCTCCTTCTCCCAGCTCAAACCGGACCTTGCTCCGGGCAGCACGGTGAAGGAGTTCCTGTCTTCGCCGAGCAGGATGCTGTTTGACGAGTTCTTGAAAAACAGCATCAGGGAGCGCACCCGCAAACAGGCGAACCTGGAGTTTGCCTGGGTGAACCGCTGGGGCGATTTCTCATCACTTTTTATCCCTCTGCCCGGGGAGCGGGTTCTGTTCATCGCCGAGCCTGTCCACGCTGTGGCGGACCTGCAAACGATCACGGCCGAATTGGAGAAGATCAAGCGTTCGCTGGCGATCAAGGAGACCGAGCTCCAGGCGGTACTTGCCCAGGCAGACGAGGTGTCCCACACCGATGCTCTGACCTTCATCCCCAATCGAAAGAGCATCATCGGCGATCTGCAGCGCGAAGTGATGTTCGCAGACAGGTATGGTACTCCCCTGGCGATTTCCCTGGTGGACATCGATCATTTCAAGGCGATCAACGACACATACGGTCACGTGGCGGGCGATGAAGTTCTGCGCAAACTGGCCATGGAGCTGCGCGGCCGCATCCGCCATCCGGATGTCATCGGCCGCTATGGCGGTGAGGAGTTCCTGGTCGTCCTGCCGCACAGTACCTCCAAAGCCGCCGCCGAGCAGGCGGAACGTCTGCGCAAGCATGTCCAGACACTGGCTATTCAATTCAACGACTCCGAGATCAAGCTCACGATCAGCCTGGGCATTGCCCAGTACAAGCCTCACCGCGAGAACTGGCAGGAATTTTTGAGCCGCGCCGACGCAGCGCTCTACCGCGCAAAAGACAGTGGACGAAATCAATGGGTCGTGACTGAGGAATAAAGCATGAATGCACTCTGGCTCGAAGACAATAAAATTTCACTGCGAACCATCTCGCAGCCGCGCAAGCCGCACGAAGCCCTGATCAAAATCCGCAAGGCAGGGATCTGCAGCACCGACCTGGAGCTGGTCAAGGGCTATTATCCGTACAAGGGTGTGATCGGGCATGAATTCGTCGGGCAAGTCGTGGAGGCGGAGGATGCCTCCTGGATTGGCCGGCGGGTGGTGGGAGAGATCAATGCCGTTTGCAATGCATGCGAGCAGTGCCTGAATGGGCGTCCCACCCATTGTGAGAATCGGACGGTTCTGGGAATTGTCAATCGAGACGGCACATTTGCGGAATACACAACCTTACCGCTCGCCAATCTTCACCTTGTCCCCGATGCGGTGCCGGATGAGATGGCCGTCTTTACAGAGCCTCTTGCCGCAGCCCTGGAGATCCAGGACCAGGTCCAGGTCAAACCGACAGACCGCGTCCTGCTTGTCGGCGCGGGGCGGCTGGGACAGCTCATCGCCCAGACCCTGGCCCTGACCGGCTGTGACCTGCGCGTGGTGGCGCGCCACGCTCACCAGCAGAGTCTGCTGGCCCGGCGTGGAATCCGCATCATCCCCGAAGAGGATATCCAGCCCTGGCGCTGGGACATCGTCGTGGAAGCGACCGGCTCGCCAGACGGATTTGCTCTGGCCCGCAAAGCCATCCGCCCGCGCGGCACGATGGTGCTCAAGTCCACTTACAAAGGTGATATGGCCGTCAACTTTTCATCCATCGTCGTGGATGAGATCAACCTTGTCGGCTCACGCTGCGGTCCCTTTGCACCGGCGCTGCGCTTGATGGAATCCCGCCAGGTGGACCCGACGGTGCTGATCATGGATGAATTCAAGCTGGCGCAGGGCTTAAAAGCATTCGAGCGCGCCGCGCAAACAGGCGTGCTCAAAGTGCTGGTGGAACCGTAACGTAACTTATGGAGTCGGACAGTTCTTGCTGTCCGACTCAAGATCAGGAATCTGTTCTTGGCAGGGTACGCGGAATGCGGGGGATGTACACCGTAAAGGATGTGCCCACACCCATCTTGCTCTTCACCTCAATCCGCCCGTTGTGCCCCTGGATGATCTGTTTGCAGATCGACAGTCCCAGGCCGGTGCCCTGGGCTTTTCCCTCGTGCTCACGCACCCGATAAAATTTCTCGAATAAGTGCGGGATGGATTCCTCAGGAATGCCCACACCCGTATCCTGGATGACGATGGAAAGCTCGGTCTCGGTGAAACTGCCGGTGACGATCACCGAGCCATTCGGACGGTTGTACTTGATGGCATTGCTCAGCAGGTTGAGCAGGACCTGCTTGATCTTGTCGCGGTCAGCTTCCATGAGCGGCATATCGCCCGGAACATCGATGCGGATCTGGATATTGGTCTCCAGCGCCTTGGTCATCATCACATCACGGCATTCGTACAACAGGTCCGCCACGCTGAAGCGCATCCGGCGGAACTGGACACGGCCCGACTCCAGCCTCGCCAGGTCCAGGAAGGAGGAGGCAAGTGAGTTCAGGCGCAGCGTTTCATTGTGAATGTTGTTGACGATCTGGTCGCGCTGCTCGCGTGACATTTCCGGGCGAAGCAGCAGATAGGTGGCGGTGCTCAGTGAAGCCAGCGGCGTGCGCAGCTCATGGACGAACTCGGCGATCAGGTCGGATTGCTGGAACAGGCGGGCGTTCTCAATCGCGACCGCCGCCTGCGCGCCCAGCACGGTCAGCATGGACTCGTCCGCGTCGCTGAAACGGCCGCGTTTCTTGTTCAGCACTTCCAGCACCCCAACCACTTTATTCTTAGTGATCAGGGGTATCCCCAGCAGCGACTTGGTCGAGTAGCCGATCGTCTGCTCGATGTCGCTGAAGAAGCGCAGGTCCTTGTGGGCATCGTCGATGCGCACCGACTTGCGGTTGGTCACCACCCAGCCGGCGATGCTCTTCTCGAGCGGGACAACGAAGCCGCGCATGGTGGGCTCGTCGATGTTGGTCGCCACCTGGAAATACAGCTGGCGCGAGGTATCGTCGTAGAGCAGGATCGACGCAGCCTCGGCGTGGGTAATATCGGCCGAAGCGCGCACGATATCGTTGAGCAGGGTATCGAGGTCGAGCGTCGACGCCAGGTCGCGCGAGATCTCGATCAACCGCAGGTAACTGTCGAGGGTTTGTGTTTTGATCTCAGCCATGCAATGCTCGCTTTGCAATTTCGGGGATTACGGAGGCAACATCCTCCAGGATCACCACATCCGCACGCACGTTCACGTAGGTGGGTGTATTGTTCACGACGATCAGGTGAGCGCCGCGGTCGAGGGCCTGCATTGGCAGACCCGCTACAGGCAGCACCTCGAGCGAGGAACCGGCCACCAGCATCAGGTCACACTGGCGTGCCGCCCGCTGCGCCTGGATCCAGGCCGTGTGAGGCAGCTGTTCGCCGAACAGAATGACATCCGGTTTTAGAATTCCATTGCAGTGGGAACAAAAGGGAAGCGTTCCCTCCGTGATAAAAGCGTTCATGTAGGTGTCTGCTTCAAATTTTTGATAACAGCTTGTGCAGGTCAGCGTTCTCATCGTGCCGTGGGTTTCGACCACGCATGTGGACCCGGCTTTTTGGTGCAGGGCGTCGATGTTCTGGGTAATGATGGTCTGCAGGTGGCCGGCCTCTTCGAGCCGGGCCAGCGCCTTATGGGCCGCGTTCGGCGCTGCATAAAAGATCTGACCGGCCAGCGGGCGGAACCATTCGAAGAATCGTTCGGGGGCAGTACGGAACGTGCTCAAGGAAGCAACGTCCAGCGGTTCATCGCGGGACCAGAGGCCGGTCCCCTCCGATCGGAAGTCGGGTATGCCTGAAGGGGTGGAGATGCCAGCGCCGGTCAGGACCACGGCGCGTTTTGCCTTGCGGACCAGCTCCGCCGCGTCCTCAATCGCCATATTCGAGGCGAGCGCCGGACTGGCGGCTCCTGTCATCTTGGCAGGGTCTCCCGCTCGGTGATGAAGTCCACCAGCTTGGTGATCTGTCTGGCAGTCAGGCTGTCGGGCTGGCATATCACTGCAGGAGTCTGCATGCGGGTCGCCTGGACGAACAGCTCGGGAGCAGGCGTCAGAGTGGTAATGATCTCGTGCTCGAGTTTGTTCTGCACCTGGCTCGAAGGCAGCTGCGTATCGGAGCGCACACGATTGTTCAACACAACGTGGACGCATTTCTTTTGTACGCCGAGCGCGCCAATGTCCTCGATCAGCGCCTTGGCGTGGATAATCGTGTTTGGCACCCCTTCAATAACGATGATGACCTCGTCGCACATGTGCAGGATTTTTTCAGCGAATGGCTGAAGGCCCACTCCCAGGTCGAGCACCAGGAATCGCGACAGGCTGGCAAGCCTTCGGATAAGGAACTCGTAATTTGCGGTCTGGTTGATCAGGTGCATGTCACGGGGCCGGTCGGAGGACAAAAGCAATTTCAATCCCGAAACATGGCTGACGAGCGCATCATGGACTTTTTCACGCGAAATCTCATTTATTTTCGTAATGCTCAAAAGTTCCGCCAGGCCATGGGAATCAACCGCTCCCAGGTCGAGCGCCAGAGAGCCCTGGCCCGGCAGCATCTCTGCCACAATCACATCGCTGCGGGTGCGAGCCTGCAGGCTGGCGGCCAGATTGACCGCCAGGGACGTGGTCCCCAGACCGCCGCGAGCTCCAAGCACACCGATCACATATCCCCGGCTGCCACTGCCGTCCGTGGCAGCGACTTCCTTCTTCTCGCTGGCCCGTGAAAGCAGGGTTTTGACGCGCGCCTGCAGCTCGGAGGGATGGGTGGGCTTGGTCAGGTAATCGTTGGCGCCTACTTCGAACCCGATCACTTTGTCATCGAGCTGGGTCTTGGCGGTGAACATCAGGATGGGCGTTTCCATGGTGGACGGGTTGCGCCTCAGCCGGCGCGTGACCTCGTACCCATCCATATCGGGCATCATGATGTCGAGCAGGATCAAATCCGGATACTCTTCGAAGGCCTTGTCCAGCCCCTGCTGGCCGTTGGTGGCGGCGCTGATCTGGTACCCCTGGCGCTGAAGCATCAGCCCGACCAGGCGAAGGGTGTCCAAGTCGTCGTCGATAATCAGGATTTTTTCACTCATAATCAATTATTCCTCATAAAAAAAGCTGGTAACAGTCTAGCATAAAGCAGTCCTTAGGGCAAGATAAATGTCTTCTCTGCAAGTATGCTATAATGGAGGGGAGCAAGGGACCGTCCCAAGCCCTGGGTATGGGTCTCCATCCTATGGGGATGACAGGCTTCGACGGGAGAGGCTGGTCCCGGAATGCGAGCCGAGAGGCGCCGAACTCGTAAAATCAGTGCAAAAAATCAAGTGCCAATCGCACTTCCTACGCTGCTATGCCCCTCGCTGCATAAGCGATCGACGTAACAGCTGGCGCCTAAGGGCGTCACGTCCGCCGGCACCGTCCTCCACCCGGTGACGGATCGGGCGAAACAATGGTGTGAGTGCGGCACATGAAATCTGCTACATGTGCTTAAGACCAGCAGATGGTCACAGGGTACCCTGCCCGCTGAGATCCCTGTGATGACAAACTTCAGCAGGCTACGCTCGTAGATTTCCGAGGGTCGAATCTTTCGGACGCGGGTTCAATTCCCGCCATCTCCACCTGTGATTTGTCCCGTAGAGACGTCGCATGCAACGTCTCTACGGGACAAATTATTTAACCATTGACAACCATATCTGTCGTCAACTAGTCTTACTCCAGCTGTTTTCCACATTCTCCAAACCCTGTCGGGCGGAGCGCGGCACGACATGCCGGACAAACTGTGTTTTAATAAGCGCCATGAAAAAACTTCTCATGGGACTTTTGCTGCTGATCGCAGCCTGCCAGCCTACCGCAACGCCGACGCCTGTGGCGCCTCTCCTTGCAACCGCGACAGTTCCACCTACGCCAATCCCTTTTACCGAAACTCCTGCGCCGACCTCCACCCCGGAGCTCTCCCCGACACCCTTCCCCAGATTTTTCACAACTGAATTCGATTCCACATTGGAGGGCTGGGCCATCCTCCAGGCAGGGAACGATGCGGTTCCGAATGTCACGGTCGAAAACAGCCGCCTGCTCGTCCAGATGGATTCGCATTTCACCTGGATCTACAGCCTGTACGGCGCGCAGGAGTATGACAATGTCCGGCTCAGCACAACATTTGTGAACAATGCCATGACTCCGGCCTCCGCCGGCCTTGTCTGCCGCTACAGTGATTCAGATGGATGGCTGGAATACAATGTTTCCAGCGATGGAACCTACAATGTCCTGTACGGAAAGTGGCTGGCGAACGGGATCGCCAACTACATGCCGATCCTGGAGGGTGTATCCAACCAGATCCAGCAGAGCGGGATGGAACAGCAGATCGGACTGATCTGTTCCGGTCCAACGCTTACATTATTGATCGGTGACACTGTCATCCGGAACGCAGATGTCAGCCGCTTTGGACTGGGTTCCGGCAGGGTGGGCGTGACTGCGGCCGCCTATGAGAATACACCGGTGATTGTCTCGTTCGATTGGCTGAATGTGGGAGAGCCTTGACCCCCAACCCGCCTTCGGCACCCTCCCCATTTTCCGATGTACTTCCAGTCGGAAAATGGGGAGGGGGGTTGAATCCAATTCAATTTCTACATTGCGTTAACGGTTTTCTTGCATAGGCGGGGTAAGATGGGAGCATTGACTATTCCTGCGCATCACATATGCGTAAAAGACTCTATTTGCAAGGAGCCTCTCTATGGCAAAGATAATTGGTATTGACTTGGGAACGACAAATAGTGTTGTCGCCGTCATGGAAGGCGGACAGCCCACCGTGATCCCCTCTTCGGAGGGCGGGCGGTTAGTCCCATCGGTGGTTGCCTTCAACAAGAATGGCGAGCGCCTCGTCGGTCAGACCGCGAAGCGGCAGGCCGTTGTCAACTCTGAAAACACCATCTATTCCATCAAGCGCTTCATCGGCCGTCACTATG
The DNA here is from genome assembly GCA_036276515.1 of Anaerolineales bacterium. Classification (GTDB taxonomy): domain Bacteria; phylum Chloroflexota; class Anaerolineae; order Anaerolineales; family Villigracilaceae; genus Defluviilinea. The sequence goes on along the minus strand of DASUOS010000384.1, from coordinate 1,406 downwards.
ATGAGACCGAGGAAGAGCGCAAGATGGTTTCCTATGAAGTGGTCCAGGGACCGGCAGGGGATGTGCGGGTGAAGATCCCGGTGACAAACCGCGAGTATTCCCCGCAGGAGATCTCGGCGATGATCCTTGGCAAGCTGAAAACCGATGCCGAAGCCTATCTGGGCCAGTCTGTCTCCCAGGCAGTCATTACGGTCCCGGCATACTTCAACGACAGCCAGCGCCAGGCTACCAAGGATGCCGGCAAGATCGCTGGCCTGGAAGTGCTGCGCATTATCAATGAGCCGACAGCCTCCGCACTGGCCTACGGCCTTGATAAAAAGAAAAATGAAACGATCCTGGTCTTCGACCTGGGCGGTGGTACGTTTGACGTGTCCATCCTCGAAGTAGGCGAAGGTGTGATCGAAGTGAAAGCCACAAACGGCGATACCCGCCTGGGCGGCGATGACTGGGATCAGCGCATTGTCAACTGGGCCGCGGATGAGTTCAAGAAGGAGCAGGGTATCGACCTGCGCGGCGACCGACAGGCGCTCCAGCGTTTGCGTGAGGCGGCAGAGAAGGCCAAGATCGAGCTGTCCTCCGTTATGGAGACCGAGCTCAATCTTCCGTACATCACCGCCGATGCCAGCGGGCCGAAACACCTGCAGCTGAAACTGACCCGCTCAAGGTTCGAGCAGATGACGGAAGACCTGCTCGAGCGCTGCCGCAAGCCGTTCGAAGCGGCACTGCGAGACGCAGGTATGGACGCCAGCCGGTTGAATGAAGTGGTGCTGGTGGGCGGTTCGACCCGCATGCCCATGGTCCAGGACCTGGTCCGCAAGCTGACCAATGGCAAGGAGCCCAACAAGGGCGTCAACCCGGATGAAGTTGTAGCCATTGGCGCAGCCATCCAGGGCGGCGTGCTCGGCGGCGAAGTCAAGGACATCCTGCTGCTCGACGTGACCCCGCTTTCGCTGGGTGTCGAAACCCTGGGCGGTGTGATGACCAAGATGATCGAGCGCAACACGACCATCCCCGTCCGCAAGACCGAGTCCTATTCCACCGCCGCGGATAACCAGACCGCTGTAGACATCCATGTCCTGCAGGGCGAGCGCCCGATGGCAAACGACAACATGTCGCTCGGCCGCTTCCGCCTGGACGGGATCCCCCCGGCCCCGCGCGGCATGCCGCAGGTCGAAGTCACCTTCGACATCGACGCCAACGGCATCCTGCATGTGACCGCCAAGGACAAGGCAACCGGCAAGGAGCAGAAGGTCACCATCACGGCTTCGACCAACCTCAACAAGGGCGACATCGACCGCATGGTCCAGGAAGCCCGCTCCCACGAGGCAGAGGACAAGAAACGCCGTGAGCTGATCGATGCCCGCAACACCGCCGACAGCCTGGTCTACCAGACCGAAAAAGCGCTG